>DATJII010000294.1:0-26871 GCA_035493435.1 Candidatus Limnocylindria bacterium | reverse complement strand
GCTGCAAGTATTTCTGAGGAAAGGCCTTTGTATCTCCCAGCTGTTGGGCTTGCCCTTGGGGCACGGTTTCCTGAGGCAAGACCCGTCCACCGTAGCCTTGGTTTTGACACTTTGACGGATCTAATTCTTAGCTTCGACGAGTTTGCCGTCACTGGAGACCATCCACGGTGGGAGGTCCGTTACCGGGATATCCCACCGTCTTCGAGTGGGGAAGATTTGCGTTACGATGTAGGCACGCTGGTCACCGACTTGATTGAAAGAAGCATTTCCGAGCAACGTCCGTTGTATCTCACGACCGTTGGCTTTGCTCTCGCAGAAAGGTTCCCTGATGCGAGGCCCATTCAACGGGCGCTTGGCTTTGCCACCTTGACCGAATTGCTAAAAAGTTTTCGCGACTTCACGGTGACAGGGAAGCACCCACGCTGGCTGGTGCATTATCGGACCGAGAACGACGGCGCTTCCGAAGCACCGCCGTAATTTATTACTTCACCGTCGCACTGTAACCCGATTGGGCCAGCGTCATCATACAAGGCATCGCCTGCGACATGCTGCACGGCTCGGATTGGAAGAATGCCGTGGGCAACGGGAAGAGGACACTCTTTGCCCTCTGCGCCGCGAGCTACGAGTCGACGGAGATTCGCGATGACGTGGCCCTCGCAGCCAAAGAGTCCGCCGTAAAGGCCATGGGTGACGACAAACTGAAGGTGATTGCGGCCGAACTCATCACGCAAGTCCGCCGGAGCGTGACCATCGACTGGACGCTGCGCGAAGGCGCCCGCGCAAAAATTCGCGTGATAGTGAAGCGCATCCTGAACAAGTACGGCTACCCTCCGGATCTCCAAGATGAGGCGGTAAAGACGGTGCTCCGGCAGGCAGAGCTGCTGTGCGTGGAGTGGGCGTAGTCATACCGCTCAGAACGTGGGTCGCCGGAAACGGACGTGAGTGGTTTCCCAGCCTTTAATTAGAATCTAATCATCCCCCTGCTGGCGCCAGCACGCTCTTGGCTTTGGGGGCGGGAAAGACGTTGGGATGCAGAATGTGGGCGAGAATTTCCAGGGAATCCACCAACCGGGGGCCGGGTCGGTTGAAGAGGGCGTTACCGTCGACGGCGTAGACCCGACCACTTCTCACGGCGGGAAGGGCTTTCCATGACGGGGTGGCTTGGAGGGGCTTCATTTCCTGAACCGTTTTAGATAAGTCGAAACCGCAGGGCATCAAGGCCAGGACTTCGGGTTCTTCTTCCACCAAGGCCTCCAGGGTAATCCATCCCGAATGCTTTCCCGGAGCGGGGCCAAGAGGCTCGCCTCCGGCCAGTTCAATCATATCTGGCACCCAATTGCCGGCCAACATCAAGGGGTCCAGCCATTCGACGCAAGCGATACGAGGGCGCTTGGTCATGCCACCGGTGATACCGATCATCGCCACGACCCGTTCTTTCAGGGGACCCACCACGGAGGGAATACGATCTTCAATACCCAAGGCGGAGGCTACTTTCCAAAAATCCGTCCAGAGATCGGAGAATCGCGCTGGAGTAAGGCTCACGACAGTGGGACGCGGCCCGGGCCAGTCCACGAGAGCCCGTTCCACGTCCGCCGGGCTGACCGCGCAGACGGGGCATTGGCCCTGGGTGATGATTACCTCCGGCGTAAGCTCACGCAGCAGTGAGATATTGATTTGGTATAGCGATCGACCTTCGGCACCCGCCGATTTTACCGCTCGGTCAATCTCGACACCAGAGCCTCCCAAGGCCACGGAAGGAGCGGTGACCGCTGGGATTGGCTGGACCACTGCGGGATAGTCACAGGCATGGGAACGCCCCACGAGCCATGAAGCAGCCCCCAGGCTATGGACAATCTCGGTCCCGGCGGGAAGCAAGGAAACGACGCGGCGTTTGGTCATAGTGCAAAAAAGAAGAGCATCCCGAGTCAGAGATCAATGGAACCGATAACCAGATCTGGGCGTTCACGAAAACCGAGATGGCGCCAGAACTGGCGCCCCTGTTCATTTTGCGCGAAGATCAGCACGTTGCACCGGGCCAGGCCCAGTTCTCGAAACCGGTCCATAACCCAATGGACCAACTGCCGGCCAAGCCCCTCCCCCCGGATTTGCCGTTCCACAGCCAGATGGTAGATGAATCCGCGACGACCATCGGTTGACGCCAAGGCCGTGCCAACCAACCGGCCCTCCCTTTCGGCGACCGCGCTGAGACCTTGGTTCCGGTCTAGTAGGCGTAGAATTCCCTCACGAGAATCGGCGACGGTCAGGCTCATGCCTTCGGTCGCCGTCCACAGCGCAAAAGCGGGCTCGTAGTCGGTAATCTGCATTGGCCGCAGGGTGAAAACCACGAGGCACGCTAATAACTCCCAGGCCGCGGCACAAGCCCGCGTCGTGTGGACCACGGCCGTGGAAAATAGGTCCGGAATTCCAATCGGGTTCGCGCATTTCGGGCGTGTCGACAGACGACAGCTCGGATACGGTCACCGTGTGGTTGTCTTTATCTGCGTCCTGGTCTTATGGATCTTCTCGCTTTGCCTGCACGAGTACGCGCATGCGCGTGTCGCTTTTGCCGGAGGCGACTACACGGTCGAGGACAAGGGATATCTGGAGTTCAATCCGCTGCGCTATACGGACCCGATCCTGAGCATCGTGTTTCCGGTGTTATGCATCGTGCTGGGCGGTTTTGGCCTCCCCGGCGGATGCGTGTGGATCAATACGGGCCTATTGCGGTCTCGCGGATGGGCGACTGCGGTATCGCTCGCCGGCCCTGCGAGCAATCTGGCCCTCGTACTCGTGCTTTCAATCCTGTTCCGTCTGGGACTCATTCCGGACAATTCCGAAAGCAGCCTGTCGGCAACCATGGCCTTTTTTGCCTTCCTGCAAATCACCGCTATCGTTTTCAATCTGCTGCCCGTTCCCGGGTTGGATGGATTTGGCGCCATCGCCCCCTGGCTTCCGCTGGAGATACAGGAAGGGGCTCGGCGCTTGTATGGGATTGCGCCAATGATCCTGATTCTCTGCATGTGGCAGATCAAGGCGGCCTATGCACCCTTCCAATTTGCGTGCGCGCTGCTGTTGCAACTATTCGGAATCGATTTCGATCTCGTCATTTCCGGCGCGGAACAATTCAAGTTCTGGCAGTGAATACATTTTCACGCCGGTAGCTTGATCTTCGGGCAGAAGCCGCGCGTCATACCTCCACATGAACCGTCGCACCTTCGCCTATCTCGCGCTGGCACTCCCGGCGGCGGCGGTGGCGCAGGCACGGGCACAGGAACTGAATCTGCAGGAATTGATCGCGAATGGGCCGCAATGGCTGAAGGAAAACATCGACGATTCCTTGCTGAAGGCCTTGCCGGAATTCGACCAGGAAAAGGCCGACCAGCTTTTCAAGGAAATCCAAAAACGGTACGCTGGCAACTACGTCATCGATATGGCCGCGTTGCAGGAGACGACCCGCCGGATGCTGCCCCTCCTGAAAACGTTCAAGGAAACGGCGCCCTATGCGGCCTGGTTGAGTGCGCACATCTCGGATTTCGATGTGGCGGGGCAACTCAAACTCACTATTCGCCCGCTGAAGGGCTCAACTACCCCGCCCCAACCCACGCCCGAACAGACCCGGCAAGCGTGGCAGAAGCAGGTCGCCGTCATCGAAAAGCCCCCGGCAGCAGTGCCACTGGTACCCCGGCTCAAGCAGATTTTCGTTTCCCAACGGGTCCCTCCCGCCATGGTATGGATCGCCGAGGTGGAATCAGGATTCGACGCGCACGCCCGCAGCCCAGTGGGAGCCGTTGGCATGTTCCAACTGATGCCAGACACCGCACGGGCCTTGGGATTAAACCTGAAGCCGAAAGACGAACGCCAAGATCCGGATCGCAGCGCCAAAGCAGCGGCCATTTATCTTCGGTACCTGGTCCAACGCTTCAAAGACTGGCGCCTCGCCGTAGCGGCCTATAATGCGGGCGAGGGGCGAATCCGGGATGCCTTGGCGGCGAAAAAGACCAAAACGTTTGATGGCATCGCCAACAGCCTACCGGCGGAAACGCAACTCTACGTCCCCAAGCTGGAAGCGGTAATCCAGCGTCGCGAAGGCGTCGCCATGCAGCGGCTTACCGTGGCGTAAGTCGAATTGGAAAGGCTCGTGCCGATTCCAAGGGCGCACTGCCCTCCCACCGGTTATTAGTTTTCTCGTCACCCGAAATCGTAGTGATTTCGGTCGATTCGGACGTTACCCATGAACCAAAACCCGGTTTTCTATCTGGGAAAGAGTGGCTCTGCCAACGGATAACCCGGCGGCCCGACTCGATGTTTTATGGATCTGTTTGTCGTTTACTTAGCGTGCTTTGCGTTTGGACTGCTGTTCTCCATCGTCAGCGGAATCTTCGCGGGCGTTTTTGGTGGGCACGATTCCCACTTGAGCCATCCCACGTTTTCAGACGGGCACGATCATCCAGTCTCGGGACACAGTGATGCCCCGGAATTCTCACCCCTAAGTCCGACGATTATCGCGAGTTACATCACGGCCTTCGGTGGGATTGGATTGGTGTTACATCGTCTCCCCGCCACCCAGCATCCAGCACTCAATATTCCCCTCTCAGCCTTGGGTGGGTTCGGGGTAGCCGGGCTGGTATTCGTGGTTTTCAACCGGGTTTTCCGGACGCTCCAAGGCAGCAGTGAAGGCCAGACCCAGTCCTTGATTGGGTTGCAAGCCAGCGTGATTACTCCCATCCCGCAAGGTGCGGTCGGAGAGATTGCCTACGTCCAGAATGGATCACGCTATACCGCCCCGGCCCGGGCGGAAAATGGGAATCTCGTCATCGCCGGAGCGACCGTCCGGATTGCCCGGATCGTCGGCAACCAGTTCTACGTGGAGCAACTTTGACCCGTTGGCAAAACCTCAACTCAACAACAGATGATGGCACTAGTCACAAGTTCGATACTCACCAGCCCGATGCTGGCTCAAATGGCGATTTCCACCATGGCCTGGGGCGCGATTGCCGTGGTCGGCGTCCTGGCGATGATTTTCATCTTCGGCGGCATCTGGGCTTCGCGTTATGTCAAAGTCGGTCCCAACGAAGTGATGATCGTTTCCGGCCGCCGCTACCGGGTTACCGATCATCAGGGGAACCCTATCGACCGCGGATTCCGGGTGGTCAAGGGAGGCGGTACCTTCGTCCTTCCGGTCGTTGAAAAGGTGGATATTCTCTCTCTCGAGTTGCTAACCATCGATGTCCAGACGCCGGAAGTCTATACCAGCAAGGGGGTTCCAGTGCGAGTCGATGGCGTCGCACAGATCAAGGTGAAGGGTGACGACATCTCCATCGGGACGGCTGCCGAACAGTTCCTGAGCAAGACGGCGGAGGAGATCAAAATGGTGGCCATGCAAACGCTGGAAGGTCATCTGCGGGCCATCCTTGGCACCATGAGCGTGGAGGAGATCTACCAAAATCGTGACGCCTTTGCCTCCCGGGTGCAGGAAGTAGCGGCAACCGATATGGCGAACATGGGACTGCAAATCGTCAGCTTCACCATCCGGGATATCCGGGACAGCCAAGGGTATCTGGAAGCGTTGGGCAAACCCCGTATCTCCCAAGTAAAACGGGATGCCCAAATTGCCCAGGCGGAGGCAGATCGGGATGCAACGATCAAGTCGGCGCAGGCCCAACAGGCGGGAATGGAAGCCAAGTTTCAGGCGGATTCGAAGATTGCTGAAGCACAACGTGACTTCCAATTGAACGTGGCCCACTACAACACCGCTACGAACAGTAAGAAAGCGGAAGCAGACCTCGCCTACGACCTGCAGAAGTTCAAGACCGGCCAGTTGGTGAAAGCTGAAGAAGTGCAGGTGCAAATCATCGAGAAGCAAAAGCAGATCGAACTGCAACAGCAGGAAATCCAACGGCGCCAACGCGAGTTGGAAGCCACAGTGCAAAAACCGGCGGATGCGGAACGGTATCGCGTCGAGACTCTGGCCAACGCGCGGCGATTCCAGTTGGAAACCGAAGCGGTCGGCACCGCCGCCGCACAGAAGGCACAAGGTTTTGCCTCGGCGGATGTTACCCAAGCCACCGGCATCGCCGAAGCCGAGGCGCAGAAAGCACGAGGCTTGGCCGAAGCGGCGATCATTGAGGCCCAAGGACGGGCTCAAGCAGAGGCCATGAAACTGAAGGCGGAGAGCTTCAAGCAGTACAACGAAGCGGCCGTCATCGAGATGATCGTGCGCATCCTGCCCGAAGTCGCGGGCAAGATCTCCGAGCCACTCTCGAAGACCGAGAAGATGGTGATCATCAACACCGGCAACGGACCCGGTGGCGGCGCAAGTAAACTCACGGCCGATGTCACCCAGATCATCGCCCAGCTTCCGCCCATTCTGGAAAGCCTGACCGGAGTCCAATTCAGCAAGCTGCTGGAACAGGTACCCGCGTTAAAACGCGCCATGGGCGGAAATAGCGAAACTTCCAAGCCCTCGGGGAGTTTATAGTAGTGGGACCTAACGAATCCCGCGCTCGTCCGTCAATCACATAACGAAACACGTCTTATGGACCAGGTACTTCCAGTGGGTTGGGTGCTTGTCATGGCATTCTTTGTCGTGGCCCGGGTGGCGTTTCGGGCACGCCGGGTGACGGACCGCTCTCCGCGGCAGCGAGGGGAGCGTCGGGTTCAACTGCCAACGACGGCTTCAAGCGCCGCCATACCCCACTCGTGCGGCTATTGCGGCGAAAAAGTGTCTCCGGTAAAGCCAAAATGCCCTCATTGCGGATGGAGCCATTCCTCGAAGAACTCCCCGGAACGGAACTGAAACTTTTGCCCATACCACCGGGTACTATTCCCAGGAAACTGGAGGAAATATGATTGCGATAGTTGCGACCGCATTGGTGGGAATATTGGCGATACTGGCGATTTTGGCCGTGTTGGCCGTGGGGATTGCCATCACCGTCTTTTGGATCTGGATGCTGGTCGACGCCATCCGCAACGACCGCATCGGGGGCTGGAGCCGCGTGCTGTGGACGGTCCTGATCTGGTTCACCCATATCATCGGCGCCGTCATCTATTTCTTCTTCGGACGGCGCACTTCGATACGGACGGCATAATAGTCCCCGCACGAATGGGTGCGGATCCATCGATCGGTACCCATGTTACGCCGACGCTATTGCCGTAATTAATCGGCAATCCCCCGGGCACGATAGAATCGCGAGCCCGCCTCGTACAGCACGCCACCGTCGACCTCCAAATCACCGGTCGAATCGGCCGTTACCCGAACCCATTCGGTCCACGCCTGGAGATCTGAGGAAACCTCGATGGCGTAACGGCGTCCCGGGTGGCCTCGCATGGATAGCCGGATCCCCGAATCCAGATTCAGCGCCCAACGCAGGCGGGTTACGACGCCAGTCGGTGTGAGATCGGTGTCGCCCACCGTATCGACATTCGAACCGTCAAATGACCCCACGCCCGCGAAAGTGCCCACCAAGGCTTCAATCGGTGGCCGCACGGCATAGGAGAAGGTCCGGGGCTGGCTGTCAAAAAAGGGCCCCCAACGGATAACCTCCGCCGCAGCCAGATAGGTTCCCTGGTCGCTGGTTTGTTCCACTACCCAACCCGGAAGAATCCGTTCTTCGACAGCGTAGGCATTAACGGTGTTGGCGGGTGAGACTTCCAAAAGGACCTGGATCGCGGCACCAGCCTGGAGCCCCTCGGGCAAAGTACGCACCACCAGGCTCTCGCCACGCGGAAAGTCCGATCCGAGGGGCACGTTCACCCACCAAGTGGGCGCATTTGTACTGGCGTCCAGACTGAGGGTATAACGCTCACCATCCTTCCATAAGGCGCCGGCGCGGGTCACGTACTCGACCGGGATATCGGTCGGCGCGACGCTCCAAGCCAGGCCGGCTTTCCAATACTGGCCGTAGGTGGCAACCTCCCCAAAAGTGAGGGAATAATCGAACGGGCTGGTATCGGCGGGATGCGGCGCATTGGCCTTGGTGGGATCGATACCGAGTTTGAACTTCTGCATTACCGTCAGCCGATCCAGGGTCGGCATGGAGTTGGGGTCGACGCCGATTCGCCCGAAATACTGGAGTTCCCAGGCATCAGGCAGGCCGTTCTGGTCAGAATCGAGGGAACCGAAATCAAGCTTGGTAACCGTGGCGCGGGATCCCACAGTAAAGGCAAGGCTGTCGAGATCGCCGGTGGCGTCCCGGACGATGACGTCCAACAGATCGCCAGCCAGCGACGCCATAGGACTGGCGAAGGGAACGTTATTCTCCACGGGTATGCGCAGAGAATAATAATTCCCGGCGGCAGGATTTGATCCCATGGCGTAACTGGCCAATACCGCACCACCCACGTGACGACGTGCCTCCACCACCACCTCCGTATCATCGGCGGTGACAACCCTGGCGCCAAGAATGACCGTGCCAAAGAGCACGTTGTCAGGTTCACGCAGCCCGGCGGCAACAGGCAGGACCAAGAGCAGCCCCACTATGATTGCCAACAGCAGTCCGATCGAACACAGCGCCCGGCGGCCAAAGAAGCCAAACGGCCTGCCACTTGAGGCTCTCATATCAGGCACCAGGATAGAAGAGGTAGTCATATTAGTTGCCCGAATAGGAATAGGTTTGAAAGAAGAGCTTGATGTCCTTGACCGAGGCGACAAAGCCATCCAATCCGGCATCGGGGTTGTTCAGCAAGGTCCCACCCGGCACGATCAACATCCAGTCCGTATTCCAGACCGAACGGCCGACGAGGCGGGAATCCAGTATCACCTGGGACGGATCAAAGTTCCCGGCATCATGATAGGCCCGGAAAGACGAGAACTGGCGTTGCTGAGCAAGAACTCCACCGAGCGAATCCACCACGGGGAGAAAGGTGTTTTTTTGGAACGTGCCGCTGCCCAGGGCGAAAGGCACCGGAAGTGCCTGGTCTACCACGCGCCATTGCCGCGTGCTGAAGTCGTCCCCTCCTGGCGGACGCAGGACGTCCATCCCCACCGGGACCAGATAAACCCGGGGCGTGAAGGACAACCCGCTGCCATTATAATTACTAAACCAGACCCCGACACTACGGATACGGGTGGCAAAGCGGCTGGAATCATAGGCGCTGTCGCCACCCCCCAACGGCCAGCCGAAGTAATTCCGGCCAAACACCATCGTCGTGGGGAAACGCAGAACCAACGCGGGCTGCGGACCAGCGGACTCCGGGGCAAAGGGACGGCAATAGCGACGGAATTCGGGAACATCCCAAACATTCGAAACAATATTCCGGCGCAATTCATTCTGCCATTCCTGGTCCGACGAGACGTTCAATCGGTACAACTCGTTCCGGAGCGAGAAGCGGCCCGTTTCCGTTTCCGGGTTATTGAAGCCGAGTTGAGACTTGAGCACCTGGAAATTCTGCCCCATGCGCGCGAGGGAATCGGCGAGGCCGGGCGGTCCCACGACAGGGTTGCCATCGACCACCTGGCCGATGGCCCGTTGGCTAATAATATCCGTAAGGAAGGTGCGCCCGGCGCGGCTGTCAGTGCCCAGAAGGCAAGTTTCATAGTCATAAGCCTTGGCTGCCAGAAACACGTAGGTCTGCGCCAGGTCCAGGGTGGCCCGATATTTCTGAAGCGCGTCGTTGCGGAAGACGCGGAAAGTCATGTCCTGATAGCGCGACTGGCTCGTCTCGGAAGCCGCCTTGACCGCAAAGGCCCGGCGTTGATCCAGCAAACGTTCGCCAGCCGCCACGGCGCTGCGGAACCGGCCCACATTCTGCCGAATGACTTCGGACAACTGCTGGGCCTCCGCCCGGAGCGGCTGTTCCGCGCGAATCAATTCATCCAAGCGCAGCAACATCTGCTTCTGCTCGTAACCATATCTCTTGTCATTGAGCTGGCCTTGAAATACACCCTCCGCCACTGGAATACCAATCTTCTCCGTGATTTGCGCGGTCCCTTCAATCGCGGTGGCGGTGAGATTGGCGGTCGATTCCAGCACCACCGCAGCCGCAGCCAACGCACCGCGAGCGGGAGCCAAAGCATCGACAGCCAGACCCTGCACGGTGGGCAGCGCCGAGGCGGCCGCCAGTTTCAGTTTGGCAGCCGTTTCCGAAGAGCGACGCAACGCCTTGGCGGCGACGGTTTCGGCCACGATGCTGGCGGCGAGAGACCCAATGGTTGCCTTGCGATTCCGGGAGATCAACTGCTCGTCCTCCCTCAGGTCGTAACGAGCCTCGATTAGTTTGGCCTGGTTCACTATATCCTTGATCGCGTTGTCATGCTGGACGAGGCAGCGCCGGAGGCGGGCTTGATTCTGGAGCAGATCGGACAGGGCATTCTGGATCTCCCCCGGCGCACGCCGGTTGCCCCACCCAGTCGGCGCCACGAACGCCCAGTCATTGGCGGTAAGGGGGAAATCAATGATCAAAATGCTATTGGGGCCGGTGTTAGTCTCATTAAGCAGGTTGACAGTCCCATCGCCCTGGTAAGTAAAGCCAAACTTGCTCAAGCTTTTCTGGAAGGGCTGGAACTTGACGCTGAGCGTTTGGGTAATCGAACGGGTCGATTCGCCCAGGTTCGCGGAATCGAGGTAATTGTAGTGATACAGGTCCGGACCATCGTAGCCACTGGCATAGGTCCGCCCCGCGCCAATGTCCCCGGCGTAGGGATAGCCAAAAATCTCGATCAATCGGTTCTTATAATCCCGATCCTGGTCCTGGACATTCTTGCCGAACTGCTGGATGGAGTCCTGGTTTTGGCGGATAAGCTGGCTGGCCCGGTTGGCATCGTTCCACACCGCCACGGCATTGTTCATCGCGCCTTGCGCCCGGGAATAAATCTGTTCGAAATGGGTCTTCCCGGCAGTCACCTGGGCCGGATCGATGTCGAAGGGCACGGTATCCGCGGCGATTCCCAGGGGGTTCAGTCCGAGGTCGCTCCGGTCCAGGTTCTCCTGGATCTGGTCCGAAAGGGGAGGGATCGAGCTGATTTCCAGCACCGTCTGGCGATCAATCTTGAAAATGCCGGTGTGCGACGGGTCGGGATCGGTGGACGGCAGAAGGGTATTGGCGGTGACCCAGTCGAAATAAGCGCCCACGGACGCCCGGCGTGCCCATTCGGTGACTCCCCAGGCCCGGTCGGAATCGGTATCCTTATAACCCTGCCATTGTCCATTGGGATCATCCACGTAATCCCTGCGGTAGGTGGAATTCACGACCTCGACACCGACCTGCGCTTTGTAGGCCGCAGCCTGGGCAAACTTTCGTTCGTCGAGGAAATCAACCGAAACGCTTGCCCCGGCCACGTTGATGTTCCCCGGGCGCGAGACCCAGGTGAAATAGGGATTCTGAAGCAGGCTGTAATAACCGGTTAGCGCCGTAAGATAATGGCCCCAGGCGTCGCCATGGCCCTGGGGATACAAGATCCTGGCGTCGGCGGCGTTGATGAAACCGTCGTTGTTGACATCCTTGATGTTATAATTCTGCTGGTAGGCCACCTCACCGTCGCCCTGGGTGAAATTCCAATAGAGGCGATTATACGCGGGCGCGACCGACACCGTGTCAGCCTCGTCGCTCCGGCCCCGCAGCAGGGCCAATTCCTCATCCAGTAGCGAAGGAACCTGGTTCTGGAAACAGAAGATGGAACTGGCCAGCGAACCGTAAATCGAGGGAATGCTCGAACCGGCGGTGGCGCTGACCGTGCCGAAGCCTATCGTTGGATCCTGGGCGTCTGCGTAGGCTTCATTGCCCAGCAGCGTATAGAGATCGCCGAGCGAGGTCGCCACGCGGAGAATGGCCTTGTTCGCCGGATCGAAATCCACACGGGGGGCGCCGTTGATCGACAGGTTCGCGGCGCGCCGAAGGACGGTCTCATAAGACTCAATGAGCCCCAGGCTGTTAAGATTTTCCGGAGCCACGCTGAAGGCGATGTCGCCCTCGTACCGCCGCCCCGCCTGCACGAGCATTGAAGAAAACGTGTTGATTGGGTCCGTGTGGAAATTCGAACTGCGGACATCAAAGGCGTTCAATCCGCCGAGGACCCGCGAGACCCAGCCTGCGGTCAATTTGGCACGACCGGGCTCCTGGCCAATCCAGTCCGACCAGACATTCGTCTCCACGCCATTCTTGTTATATCCACGGTAGCGGCCCACGATGAAATTGTCCGCCAGTGCCAGCAGCGACGACTCCCCGCCCTCACCCAACGTCACTTCATTGATCCCCTTCCCTGTCGAACGGCCCATGAAAATCCAGCCACCCAGGCGCACGGTGCCATCCACGTTGACCACGGGGAGATCCGTCGCCTTCACGCCGTTGGCGATCGGCCGGTAATACCATTCGAATTCGATACGATCCGGATCGGCGCCGAAATCGGAGCTATGGCGGATGGTCAGCCGTTCATCAAAGACATTTCCGGGATCGATGGTTTTGAGGGTGCCAACATAGGGGCCATCGTCCACCTGGATGACCTTCAGATTCACCGGCAGGCCCGGGAGATTGGAATCATTGTTCTCGGCAATCGTTACGAAACGCGGCGGAATGGCTGCGGGGGCGTCGGAATCAACCCAACTCGGCGCCCCGGAGACTACCCCGGCATAGAGTTTCTCGTAACCCCGAGCCTCGTTGGCCGTCGTGCTTCCAAGTCCTTCGTCAAAATGCCAGAGTATATCGAGATCCTCGAAAGCCCCGCCCAATCGTTTGCGCATGTCCCGAAGAATCTCCGCCTGGCTGCGGGCGGATTCCCAGACACGAAACTCATCGAGATCGCCCCAGAAATAGTTATTATTCCCTCCCCCCACCGACAACCGTCCGGAACCCACAAACGCCGTTGTCCGATCCTCAAAAACATTGGTGCGCTGGATCAACAACAAGCCGTTCCGAAAAACCGACTGGGTGCCGTTATCCCGGGTGGCGTCGAACACACAAGCGAAATGATTCCACCCCCCTGGCCTCTCCGTGCCCGCAGTCCGAAACCAGGAGAGGGACGCATTGGTGCCCAGGTCGAAGGCAAACTGGCCCGCCGGGAGCCAGCCAATCCGCAATTCCCCGGCGGCCGACGGGGCGCCAAGGCTTACCACCGTCTCGGCCCTTCCCGAAGCCGCCGTAGAGGCCAGCCTGGCCCAGAACTCAATCGTGAACGAGCCGCCCGAGAGGTCCAGTGGCGCAGCCGTCTGAACCAGGGTGTTTGACCCGTTGTAGCGCAACATCTTGAGTGGCATCGGCTGGGCGGGTGGCACGTCTCCATCGCCTGCGGTCAATGCCTTGGGACCGCCGCCAAACTGCTGGGGACCCACACCTGTGCGCTCATACGTATCTTTGTAGTAGGTAACAATCCGCGTCGTCGCCACTCCGCCCACGATGACGGTGTTGGTGACCTTGGAAATAGTCAGGCTGGCGAAGGGCTGTGTGCACGGCCCGAATCCCAAAGCCTCGCGCAAGGTGGGCTGGCCTGGTTGGCCATATCGGGCGTAGTCGGCATCCGATACAATATACGTCGACTTGGTCCAATCCAGCCCCACCCGGACTGCTTCGTCCGCCACGCAGGTCGGCCCGGTGGCCACCCCGTTCGGGTTGCGGGTGAAGTTATAGAGCAAATTCACCGACGTTCCCCAGGCAATCCGGTCCAGGCTGGAACCCTGGTCAGTAAGTGAAAGAACGCGCGCCAGATCCCGGGATGACATGACGTTGGGAAGCAATATCGGAGCGTCCGCGCTCTGGGTGGTGTCATAGATGCCCTGAAAATTGAGGCTGCGGTTGTTCGGGTCGTAATACAGCCTGGAAGCGAGGGACGGGGGCAGTTGCGGAAAATATATCTTGCCGTTCCGATTGACCGTCTCCACCCCGCCGCTCTGGGGCAGAGACACACCGTTGGCGGTCCGGACGGAGATGGGATCATAGAATTTCGCGAGGTGTTGGATCGCATTCTGGTTGGTGCCCGCGACGTCGTCATAAATAATTTGGGTATTGGCCATTTTGAAAACGTCCGGCAATCCACGACCGTAGGCGTCGGAAACGGAGTTGAGCAGGGTTTGGCCGGTCTGGAGCACCGGAGGGGCGTCCGGCCAGCGTATCTGGAATACATAATCCACCGGCGGATTGCTGTCCATGCTCCCCCCCTGGAGGCGGTTAAGCAGCGCGACGCAACTGCCAATAGGTGCTTTGGGAGTCTCACTCAAGTCCCAATCCCAGAAGAAACCTGGCTGCAGGGGGTAGTACCACTGAACCACGATGTTGGTTCCGGTTCCGTTGGGACCGGCCGCCATCGCATAGATCCGGCTGTTATAATCGCGCCAGCCCGGGCCGGAGGTGTACTTGGAGGAATCACAGGTTTGCAGCACGTTCAAGGGGGTGAAAGGCTGCAGTTCCCGGCCCGCTTCAGCCTGGGCCGTAAACCGGTACTGATCGTTGGTCGCCACCACCTTGTAGGGCGTGATTCGCCACTGGCCCAGGACCGGATCACGATATTTGAGCAATGCAAATGGCCTGGACAGGTACTTGATATCGTTCAGGTCGGACCGGAGGGCAAAGAGAGCCTGGCCGTTCGAGCTGGGCGCGAACAGAGCGTGCTCCTCGTTCGGATTGTAGCCGGGGAGTTTGGGATCGGGCTGATTATAAATCCGCTGGTCGGGATAAATCAGCGGATCCAACGGTCCTGTTCCCAATCCACTCGCAATCACAATGACGTTGGTGGTCGTCTCGGGCCACTGCAGTCCATAATGAATCGCCAAATTACCCCAGGGCACGCCGATGGCGTTGGTACGGAACCATACCACCACGAAATCATTGGTCTCGGCGGGAATCTTGTCGGCCGGGGCCTTCAGGTCGGGCGCATTCACCGGGATTATCGCCCCAGTGCGAGCCTGGCGTTGATAGGCGGCATCGGGGCCTACACCATCGTAGAAGGAATTCTCACGGAGCACCCAGCCGGTACGGTTGCCAAAATCGAAATGGTTCGTATGGCCCAAGGTAACGCCCACCGGCCAAGGCCTGGGAGTGGGGTCACTAAACGGCTGGCGGTCCCATTCGACGGTCCTCACCACATCGAGATAACTGGGGCTGTTTTCAATGGTGGCGCTGGCGGCATATCCCTTCCGTAAATAATGCAAAACACTATAGCCAGGACTCGCGGCGTTGAAGAGCTTGGTGGCCGAATCCACCACCACGTTCGTTTCCGAGGACTCGTTCAAACCGGAATTCACAGAACTGGCTGTGTTGGAGTAGAGCAGGGCCTGATAAGTGGCCGGGAGATCGCCATCCGTTGGCTCCACATTTACGGGCACAGTGGCCACGTGAACCGTGGGATTGCGTGGCCACATATTCGTGGAGATCACGACGATGCGGTCGGTAACCGCAACGATATTGGAACCGGTCCCGGTAAAATCGTTGGTGCTGGTGAACCACTTGAGCCGCGCCAGGCAGGGCCGCACGGCGTAGAGGCGCCGCTGGAACGAATTCCACAAAAAGGCGTCCGCCACGGTTACGTTGGCGGGTGCCAGCACTTCGATCTCGGGCGCGCGGGCCACCGCCCCCTGGGGCCGGACAACGGGGCGTCCAATAATATTCCCGGGCAAGGCCAGGTAGCCGCGCTGGCGGCTCCGTGGATCGATGCCCGTGCCCACGATCATGCCGCTGCGATTGATCGCCACCGCGCTCGTGAGTTTCCAGCGATTCTCCTCAGGCTGGGTCAGGTTGAGATCGTACAGGGTTCCCGAGGTATAAATAAAAGCATGGGGATCACTGTCGCCCGGAATCCGAGATTCACCAACCACCTGCCCGAAATCATTGATGGCCATGGCCACACTGGAGCCTTGGGGATGCAAGGCGCCCAAGGAGGATACCTGGCCTGCGGCATCCCAGATCACCGCGCGAAACGGGGAATCCGGACTCGTGGAATAGCCCACGGCATAGGAAAGGGCATTCAAGCCATAAGCAGCCGAGTTCTTCGCCCCGGGAAGAGCCGGCAGGAGCCGGGTCGAAATCCCGTCGTAAACAAAGGCATTGGTGGCCGTGGAACTCCACGCCGTACCGGCAATGATATTGGATGCATTCACCGCCCAGCCGGCGCTGGACGTGCTGCCCGCAATGCCGAGGGCGGAATGTATATCAACCAGGCCGCCCTGATAACGGAAAGCGTGGTAATGGGGCGCAATACGGGACGAGCCAGTCACGAAACCATTGTCATTGAGCGCCAATGGCGTGGCTCCTGCTCCGCCCAGCGAGCCCAGTTCGTTGGTGGAGGCCGTGCTCGCGATATAGCCCTTGAAGACCCCGGCGCCCGTGGGATCGGAGGTGCCCACCACCTGCCCCGTATTATTGATCGCCCGGACGTCGTTGGCGACGCCTGCGAGTCCGTTGAAGGCGTAGCTGATCCAGCCTTCACTGCCGAAGGCGGAAAGGAACCCGCGTTGGCCGCCCAGGACGTCCCGGCTCCCGGCTCCGACGACAATGCCGGCATCGTTCAGGCCAAATGCCGAACTGGCGAAACCCGACAATATCTCCCGTTCTCCGAGGTCCATTACGGCATAATAAGGGGGTGGCTCCACTCGAACCGTAAAGAGGGCCTGGGCACTGCCTCCACGCCCATCGGTCAACTTTACCGTGACATCAACGGTGCCGTGCTGGTCCGGCACCGGTACCAAAGTCAGCACCACATTGGTCTGGGAGGTCACCCGAACGACAAAACTGGTGGCGGGATCAAGAAGTTGCCGGTCCGACGACTTGAACACCAGTCGCTCGGCCAGGCCGGGAATATCCCCCGGGTTCGGATCGTAGATAACGAAGGGAACGGAATTGCTTGAATACTGCAGCACCGAAAGATTGGGGATCAGCGAGATGACGGGATCGTAGTTGATCTCATCGACACTCAGGTAGACCGTCCGTTCCGAGATGCCCCCCTGCGCATCGGTGATCCGGTATACGAACTGGTCCTGGTTATTATAAGAGCTGGCCGGGCGATTGGCGACGTAGACCCAGTAGGGACTCTTCGATCCCGAAAACTGGTTGGTCAGGATTCCATGGGCCGGCGGGGTAACGATGGTGAAAACCAGGTTCGTCAAAGGGGTTTCCACATCGAATCCCGCAAGATATAAGAGCGTAGGGGCACCTTCGTTGGCCGGGATGCGGATGGACTGCCCGTTGCGCACAAAAGCGGAGGAGGGCTGGAAATCCGCGCTGGCCCCGGGGGAAATTCCGGTGACACTGGCATCCTGCGCGCCCCATTGGTTCGGGGCAGTGAGGGAGCGAGCCCAATCCTTGACGAACACGCTGCCCGGAGAAACGCCTTCATTGAAACGGAAATAGATCATCAAGTCGGCGTCGTTGCCCACCAGGGGGGAACTCATGGTTTGCTGCACCACCGCGGGGTCGCGGGCGGACTTCCACAGTTGGAATTCGGACCATTGGCTCGCCCCCGATGTCGAACCCGGGGCACCGGCGGAAAAACCGAGGGTGAGATCGACCGGCCCGGGATTGATGGCCCCTACAAAGGGCACTTGGGCCACCACCACTCCATTCCGCAGGATGCGCACATAATTCTCGGACCGGCTGGCCAGAAAGGCCCAATGCTCCCAGACGCCATCTGAAAGCTCATTCCCCGAGGACGGAGCATACATGGCAGTAGCGCCACCAAAGGTGAATTTCAGCTCGTGGGAACCATCGGAGGCGGTGGTGAGGCGCACGGACAAATCGGCGTCGGAAGGAAAGCCCAGCAGGCGCACCGACTGGCCCCTGGCAGGCAGTTGCCAATGGATCCAAGAACTGAGAGTCATTTCATCCAATGCCCCGTCAAACCTGGAGCCCACCTGAGGAATCACGACTTGTTGTCCGCCAGCCAGGCGCAAGGCTGCTCCGTAACCACCGGAAGGCAGGTCGTTCACCGGATCGACCCGAACATTGAACGAGGTCTCGCTGCTTGCCGTTTTGGCGCCGCCGGCATACGTATAGGATACGGTGACAGTGAGTCTGGCCGAGCCGAAGGCATTCGGCGCCGACGCGAATACCAGCGTGCCTTCGGTGTCCTGATTCGTATAGATGCAGGAAATCAGGGACGGCGGAATCAAACCGGGGTTGTCACTCGTGGCGGTGACCAAGAGGGGCGAAGCGCCAGGCGGCGGGACTGAATTCGAGTCCGGCCCGCCATAGGCAATTCCGCCCAAGGCTATCGTCTGCAGCCCCGCATCCTCCAGGATCACACGGCTGGCCAGCGGGTTGATGCCAGGCAAGGGAGTTGTAAAGCTGGTGGTAGTTGTTTGCAGTTGATTGACGAAATACGTGCGATAGGCGTAGGTCGCCCCAGGCACGGTCGGAGCAAACGTGACAACCCGGGAGCCATCAATAGGCGGCCCGAAGCCCACCTGGGTGGGTGCAGTCCCGAAGACCGACGTCGTGGCCCGGGTGACCTCGTCCACCACCGCCAGGGTCGGGTCATTGAACCTCCAATAATTCTTCAGGCGTGCAAAGCTGGGATGCCGGGGCTGCACCTCGCGAAACATCCACGACTGAATCTGGGCCTGCGGCAGAGCAGTATTCCATATCCGAACCTCGTCAATCACCACGTTGGCCAAGTCCCCATACTTCCAGGGTGAACTGCCCAGGAGCGCCACGTTGCGATCAAGGGAGGGAGGAAGCACCATGTCATGGCGTGAAGCCACCAACCGACCGTTCATATACATCCGTGCGGTGGTGCCATCCACCACCGCCGCGAGATGAACCCATTGGTTCAGGGGAATCGGCGTATCGGAATCCAGGGCGGATTCGAGGGACTGGTCCTTGCCGTAAAGATAAAGCGCGGGAATTCCACGCGTGGCAAGATTGCCATCATCCAGCGCCAGGATGACACCTCCATGGTTGTCGGCAGGCAGGCTGTCGCCAGTAATCGTCGAGGCGGAGGTGTGCAAAATACGGGCGAACTTGTTAACCGAGCGGGGATACACCCATGCTTCGACGGTAAAGGCACCGTCGTTGAAAGCAGTGATCGGTGGCAGCCGCAGTCCGTCCTGGACACCGTTGAAGGACATGGCCCCCGCCAAGGGGAGCAAATAGTTCGTGCCGCGGTCAAAATCGGGACGCACGTCCGTGACCCGTCCCACGTCCACGGTGCCCATCACGGCATTCGTACGAAACAGGTTGGTGGGTGATGCGATAAACCGGAGCGAGAGATCGGCGGAGAGCGGCCGAACCACAGTACCCGTGGCAAAAACCACCCCCGTGCTCGATACCACACGGCGTCCCGCGTAGATGGAGACACTGTCGACCAGGGCTTCTTCAGTGTTATTGACGGAACGGCCGCCCAAACCGAACGTCCAGGCGTCCTTGGGCGTCCAGGACAAGGGCGCATTTTCACAGATCACATATTTATCGGCCGTAGGAACACGATTGGCATCCAGGCGATAAAGACGTACGGCGGCCAGTCCCTGGGCGCTGACCGTAGCGCGAAGCCGCCACACGCCGGTGAGGTCGGTCGAATAAAGGTTGGGAATAATAGACTCCGCGACTTTGACCCCGTCGGAATAAACGCGGACATACTGCCGCGTGTTGTCGCCAAGCCCATTGTCATCGGAGGTGATGTTGATGGTGAACCCTTTGGCCAAACCCGCCTGGGGAGCCCCCGGTGTCAAGTCGCCAAAGTTAAAGGAGATTCCGTCGCCCGCCGGTGATGAGAACGGTCGATACGAATTGGTTGTCAACGAGGCGCCGACCGACGCCACCTCGATCATCGGGGGGCTCCAAAGAACAAAATCAAAACCTGCGTCGAACTCATTGATGGCATTGTCATCATTCGCGCGGATGACCGGGAAACGAACCATGTTGACCTGCCCCTTGATGCCTGCAGCCGTAAGCCGCAGCGCCCAATTGGCGTTGGACGTCGCATAATACCGTGTTAGCCGAAGGGGCAATGCCAGGGAGTTTGAAACGATTCCCATCTGGGCGCGAGAGGGTCCCACGCTGCCCAGGGTGGAATTCGATAGAAACGTCACGCCCTCCGGGGCGGCATTCGTGCCGCTGAAGTTATCCACCACTGTCTCATAATATTGGCGGTCCACCCCGCCAAAGGTGGAGGCAAAGGCAGGGAACTCATCCACCACAACCTGCACTCCTGCGCCGGGAATCGATAGTTTTCCCGTGACGGGCGACACGGATACGACGTTGGCGCCACTTACAGCTTCGAAGTTCCAATAGTATTTCAGGCCCGGTGTGGCCGGGTCGAGGGAACCCAGGCCCTGATTCGCAGCCACCTCAAACCTGCTCCGGACGACGGTCCAGACACGGACTTCGTCCAGGCGCCCCTTGAACTTGGCCCCAAAAGCGGTATTGGCGGATCCTCCCAGTTCGAGCCTGGAAGGCGTCCCGATGTAATCACCACGAGGCGTGTCACTTTTGACCAGCGTCCCATCCAGATAAATGGAGCGCTGGTTGGCCTGCCGGTCATAGACACACGCCCAGTGGTGCCACATCAGCGAGGGATCCGCAAAATTGACGTCCAGGTCGTCGTTCCAGAAGGCGAAGGTGAATTGGCCTTCCTTGCGAAACCCGATGTGCAATCCCTTGTCGGTCTCCGTCGTCCCGCTAAAGACCACAAAGTCATCATTGTCCTTTCGGTCGCGTTTCGCCCAAAACTCAACGGTGAAAGAAGTGTCCCGCAAGTCGATCGTGGAATCGGACGCAGCGGCGTTGGTTTGAGACAGGTCAAACCGGAGCACCCGGTTGAGCCCTTGCGCGAGGCCCTTCCCCGCACAAAGCGAGAGAATTGCGAGCAATACCACCAACAACCCGGCGGAACGGGATATTTTATAAGTGAAAAAATTCATAAGCCGGGCGGGTTATTGGTTCAAGGTTCCGGTGTAGTCGATCCGGCGCAGGCTGAACGTTCCCTGAACCACAATATTAGTTCTGTGAAGCCCGATGAGCGTCTCGTGGTAGACGCCGTTGACCGCGTCATAACCGGCGTCCGGGTCGGCGGTCGAATCCGGTTTCGGCCCGAACTCCAAGGCGATCACGCGAGTGACGTCAAAGCCGGCCTGGTGATCGGGATGGAACTTGTGGCGAAACGGGTTGGTGGGAAAATCCTTGGGGATCCGGTTGGTAACGGTCACCAGATTGGTATTGGAGTCATCGCTCATGGCGAAGGGGCCGGCCATTTCCAGATAGTTATGCCCGCCCGGCGTGGCGAAATCGAACTGGGCGCAGGTGTAGCGCCTTCCGACTTGCGCTCCATTCTTGATAGTGGAACCGGAGAATTGCGGCAGGACCGCCTCGTCCGTCACCAAAACCCCATGCCCCGGCGTTGCGACCCGCAACAATCCCGTCGCGGGATCGTTGGTATAGGTGCCATCGGCCCACATTTGGACCACCTCACGCAACAAACGACTCACGCCATTGGTATCGACATGCACCAACAATCGCAGGTTGAATCCCGAATTTCCCCGGACTGGTGTGGGCGTGATTCCCGCGCCTATGCGCTGCACTTGGGGCCGTTGCGAGCCATCGGGATAGCTCACCAAGTTCGTCACCAGAACGCCACCGTGCGCTTCCGACACCGCATTTACCGTGGCGCTGCCCACCCAGAGTCCCGCATGCCGGATGGCTTCAGACTGCGGACTGCCAGCCCCCGTAACACTCCCCGTGGTGGCCGCCGAAAGCTCCACGAAAAAGCGGGTTCCGGCGGAGGTGACTATCGAAAGCACGGTCTGGTGGCTGGCACCGGTAATGGCTCCCCGGCGGGCGTATAAACCGAGGCTTGAAGTGGTCGCCGGAGCATTGGTCACGTTTAGCAGCGCAGGAAGAGGTCGATAGGAATTGGTGACGCTTCCGGTGGCATAGGAATAAGGACTGGCAGTCCCGGAAAGATCCAACACTTTGAAGTTCCCGGGAATGGCTGATAGGTTGATCAGATTCAAACCCAGCGAACTGGCTTCCAGGCCGAAATCCAGAGCGGTGCCGCGATCCAAGGTCACTGACATCGGCCCGAGGTACGTCGTATCGGCCAGCGACCGGATCCAATAGGCCTGGCCGGATAGGACACGTGAAGTGGGGTTCACCAAGACCCAGCGGCCAGAATCGTCCATACCATAGATCGGCTGGTTCTTATGCGCTGGCGAATTGGCGAAATACGAGGCAAAGGTGGGCGGAGCCGCGGGATCCACGGGCAATCCACGCAAATTAAATACGTTTCGCCTCATGGGATCGAAGCGAATGACGGGTGACCCGGTGATGGAGAGGGCCACATTGGTGGTTGACCTAAGTTTGACCAGGTAAGCGCTATGGGCCTGGATGATGGCCAGATTATTCTGGAACGCCGCAACATTGGGCAACGGCAGGAACATCAGCATGCTGGCCGTATTCCATGCAGGCTCACCCCGGTCCTGAATGAAGTCCGTGGAAGGCAACCGATCCTGATACCCCCAGACGGATTCGACCGGTATCCCGGCAAACACCGCGCGGGTGGCATTATTGGAGGGTTCCACCTCCACCCAGACGGCATTCCAGCCCGGATGCAACAAAATCGACTGGGTAACCTGGACATCCGCGCAGGTCATTCGCGAAAACCAGCAGGCCCATACCGCCAACCAAGCCAAACCGGGCCATGGCCAGAGGGGCGGACGGCTTAAGTTCGGTCCCTGAGAAAGGGCTGAGTATCGCATGATGGTCCGGGTCTCCTTGCCGTCGCTATTAACCCTGAACGGGACAATGGCGTTGGTTTTGTGGTTTGGATGAAACACCAATCAACGTCCGCTGAATATTCCCGAGTTCTCGGGAGCCCGGCGGAAGTGCGGGCGAAGACGTGGCTTGGCCCCGACTTCCCTCGACTGGAGACGAGCCCCTCACTGGCGTTTCCACCAAGAGGCGCAAACTGGGATTCGAGCGCCTGTTGGACGGAGCGGGAATTCGATCGGCAATGACGGCAACATTGTCAAAATGGGCCTTCTCGAAACCGCCGCCTTCCGTGATCGAGGCCCCAAACTCCCACGTAACCTTCGGTGCCCAGTCAATAGGAGCCTGCTCGCACACCACTATCCGATCGCCGATGGGTCGGCCCACCGTATCCAATGGCAAAACCCACACCGAAACCAGACCATAACGGCTTACCGCGGCGCGAAAACGCCAAGCCACCGAGGATTCAGGCTCCACTCCCGTGGCGAGTATTCGCTCAACCACCAACGTGGCGCCACTGACGACCTGAACCGATTGGCAGCGACGACCATCACTTTCCGTTTCGCTCACAAGTAGAACGGAGAAGGCTGGCCGTGATCCGGAGTGACCGCCTTTCCCACTGGCTTCTCCATAATTAAACGCCGCCTTGCCCGAGCCGGCAGCGGAGGGTCCATTGCCAGGTCCGTCACGGCGCACGTTGGCCAGCCGACTTTTGCCACGGCCAGCCAGGATGATATCGAAACCCGCCTCAAAGGCGTTGAAACCACCGCAGGCATTACTGGATGAAAGCGGCAGGCGGATATTGCCGGGGCGTGATGCGGGAATCCCGTCGGCCTCCCGTTCGGGATGGGAACTGATAAAATTATCGACCACCACCTCCGCCGTGCCCTGATCCACGGTCCGGAGCAAAGTCGCCAAGCGCGGAAACTCGTCCGCCACCAACCTTACCCCGGAACTGGGCAGCGCCACCGGCAGACCGGACGAGGGGATCAACCCGGCATTCCATCGCAGTATCAAGCCCGGCGAAGCCGTCAACGACGCACCCACGGCCAGGTTGGCGGCGATCGCCTCGCAATTGCGGGCCAGGTTCCAGAGCCGCACCTCGCCGACGCGTCCATGGAATCTGGACTGCCCGGCAAAACCGATCTCGACCCGGGCAAGATCGCCAGAAAATGCTGTCGCCGGCCGGTCAGCGGCCACCGGTATCCCATCGCGATAGATGATCCGGGTATTGGCAGTGGCCTCATAGACACAGGCCCAATGGTGCCATCCGGAGTCCGCCAGATTCGCGGCGGTAGAGAGGTCATCGCCGCCGAATCCAAATGTGAACGCCCCGTTCGGACGGAACCCTATTTGCAGTCCTTTTTCCTTCGCGGCAGTTCCGCCAAGAATCAATGGCGCGTCAGCGTGGAGGCGGGCCAACCGGGCCCAGAACTCGATCGTGAGCGAGGCCCCACGAAAATCGAGGCGATCCTCCAGGACGGCGGGGGCCGGCTGGGAACCATCGAAACTCAACACTTCATTGATGCCAGAACCCGCTTCTGCGAAGGCGTGCGGAGACCACAAGGTTCCCTTCGCCAACAGGGTGCAGGCGACGAACAAAGCTCGAAGAAGAGATTTATAGGGCATGGCGGATTATCGTTCGGCTCCGCCACGCTTTCTTCCCCCGGCGGCCTGGGCCGGCTGCGGAACACTGGGAGCGCGTGGGGCCGATCGACGGATGAAGTTATATACCTCCCGTGCCCGGCGCGAAAATCACGAGAACTCGGGAACGTGTTTACCTATGCCAGGGAAACGCGGGACGGGGAATTCCGATTCCAGCCAGGCGCAACGATTCGGCGGGAGATTTCGCCACGGAAGGCCCGGACGCAGGCGTAACAGGCCGAAGCCACTTTTGAAACGGGCTCTTAGAACAGCCGTTCCCGGAGAGACTTGGCCACGGCGCTGGCGCGGCAGGTGACGTGCAGCTTGGTATAAATATTCCGCACGTAAGTGTCCACCGTATGGTAACTGACCCCCAGGCGGTCGGCGATGGCCTTCATGGTGAGCCCGTCCACCATCCCCATGAGTGTTTCCTTTTCCCGCGGGCTCAAGCCGTAGTCCGGGGTGGAGGCGGGCACCGGTCCCAGCCGGTTAAACATCCGCAAGACGGCGGCGGCTACCGGGGGGCTCATGGGCGCCCCACCGGAGCGGACTTCGGCGATGGCTTCGGTGATCTTGCCCAAGGCTGAACTCTTGACCAGGTATCCGGAGGCGCCAGCGCACAGGGCTTTAAATATGCGATCGTGATCGTCAAAGGAAGTGACCATGACAATCCGCAAATCCGGGGCGACCGCCTTGAAACGGGACAACCCCTGCAATCCTCCCATGCCGGGAAGGCCAATATCGAGCAAGAGGACGTCCGGAATATCGCCCGCTTGGATGGCGGCGAGGGCATCCTCGCAATCGCCAAAGGACCTCACCGTCCCAGCCCTTGAAATGGGGGTGATGACCTTGACGAGGCTCTCGCGATAGGCGCCATTGTCCTCCACCACCCAAATTGCGGGCGCTCCTGTGACCTCCAAGGAGGACGACTGGCCAGATATCATCACTCAACAACCTGCACCATTATCGGATTTTTTCATCTCCCGAATTCTCGGGAGTCCAGGAAAACCAGCCGACCGGCGATTTTCGGTAAGGAACTTTCAGCAAGAGGCTCACCCCTTTTCCGTTCTCGCTCCTAATATCCAGCGTTCCCCCCAACGCCCCGGCCCGCCGACGCATGCTCTTAAGGCCATTCCCAGGATTGGCGACAGTAGGAGGCAGGCCACGCCCGTTGTCTTCGATTTTTATCTCGATGCCCTCGCCCAGTTCGTGGAACTCGATTTGAACCCCTTGGGCTCCCGAGTGCTTGGCAATATTGTGCAGGGCTTCTTTGCAGACAAAAAAGACGTTGCGGCGAAACTCGGGATCGAGCACGCGATTCGGCATGACTGCTTCTCCCTCAAATTTCCAGGTCCGCCCCGCCAATAGCAGCGCGGCAACGTCCCGCATTCGCAACAACATATCGCCCGTGTTGTCGAAATCCGGATTGGTAAACCATACCAGATCGCGCAAAGACTGGGCCGTCTGGACAGCCAGACGTTGCAGGGAACCAAGTTCCTCCTGCTGCCTGGCACTAAGCTCGACATCCTGCCGCATTAGTTCCGCATTCAAACCAATACTGCCCAGATTGGCTCCGATCTCGTCGTGGAGGTCCCCTGCCAAACGCACTCTAAGTCGGTTGACAGCTTCGATCTTCGCCACCCGGAGCCGGTAAATCAAAAGCAGCAATAGTCCCACTGCCACCGTAACCAGGAGATTGAACCACCACGTCTGCCAGAAATGCGGATCAATCGTGAATTCAAACACCCCTTCCAAAGGATTCCACTCGCTATCATGGCTTCGGGCGGTGACATGGAAGCGATAGCTCCCGGGAGCCAATCCTTGAAAATAGGCCACCCGACGAGTGCCGGCGTCTGACCAGCCGAAATCTCCCCCGTCCAATCGGTAGCGAAACCGCACCCGCTCCGGAGCGGTGAAACCGGGCGCGGTATAATGAATCTCCACCAGGCGCGTATCTGCCCCCGCCCGTAGGGGTTGGGGACCACCCGGCTTCGCGACCAGCGGACGCGCGTGTCCAGCATCGTGGTCGTGGTCCCCCCACAGCAGCGCCTCCTCCACAAAAACGGGCGGTGGACTTGAGGCTTCCGGCAGGGCCTGCGGGTCCACCGCGGTAATTCCTTTGCGGGTGGCAAACCAAAGCCGTCCATCAGGCCCCTCCGCAATGCCTGGACCGGTGCCGACCGAACATTCCGTCGAACCCATGCCATCGGCCTTGGTAAATCGTGAAGATACTATGGCAGCCTGTTGGCCAGCGGCCAAAGCAGACAAATCGGAGAGTCGGACACGATAGATCCCTTCGGTGGATCCCATCCAAAGGCTGCCGCTGCGATCTTCGACCAGGCTGCCTATAGTATGAGGCAGACCATTAACATCCGAATCGAAATGAAAAAGTGTGTCCTTCCGCCAACGGTAAAGGCCATTGCCCGCGCTTCCAATCCAGAGATCGCCATTGGCGCCCAACCGCATGGCTAGTACCCGCCGCAATGGCGGTCCGGCCTGATCGGGAGGAGACTTCCAAGCGGTACCGTCTCGAAAAAACAACCCGCCACCATTCATTCCCACCCAAAGCCGGGCATCCTGATCCCGGAGAATAGCCCGGACTTCAGAACC
>DATJII010000293.1:0-35817 GCA_035493435.1 Candidatus Limnocylindria bacterium | reverse complement strand
GGAAGCGATGACCGTCGAGTCCGACCAACTTCTCGGCCCGTTACAGCAATACTTCGGGTTCAATTCCTTCCGTCCGCTGCAGGAGGACATCATCCGCGATTCACTGGCGGGAAAGGACGTATTTGCTCTCTTGCCCACTGGCGGTGGCAAGTCGCTCTGTTTTCAATTGCCGGCGTTGGTACGACCGGGGTTGACGGTGGTGGTATCACCCCTGATTGCCCTGATGAAGGACCAGGTAGACGCCCTGACAGCCATCGGTGTGGCGGCGACCTTCCTGAATTCCTCCCTCGCCCCCGGGGAATCGCGACCGCGTCTGCGCGGCTTGCATAACGGCGAGTATCGGCTGCTCTATATCGCGCCGGAGCGCCTCATGTTATCGGGCTTCCTGGAAGACCTGCGGCGTTGGAATGTGAACCTTATCGCGATTGACGAAGCCCATTGTGTCAGTGAGTGGGGCCATGATTTCCGTCCCGAGTACCGTCAAATCTCGGCCCTGCGGGCGTCCTTTCCGGACGTCCCCTTCATGGCCTTGACGGCGACGGCCACAGAGCGGGTGCGCGACGATATTGTCGCCCAGCTGCAATTGCGCGAGCCGCGTATTTATGTCGCGAGTTTCAACCGGCCCAACCTGACCTACCGGGTCCTGCCAAAAAACCAGGCCTATGAGCAGACCCTGGAATTCATCCGGGCGCGCAAGAAGGAATGCGGCATCGTCTATTGCCAATCGCGCAAGTCCGCCGAGAACGTAGCGCAAAAACTCACCGAAGATGGGATAGCCGCCCGGCCCTATCACGCTGGACTGGCCAACGAGGTTCGAGCCGCCAACCAGGAACTGTTTCTGCGCGATGAGGTGCGGGTGATCTGCGCCACCATTGCCTTCGGCATGGGTATTAACAAGCCCAACGTCCGGTACGTCATCCACTACGACCTGCCGAAGAATGTTGAAGGCTATTACCAGGAAACGGGACGGGCGGGGCGTGACGGGTTGCCCGCGGAATGCCTGTTGCTTTTCAGCGCGGGGGACGTGGTAAAGCAAACGGGATTCATTGAGGAAAAAACCAACCCGCAAGAACAGCAGATTGCCCGGGAGCAACTCCGGCAAATGGTACACTATGCCGAGATCTCCGAATGCCGTCGGGTATCCCTGCTGGATTATTTCGGTGAAGAGTTTCCCGAAACGATGTGCGGCGGGTGTGATAATTGCCTCTCTCCCCGCGCCACCTACGACGGCACGTTGGTGGCACAAAAACTTATCTCGTGCGCCTACCGGGTTAAGGAAAAGAGTGGATTCGATACCGGACTGAACCACCTGATCGAGGTGCTTACGGGTGCCGACACGGAGAAGGTGCGACGTTGGGGGCACACGGCCCTGTCCACTTATGGCATCGGTAAGGACCTGGAGCGTTCGGAATGGGGTGCGATTGGCCGGGAATTGATACGGCTGGGTTTGCTGGCCCAATCCAGCGACAAGTTCCCGGTTATCCAGATTACCGAGGACGGACGACAGTTTCTCAAGCAACGCAAAACCATCCAATTGACCAAACCGATGGCGGCGCCGGTCAAGGAGACGAAACGATCCGGCGAAATCAGTTGCGACGAAGCGTTGTTCGAACGGCTGCGAGGATTGCGCAAACAACTTGCCGACGAGCGAGGCGTTCCTTCCTATATTATTTTCTCCGATGTCTCGCTGCGGCAAATGGCTCGCAACTACCCCCAGAACGAGTCGGAGTTTTCGCGGATCAGCGGCGTGGGAGAAACCAAGCTGCGGGAATTTGGCGCCACCTTTCTCGGTGCCATCAATGAACACCTCGCCACCAATGCCAGGCAGATTTTCGGAGATGATTCTTTCGTGGGGGTCCCCAAGACATCCAGCCGAAGCCGTCTCAACGATACGGCCCGCGAGTCTCTGGCCCGCTTCCGTGCCGGACAGGATGTTAACGAGATCGCCAACCATCGGGGACTGACACCGGGAACCATCTACGGGCACCTGGCTAGCGGCATCGAAGCAGGTGAAACCGTGCCGTTGGAGGGACTGGTCACCCCGGAGCAGCAACTGGAAATTCGTGCAGCCCTGGCCAAATATGGCGGGAGCAATATCACCGGAGCCCGGGAATCGCTAGGCGGCCGGTACGATTATGGGCTGTTCCGTCTGGTTTTGGCGGCCAGCAAGCGGTAGCCAGCAAGGTTCAAGTTTGGGGAATTACCACCAGAGATAATCGATTTGCCAGGAACTGGTCTGCCAGCCGTCCATTTCCTTTGGAAAGCGAAAATATTCGGCGTGTCCATCGCCAAATAGGATGTTCTCGTAGCGCTTACCCGGTGGGTTGTGCCAGATCCCCTGCTTGACGTCCATCCTTCGATTCCCGTGCCAGGGCCAATCACCCAGGATGAGTTTGTTCGATGGGCTGCGGGCTACCTCCACGTCGCGCAATGGAATGGCTCGCTCGGAGTCTACCTGTTTCAAATTTCCTGTTACGTTTCGGGTTTTGAAGGACGACCCGCTCCATTGAACCCGGTAACTGTTGCCCCAAGCGGAAAAGCACGATTTTATCCCCGGGGTTAGAGGATCGCCTGCATCTGCAGGGCAACGGAATGTCTCCACGGCTCCAACGTAGCGATTCAAGGGGCGATCAGCTTCCAGAGTGAGTCCACCATTTGCCGCTCCCGCAGCATTCGTCCAATATTTTCCGCCTACGTCTCCCCAAGCCGAGTGGACAGGATAACGCCCTTCATTATCGTCGTTATAAAGCCGAAAACCGATGCCGATTTGCTTCAGATTGTTCAGGCACTTGATGCCATTCGCCTTGGCCTTGGCATGGGCCAGGGCGGGCAGGAGCATGGCGGCAAGAATGGCGATGATCGCAATGACCACCAACAACTCGATGAGGGTAAATCCGCCACACGCGCGCGTTCCACTATTTGCCGACCTTGGGTACTTCACGAGGGATTAAGTATTCCGATGGTCGACGCAAAGCCCTTGAATTGTCAAATACGCGCCTTCGCCTTTCGCCTCGCCTTCATACAACAAGATCGAGAGCAATGGGTTGCACCCGATAAGCAATAGGCGTGAAACCCCGAAAAGGGCTTCACGCCAGCAAGCATCGTTCCCTACCCGAGGAACGAAACACCAACCGAAAAGGGTTTGACCTCCAGCCCATTTCCCCCGGTCAGGAGAAAACGTCGACACGCCTCCCAACAGGTGAAGTCAGCATGTTCACCTCAAATATCGGCTCCCGGCGAAAGTACTTTAGCAAATGGATGGGCTGTTCAATGTATCACTGTTTTCAGTAACATTGACATCGCCCGAAAGCGGTGTAGCACTCGAACTGCCAAATGGGATGGAACCCTCTCATTGCGAATCCCTTCTTCGCTATTTGCCTGCCTGGTGCTAGCGCACGTAGCGGCATGCCCCGCCCGAGCGGTCCCCTCTTGGGGTGGGGCTTCAACGCAGTGGGCGGACGGTTGGCCACCGGTCCGAGTTTTCCCCAGTTTAACCGATGAATCCCCCACCCCAGGGCTGGCTCAAAAGACGTATCCCCCACGCATTGCTCCGCAGTCAGGCCTGGGCGCTTGGCTTGGCACTCTTTATATGCTTTGCCATCGCCTTCTCGCATTTTCAGCAGCGTCGTGTCCTGCGGGAAATGATCGAGTCCCTCATCCAAATCCGGGAAGATCGCCTGGACTTGGCCAATGGTTTTCTTCACGCCGCCATCACCGTTGATACCAATTCGCCCATCAGCCGCTCCCAGGGTCTGGCGATGATGATCCACTCCGCTTCCAGTCTCGAGAAGTCGGCCCAGACAGGCGATTTCGGGCACGGCGCCCGGGAAATGGCAGAATACCTGGTCGAATACCGGAAAGAGGTTGAACTCCTCCATTCGCGACTAACGGAGCTTTTCAGCAAGGGATCTGCCACCGCCACCTCCGACACAGAAGTACGACGGGCGTACTACAAACTGGAACGCCTGGCGGCCAAAATCGACGAGACGTACGAATCTCACTTGATGGATCTCGCGGATCGCCTCAACGCCGCGTTCATGGTCGCTCTGGCTATTGCGGGTCTCTTGCTGGTTGGCATTTGCGGGTTGGTGGTTTATTCGGACCGCAAATACAAAGCTTCGATCGTCGCCCGCCAGGAAAACGAATCGCGGTTGCGAGCCCTCATCGACAACTGTCCGGACTGGGTTTGGCTCAAGGACGTGGACTCCCGGTATATCACCGTTAACGACGCCTTCTCCAAGGAACTCAACCTACCCATCGCCAGCTTCGCTGGACGTTTGGATACCGAGCTGCTCCTTCCCGTCGACTCCGCCCACGCCCACTTGGCGTCGGACAAGGCGGCGCTCAAGGCAGGAGAAGCCCGTCGATTCCTTCGCAAGATCCCCAGTCGCAAAGGTTTGTCTCGCTGGTTTGAGACCATCAAAGCACCTGTCAAGGATGCCCAGGGAAAGCAGTTGGGCACCGTAGGCATCTCGCGCGACGTCACGGAACGCATCGAGGCGGAAAACATGGCGGTGGGACAAAAACGAGTCCTGGAAATGATCGCCAATGGCGAACCCCTGAAGGCGACTTTGGAGGGCCTGCTTCGAAGCATTGAAGCGCAGCACAAAGACATGCTTTGTTCCATTTTGCTGTTGGACCCCGATGGACTTCACCTGCGCCACAGCGCGTCACCTTCCCTGCCTGGTTCATACACTGCCGCCATCGACGGAGCCCGCATTGGCCCCGTGGCTGGGTCCTGCGGAACGGCGGCGTACCGCAAGGAAACGGTCCAGGTCGCAGATATCGCCGCCGATCCCCTCTGGGAGGGATATAAGGATCTTGCACTATCCCACGGATTGAAGGCGTGCTGGTCCACGCCCATCCTGGATGCCAACCGCCGGGTCCTTGCCACTTTTGCCTGCTATTTTCGCGAACCGCAGTTACCGGACCCGCGTCACATCAAGGCAATCGAATCGGCAGTCTCCACCGCCGCCATTTGCATCCGCCGCCATCAATCGGAGGCCGCCTTGCGGGAGAGCGAAGATCGGCTCAGGCAGGCACAGAAAATGGAGGCCGTGGGGCATCTCTCCGGGGGTATCGCCCACGATTTTAATAATATTCTGACGATCATTCAGGGGAACGCTTCCCTGCTCCTCTCCGGCCAATCCAGCCAGCGCGACGTCGCCGAAGCCGTGCCCCAGATTATCGAGGCGGCGAATCGGGCCACCAGCCTGACGCGCCAGCTCCTTGCTTTCAGTCGCAAACAGGTGATCCAACCCACCGAGGTGGATCTCAACGATGTTATCGGCAATACCGCCAAGATGCTCCGGCGTATCCTGGGCGATCCGATCACGGTTCGCACGGAATTGGTGTCACCGTTGCCGCTGATCCACGCTGATACAGGAATGGTCGAACAAGTTTTGATGAATCTGGCGGTGAATTCGCGGGATGCCATGCCCACCGGCGGGGAACTTTCCATCGCGTCGGAAGTGGGTACCATCGACGATCCTCGTAAGATCGGGAATCCTGAAGCGCGGCCCGGAAAATTCGTCGTATTGGTGGTTTCCGACACGGGTTGTGGGATTCCCAGCGACGTCCTGCCCCATATTTTTGAACCGTTCTTCACCACCAAGGAAATCGGCAAAGGAACGGGACTGGGACTTTCGAGCGCCTACGGGATCATCAACCAGCATGGCGGATGGATCGAGGTCACCAGCGAGCAAGGCAAGGGTACCACTTTTAAGATCTACTTTACTGCCCGGGAAGGCTCACTGCCGCCGCCGTCAGCTCCGGACCCAGAGCAAAGCCCGGCTACGGGAACGGAAACCCTGCTTATCGTGGAGGACGACCCTGCGGTCCGGAACCTCGTTTGCGGACTTTTGAAAAAACTGGGGTACACCACTCTGGAAGCCACGTCCGGCGTAGCCGCTCTGGACGTCTGGCGAGACCGGCAACAAGAGATCGACCTGCTTCTGACCGATGTGATGATGCCCGACGGACTGTCGGGATGGGATCTGGCTGAACGGCTTCGGCGAGATCGGCCAGGCTTACGGGTAATCTATACCAGCGGCTATAGCGACGATCTGGTCAATCGCGGCGCTACCTTGATCGAAGGCCTCAATTTCCTCCACAAACCGTATCCGCTCACCAAGCTGAGCAGCACGGTGAGAAAATGCCTGGACTCGTCGCCTGGCTGATGGGCTGGCAGCCCCTGGAGCATGACTGGCAATCAGCCATCAACGGCCTCAAGGAGTGCCCGGCGGCCGCGATCCCTGATTAGACGGTTTATCAGGTACCTGGGGCTTGGTTGCCTGGTTTGTGTAACGTTCCTATTCCTCAGCGTATTAGTGTTGATCTTGTTCTTGCGACGAGTTCCCGCCACGTATCCCCTCGCCTCTCACCCCATCCCCACGCCACACCGGGAAACCAGCCTGGGCGGTGAATTGGACGGATTCGATTCTCCGTACATCGGACATACGGGTAGCTGGGATGGCAAAGGGGGTGGGTTCAGGGGCAGCTCCAAATTGGCGGATCTCGACCAGGAACATGCCATGGGCCTGCGGTGGACCTTCATGCCTGTTTACTGGCGCGCCTTGGAGCCCGACGGCCCAATTGACCTGCTACGTGAAATCCCGGCGGCCTGGCGCGAACTGGACGACTTCGTAAAGGCCGCCCACGACCGTCAACTTAATATCCTATTTCAAGCTCCGGTGATCGGCGGGAATGCCGGTGGCCCACCCGCGTGGGCGGGAAGGAGGGAAACCGGAAAATCGGCGCCGCAAAACATGGATGCCCTCGTGGCCTTCACGCGCCGCCTGGCTGAACGTTATTGTCCAGGAGGCACCCTCGCACGCCAGGAAGGCTGGGGAGCCCACTATGGCGTACGAGCATGGGAACTCGACAACGAACCAGACAGTTACCTCACCCACTGGAAAGGCCAGGCGCAGGACTATGCCGAATTTGCCACCAAGGCGGCCCGGCAGCTCAAGGCTGTCGATCCACAGGCAGTCGTCGTCGGGCCTGGAATGGCCGCTGGCAAGGACGGGCTCGCCTGGCTTGAAGAGTGCCTCAGCACCGAAACCGGCCACGGCTCACCCTCGGCTCGTTCCGCGTTTCAACCCTATTCCATAGGGCCGGTATTCGATGTCATCAGCTTTCATAACTATGAAGGTCTGGATTCGGCTTTCTCGGGCTCCCCTCGAACTATTGGGCAGGTTCTGGATGACGTGGAGGCGATCATGGAGCGCTACGAGAACCGAAGTCCCGGACTCAGCTACACTCGCAAACAGGAGTATTGGCACTCCGAAGGCAACTTTGACTTTGTCGGGGTTCTCTCCGCCGAGCGGCGTGCGGCGTGGCGGTTCCAATTCTTCACCCGCGCCTTTGCTTCCGGCGTCCGCAAGGTGGTGGTCATGGACGCCTCGCAACTTGAGCAAAAGGCGGTCCGTGCCTATGTTCGATGCCTGCCACACCCGTTTCCGATGATTCCTGCGTCCCGTGAAATTAGGACTATCCAAGGCCAGACCGAAGCCTTTCGCCACCCGGTCGGGGAGTTGCCCAGCGCGGGTTGGGTTTGGGTCCTTTGGCCGGTAGCGGGCACAGGCAATGCGATCATTGAAATCCCAGTCCAAAATCAGCGCATAGTGGGGATCAACGTGCGTGATGAAACAACCCCCTACACTCCTTCCGGCGGCAGGATCCGCCTGGAATTGCGAGGCGACGACAAAATGGCTCCGGGAATCATCGTAGTGGACCAACCGTGAGCGAGGGTGACTGCACAGTCCACTGGACCTCGACGAAAATCCTTGCCCCGGTGAAACGAGCGAGTTTGCTGTTCTGAAACGGGACGGGCTGATGACTGTGTTCCGCAGCAAAAGGTAGCGGGAGGTCGCCGGGCAAGGGATCAAGTGTCTCCCGTTCTTTACGCGTCGGGCATCGACAATCGCAGGCATTCTCGCATCATTGCTCCATTCGAAACATGGATTCGACGAATCAGCGCCGAGTTTAAAACCATTAGGATTTAGCCACCCCACCGATGTCCTCGTTTACCGTTAACGGCCGCACTTACGCCCCTCCGCAACGTCCCGTTGTCGTCATCTGCCTCGATGGTTCCGCCGACGAGTACTTCGACGCGGCCTCAGCCCGGGGCCGGATGCCGAACCTGCAACGCCTCACGGTGAACGGTTTTCGAGGATTGGCCCGCGGCGCCATGCCGAGCTTCACCAACGTCAATAACAGTTCCATCGTCACCGGCGTTCCACCGAGCATCCACGGCATTGGCGGTAATTTCTTCTACGACACCTCCATCGGCCAGGAGGTCATGATGAATTCGGCCCAGTTTCTGCAGGTGGAAACGATCTTTCCTTCGGCGCAAAAGGCGGGCCGCAAGGTCGCCGTCGTCACGGCCAAGGAAAAGCTGCGCGACATCTTTGCCAGCGGATTGATTTCCTTGGGCGGTATAGCGTTTTCCACCGAGAAGGCCAACCTGGCCAAGCGCGAAACGCATGGTATCGACAACGTGGAGTCCGTCGTCGGTCCCACGCCAGCCATCTATAGCGGAGAAGCCTCGCTCTATGTGCTGCGCGCCGGGGTGAAACTTATCGAGCGAGGCATGGCCGATTTTCTGTACCTCAGCACCACGGATTTCATGCAGCACAAGTTTGGGCCAGACACTCCCGAAGCCGTGGAATTCTATGCGGAAATCGACAACTTGGTGGGGCAATTGTTGACTCTCGGGGCGCTGGTCGGCATTACCGCCGACCATGGGATGAACGCCAAACAACGGCCGGATGGCACCCCCAACGTGGTTTACCTGGAATCGGAGTTGGCCCAAGCCTTTGGCGACGGATTCCGGGTCATTTTACCGATCACAGATCCCTATGTGGTCCATCACGGAGCGTTGGGATCCTTTGCCCAGGTCCATATTCCGCCGGGAGATGCTGCGTCCTTCGCCCAGATCGCCGAGTTCATTCGCCTGCTACCCGGCATTACCGAAGTCCTGGACCAGAAGACTGCGGCCCGCCTGATGCAACTACCGCCGGATCGCATGGGGGACCTTGTCGTCTGTTCGGGTCGGGACGTCGTGATCGGCCGAACTCCGGCCTATCACGACTTGAAAGTTTTGGAAAGTGGCCTGCGTTCACATGGGGGCCGCTACGAGGAAATCGTGCCGTTCGTTTTCAGCGAACCGCTGAAGCCCGATTATCTGGCCAAGACCAAGGGCGATCCCCGCAATTTCGACATCTTTGACTTCACCTGCAACGGAACACGCGCATGACACTCTCCAGCTTGGTCGCCGGGAAACCGGTCAACGGCAACGGCACGCTGAGCGTCCGGAGCCCCTATAGCGGGGCCGAAGTGGGAACCGTCCAGATGGCCGGCCGCGCCGATGTTGATGCCGCTGTGGCAGCCGCCGGCACTTTTACGGCCACACCAAGTCGCTATGAGCGTTCCACGATCCTGGAGAAGGCTCGGGTGGCGCTGGAAAGCCGTCGTGAAGAATTCGCCCGGTTGATCACCAGTGAGGCGGGCTTGGCTTTGCGAGAGACTCGCTACGAGGTCGGGCGCACCCTGGATGTCCTGCGCTTCGCCTCGATCGAGGCCCTGCGCGATGACGGCCAAATCTATTCCGCCGACATCTCGCCCCAAGGCAAAGCCCGCAAGATTTTCACCACGCGGGAACCCTTGCCCTGTGCAGCAGCGATCACGCCCTTCAACCACCCGTTGAATCAGGTGGCGCACAAGGTGGCTCCGGCCATCGCCGCCGGGACACCCATGGTGCTCAAGCCCTCGGAAAAAACTCCTTTGGTCGCACTTAAATTTGCCGAGTTGCTCTACGAAGCCGGCCTTCCTGGTGCGATGTTGAGCGTCCTGCTGGGGCCCACGAAGGAGGTGGCCGAACCGCTGACCCAGCATCCGGACGTCGACATACTGGCCTTCACTGGCAGCGTGGCCGTCGGCAAGAAGATTTCCACCACGGCTGGATATAAGAAACTCGTTCTTGAACTCGGCGGCAACGACCCGCTGATTGTCTTGAACGACGCTGATTTGGATCTCGCGGTCACCTTGGCGGCGGAAGGCAGCTATCGGAATTCCGGCCAACGCTGCACCGCCGTGAAACGCATCCTGGTCGAAGACGGTATTGCGGACGAATTTACCAGGCGCTTTGTCGAAAAGACCAAGGAATACGTCTGTGGTAATCCACTCGATGAGACAACCCGCGTGGGCACGGTCATCGACGAACCCTCGGCGATCTATCTGGAAACCGTCGTGCGCGAAGCAATCGCTGCGGGAGCCAAACTCCTCTTCGGCGGCAACCGCCTGGGTGCACTGCTCGAACCCACGGTGATTGGCGATGTGCCCCGCGATTGCCGGATGGTGGTTTGCGAGAGCTTTGGTCCCCTGGCGCCGATTATCCGGGTGCGCGACCTGGACGACGCCCTGACCCTGGCCAACGGCACCGCCTTTGGCCTCAGCTCCGGCGTAGTCACCACGAATCTCAATAGCGCCCTACGGGCCATCAAGACTCTCCGGTGCGGCACCGTGAACATAAACGAAGTTCCTGGTTTCCGCGTCGAAAACAGCCCCTTTGGCGGCATCAAAGACAGCGGACTCGGGATCAAGGAGGGCGTGGTCGAAGCCATCAAGGCGTACAGCTTTGTGAAGACGTTCAGCCTGCCTTGGTAGGGGGAAACAAATACTATATATACGCACCTTTCGCAGCCGCAATGGGTATGGGCCAAGTGCTTTTTGTGAAGACTCGATTGAATATATCGATTGACGCGGCGTTGGCCTCCGGGCTCAAACGAGTGGCCCGTCAACGCAACACCACTGTTTCCGCCTTGGTGGAAGAATTGTTGCGCACCACCATGAAAGCACCCGACAATCGAAACATTCCGTTTTCCCTTCGCTGGGCTGGCCGGTTCAGGCCGGCCCCAAAGGATGCTTCGGATATGCGGCTTTGCGCCCTCTTCTCGAAACATCGTCTTGGATGAAAAAAGGGGACGTCTGCGACGCCCCCTCTACTCACTGGAAGGGAATCCATCCCTCCAAAACCCTACAATGCCGCCACGATCGCGTCGCCCATCTCCCGGGTGCCGACCTTGCGGGCGTTGGGGTCCGTGGAGGTATAAATATCCCCGGTGCGCACTCCGGTGGCGATGGCGCCGGCGACCGCCTTTTCGATGGCGTCTGCCGCTCCGTTGAGTTGGAAGCTATACCGAAGCATCAACGCCGCCGAAAGGATCTGGGCGATCGGATTCGCCAGGTTTTTGCCGGCGATGTCCGGGGCCGTGCCGCCGGCGGGTTCGTAAAGTCCGAAGGTTTTTTCTCCGGCGGTGGATCCAAGACTGGCGCTGGGCAACATGCCCAAGGAACCGGCCAAAGCTGCCGCTTCGTCGCTCAAAATGTCCCCGAACATGTTTTCGCACAGCATCACATCGAACTGGGTCGGGCGGAGCATCAATTGCATCGCCGCGTTGTCCACAAACATGTGTTCGAGGGTGACATCCGGGAAATCCTTACCCACGCGGGTCACCACGTCCCGCCAGAGAACGCCGTTCTCCAGAACGTTCGCCTTGTCGATACTCATGAGCCGCTTCCGGCGCAACCGGGCCGCGCCAAATCCCACTCGGGCAATCCGTTCGATCTCCGACGTGGTGTAGACCATGGTGTCAATAGCCCGGAGTTGGCCATTCCCCAAATCTTCGGTCTTCTTGGGCTGGCCAAAATACATTCCGCCCGTCAACTCGCGGACCACCAGGATATCGATTCCCGTGCCCTGACGTTCCGGCTTAAGGGGGCAGGTGTGCGCCAGTGCCAAAGGAAGTTGCACCGGGCGCAAGTTGGCGAAAAGTCCGAATTCCTTGCGAATCTTGAGCAACGCCGCCCGTTCCGGACGTTGATCCTTGGGAATCGTCGGGTCGCGATCCGGCAGTCCCACAGACCCAAACAAGATAGCGTCGGACTCCTTGCAAAGAGCGAGCGTGGCGTCAGGTAGCGCCTTTCCAGCGGCGTCGATCCCAGCCCAGCCAACCGGTGCTTCCGTAATGGTGCAGGAAAAGCCAAACTTGGCCTCCACCGCGCGTAACACCTTGATGGCCTCCCGCATTACCTCGGGGCCGATACCGTCGCCCGCCAGGGCGGCAACCTTGAAAGTCTTCGAACTCATGAAGGGCCTGAGTCTGCGAATGGATTCGCCGGAGGGAAGCGGAATTTTCATTCGGGATTCGGAAAAACCACACCTTTACCGTTGCCTCGCAAGTCCTTTTGAGCCTACGGAAAATCCTTACCGCACGTTAAAGTCATCTCCAATTCCTCCGATATCTTAATACCCGGCACCGTCCGGGAGATGCCGTCGCCCTTCCCGAGCTTCGCGAACCTCCCGCCATGGCTTGTTGTGGTCTAACATGATTCATTGGACAATTAGAAAACGCGTCGGCCTCGGCTTCGGACTCCTATTGATACTCCTGGCCGGATTGGCGGTCAGTGTTCCCGTGCTGCTCAGCCACGTCAAAAAACAGGTCAGTTCCATCGTATCCGACTCCATTCCCGGCTTGGCGATAAGCTCCCAGATACGCATTAACGACGGTGAGATTCACCTGTCGACGTGGCGATATACGATTGCCACGGCCCCCGAGGAAAAGAAGTCCTTTGCCGACAAGCTCAACAGCTTGCGCGCGAACAACAGGAAGCTGATGTCGGACTATGAATTGAGTATTTTCGACGACGGTGACCGCCAACTATATAAAAGCTATCGCTCGGCGGAGGAAGCTTATACAACCGTGCAGGCGAGCATGATCCAACTGGCTGACGACGGAAAATCGTTGGCCGAGATCAATGCCACCAATACCGCTGTTTTCCATCCCGCCCGAACCGCCCGTGACAAAGCTCTGGATGCCTTGGTGGCCCGGAATCTTCAGGCCGCCACGGAGGGTGGCGCTTTGACCCAAAGTGCTCTGAATCAATCGATTGCCATCATCCTTGGAATCTCGGTGGTGGGCCTCCTCGTGGGACTGGTTGCCGCAGTGGTGATTACCGGCGGACTGAATCGAATCCTCACCCGCCTCGCCGGTTCGCTCGGCGAAGGTTCGGAACAGGTCACCGCTGCTTCGGGCCAGATTGCCGCCTCCAGCCAAGCCTTGGCGGAGTGCGCGAGCGAACAGGCTGCTTCACTCGAGGAAACGAGCGCCTCACTGGAAGAAATGTCCAGTATGACTTCCAAAAACACCGAAAGCGCGGACCGGGCACGGAAGCTGGCCACCGAAACACGGCAAGCAGCGGACTACGGCGCCCGGGAAATGACGGAGCTGAGTACGGCGATTCACCAGATCAAGCGCTCGAGTGACGAAATCGGAAACATCATCAAGACGATCGATGAGATCGCTTTCCAGACGAACATTCTCGCATTGAATGCCGCAGTCGAAGCGGCCCGGGCCGGCGAAGCTGGCATGGGTTTCGCGGTCGTGGCCGATGAAGTCCGGGCGCTCGCCCAGCGGAGCGCACAGGCCGCCAAGGAAACCGCCGACAAAATTGACACCGCCATGAGTTCTTCCTCCCGCGGCGTTACCATTGGCGAACGGGTGGAAAAAGGTTTGCAGGAGATTGTCACCAAGGTGCGGGAACTCGATTCCCTCGCCGCCGAGGTTGCCACCGCCAGTCGCGAGCAAAAACAAGGCATCGTGGAGATCAACACTGCGGTCACCCAACTGGACAAAGTCACGCAAAGCAATGCGGCCAACTCGGAAGAAACTGCCAGTGCCGCTGTTGAATTGAATGCGCAGGCTCAGGCCGTTCGGACGGCGGTCGACGAATTGCTTAAATTGATCGGTCGCTCCGTCGTTCACCACGCCCCGACGACGCCCGTCTCCACCCCAGCTCTCGCCTCGGAAACCCGAACGTTTACGGGTTCAGGCAGCCGCCAACGGGAGACCCGTGAAACGGGAACGCCCCACGGCACCCAGAAGTTTTCCATGGTCACCGCGGCGGAACCTGTGAAATCGCAGAGTTCCACCGGCAACGGACGACACTAGAATTTTTCAGGCGATGCCCGGAAGGTTTTCCAACCGGCGTCGCTGGACGCTTCCTTAGCGGAAGTCAGAATTTTGCCTCGGCCAAGAAATGCCGGGGGTGCCACTGGGAATGGCGCCTCCGGCATGCCTTTAGGAATGGGCCGAAAGGCGTAGAGGTAAACGGGCTATACGTCGATGCGGCGCATTCCATGCGGTCGCGAATACGGCCAAGGGCGTATGGTCAGCAGGTGTGAACAGGCCTACAAAGGGGGACACGAGATATGGTGCCGAGCCAATGTGATCGGCACACCCATTTCCTCCTATGACGCACTCACCCTCGCTTACTGGATGCTGGAACTCCCCCCGGCATGGAACTTCGTACTGGATTGCCCTCTGGCGCGCTTGGCTGGCCCTCACCTTGCTCGTATCCGCCAGCACAACGGGCTCGGCCCAAGTGGCGGGTGCCATTGCGGTCTATCCGGAAAAATCCTCGCTGGAGTATACCAGCACCCAGCAATTCACCGCCTACGTTCCCATTAGCCCAAACACGATCACGTGGTCCGTGAACGATGTCATCGGCGGGAACGCCAGCTTGGGCACGATCAGCCCCACTGGCTTCTACACTCCGCCGGCAGTCATTCCGGCGGCCAACGTCCTGACCATCAAGGCTCGCAGCACGGCTTATCCCTCCTCGGTGGGGAGCGCCACCTTGACGGTCACCAAGAAGTACCCATGGCTCTGGAGCGCTTCGCCCGCATCGCTCAAGACGGGCAACTTTTCCGTCTCGTTTAACGGCAGCAATTTCGCTCCCGACTCGGTGGGCACGGCCAACGGTGTCGACCTCGCGACGACCTATTACTCGCCGACCAAACTGGTGGTGACCGGTGCGGCGGCAGCGGCGGGAAACATAGTTTTCGCCGTCCGCCAACCCGGTCCGGGTGCGGTGACGGGCAATACAGTGACCGTGCCCGTCACAGCGGTTGCCGTAGCGGTGGCGGTGGCCCCAACCACTTCCAACGTGATCTTGGGCAACGGCCAGACCTTCACCGCAACCGTCACAGGCACCGCCAACGCGGCGGTGACCTGGTCGGTCAACGGCGTCAATGGAGGCTCCTCCACGACGGGAACAGTTTCGCCAGCCGGAATTTATACCGCTCCGGCAGTGATGCCTGCGTCCAGCACCGTCACCGTCCGCGCGACCTCGGTCGCCAGCCCCGCAACCTACGCACAGGCAACGGTAACGCTTATTACGCCTCCTCCTCCTGTCACCGTGGCAATTGCCCCTCCGGCGGTCACGCTTCAGCTCGGCATCACCCAGTCTTTCGTGGCCACGGTGACGGGCAGTGCCAATACTGCGGTCACTTGGACTGTCAACGGCGTGGCTGGCGGATCCTCAGCGCTCGGCACGATTACCTCCGCAGGACTCTATAAGGCTCCGACCGTCATGCCCGCCTCCGCCACGCTGACGCTTCGCGCAACCTCGGTCGTGAATCCGTCTTCCTATGCGCAAGCGACGGTAACGCTAATCCCGCCGGTAACCGTGGCAGTCAATCCCACCACTGCTACAATCGCTTTGGGCACGGCCAAGGCCTTCGTTGCGACTGTTGGAAATAGCGCCAACACTTCGGTGACGTGGTCGGTAAACGGCGTCAACGGCGGTTCCGTCGCGCTTGGCCTTATCAATGCGGCCGGGGTTTATGTCGCACCGACGGCCATGCCCGCCTCCAGCACCGTCACGGTCCGGGCGACGTCCGTCGCCAATCCGGCGGTCTTCGCGAATGCGATGGTCACACTGACTCCTCCGCCTCCGCCCACGGTTTCACTAAGTAATGCCCGGTTCCTGGAGCAGTCTTCCTTCGGTCCGACGGATGCATCGTTGGCCGAGGTCCAACAGTTGGGCTTCGCAGGCTATCTGCAAAAGCAGTTCAGCCTCCCGGCCTCGGTTATCCCGGTTCCGGCCGACAATTGGGTGGGAGCGCTCCAGCAGTGGCAGCTTTATAACTTCACGGTGGCCCCCGACCAGCTTCGCCAGCGAGTGGTCTTCGCCCTCAGCCAGATCCTGGTAATCTCCGCCAACAAGCAGATCTATGCGGACGCGATGCTCCCTTGGATGCGAGCCCTGAGCCAGAATGCCTTTGGCACCTACAAGGATCTCCTCCGGGAAGTCAGCAAATCGCCGTCGATGGGCAAATATCTCGACCTTGCCAATTCCATGAAGCCCGGCCTGGGTGGCGGCGCCAATGAGAACTTTGCCCGTGAGCTGATGCAGCTATTCACCATCGGTCTCTGGGAATTGAACCAGGACGGCACATTGAAATTCGACGGCAACGGCGAAGCCATCCCCACCTATAACCAGGCCACGGTCGCCCAAGTCGCCCTGGCCCTGACGGGTTGGACTTACGCCACTGCCCCTGGCGCCACGCCCCAGGCCGCCAACTACGACTACTTCGGCGCTCCCATGGAAACGCGTCCGCAAAATCACGCCACTTCGTCGAAGACGTTTCTTGGCGCGACCATTCCGGCCAATCAATCGGTGGATCAGGATATGGAAAGCGTCCTGACCATCCTGATGAACCATCCGAATACCGCTCCGTTCATCTGCACCCGGCTCATTCGGAGCCTGGTGGTTAGCAATCCCACTCCCGGTTACGTCCAGCGTGTGGCCAACGTGTTCACCGCCACGGGCGGGAATCTCCAAGCGGTGGTTACGGCGATTCTTATGGATGCCGAAGCCCGCAATGACACACCCACGGTCAATGGCGGACGCCTCAAGGATCCCATCCTGCACGTTTCCAGTTTCATGCGGGCCTTGGGCGGCCACTATAATCCGGGTGAACAATTGACCTATCTCTACGGCTATATGGCGCAATATCCGCTGAATCCCAACTCCGTCTTCAGTTGGTTTTCGCCCATGTACCGGGTGCCGAAAAGCCCCTTGTTTGGGCCCGAATTCCAGATCTATTCGCCCACCGAAGCCACCTTGCGCGGTAACTTCTTCCAGTACCTGCTGAGCAGTCCCGGCGGTGACTTCGTCCTCGATCTCACCCCATTCCAAGCCTACGGCAATGACATGCCGGGGTTGGTCGAAGCGGTGAACCAGCGAATGCTCTATGGCCGCATGCCAGCAGGCATGAAACAGGCCCTCATCACGGCCGCCACCCCGGGCTACGATGCCAAGACCCGCATCGAAACAGTGATCTATCTCACTGCCCTCAGCGGCCAGTACGCCATTCAATATTAAAAACCCGCCGTTCCCTGAACATTTTAACACCCCCAGGAGTAAAGACTATGATCCACACTCGCATGAACCGCCGTCACCTGCTGCGCAGTCTCGGCGCCACCGCTCTCCTCTCCCGCTTCGGCTGGATGAACGCCCTGGCCCAGGCCAACCCACCTGATTACAAGGCCCTTGTCTGCATTTTCCTCGCCGGCGGCAACGACGGTCACAACACCGTCGTGCCCCTGACCCAGGCGGCGTTTAACGCGTATAAGGCCGCCCGTGGCTCCCTCGCCCTGCCGGACGGGAATGGCGCACTCCTCCCGATTGAAACGCCGAACGGCACGCCCTTCGGACTCAATGCCGGCCTGGCCGCCGTTCACCCGCTCTGGGCCCAGGGTAAACTCGCGGTCATGGCCAACACCGGCATGCTGGTCCAACCCGTCAACCGCACGGAATTCCTCAGCAACGCCAAACCCGTCCCCTCGAACCTGTTCTCGCATTCGGACCAGATGCAGCAGATGCAAAGCGCCATTCCCACCAGTTCCGGCGGCACGGGCTGGGGCGGTCGTGCGGCGGACGTCTTGCACCTGCTCAATGGCAATTCGTCGTTTCCCGCCACCGTATCTACCTCCGGTCCTTCGCTGTTTTGCACGGGGAACATCATTCAATCGGCCAGTCTATTGCCCGGTTTTGACCTAGACGTCAGTGGTTTGAACCTCTGGCCCCAAGCGGCTGCCGATGCGCGTCGCACCGGCCTTCAGCAAGTCTTGGAATTCGACAGCGGTCTGGCGCTCATTCAGGCAGCCAATAAGATGCGTAAGGATGCTCTCGACCTGAACGCACTCTTAAAAGGCGGCAACGCGACGATCAATACGGTGTTCCCTGGCACGACCTTGGGTGACCAACTCAAGCAGGTCGCCAAGATCATCAAACTCCGCGACACCACCGGCATGAGCCGCCAGGTTTTCCTGTGCACACTAGGCGGGTTCGATACCCATGGTTCGCAAAGCTGGCAGCACTGGGATCTCCTCAAGCAATTGTCCGAGGCCATGTCCGCTTTCTACACCGCCACCAACGAAATGGGCATTCCCGATCGGGTGACGAGTTTCACGTTATCGGACTTCGGTCGCTCACTGCAGCCGAGCGGCTCCGGTAGCGACCACGGCTGGGGAAGCCACCACCTCATTATGGGTGGAGCGGTGCAAGGCGGCCAGATGTACGGAACCTTCCCCACCATGGCCCTGGGCGGACCGGACGATTGCGGTTCCCGCGGCGTGCTCATCCCGAGCACCTCCACCGAACAATACGCCGCCACGCTCGCCCGCTGGCTCGGGGTCTCCGACGCGGAACTGCCGACCGTGTTCTCAAACCTCGGCAACTTCGGGTCGATCCAGCAGGCCAACCTAGGCTTCCTGGCCTAGACGCCCCCGCCAGACATCTTCCTCGACGGTACGGGTATATCTCCCCGCGCGCTTCGTTGGTTCGACGCGCGGGGAGATTCATTGTCGACCAGATGCTCCTGCGAAAGCTGCCAAGCGGGAGCCGCCATGTCCGCTTCCCCTTCGTTGACGCTCTTCCCCCCCTCCCCTACCCTCTACCGATGGTAACCGTCCAAGAGACACTGCCCCCTGGGGTTGATCGCGTGCCCTTGCGGGCTGCAACGCCGCCTGCCCAGGTCGCAGCTCTCGCCCGGGAGATTCTGGAGCTCAAGAAGAAGCTCAACGCGGTCATTTTGGCGCACAACTACCAGATTCCGGAGATTCAGGACGTGGCGGACTTCGTGGGAGATTCTCTGGGTCTCTCGCAACAGGCGGCCAAAACAAAGGCGGAGATCATCGTTTTTTGCGGCGTCCATTTCATGGCGGAAACCGCCAAGATACTCAATCCCAACAAGTTGGTGCTCTTGCCGGATCTCGATGCGGGGTGTTCCTTGGAAGAGAGTTGCCCTGCCGACAAGCTTCGCCATTTTCAGGCCACCAATCCCAATTTTTACACGATCGCGTATATCAATTGCTCGGCCGAGGTGAAGGCCTTGAGCGACGTGATCTGCACGAGCGGAAATGCCGAAAAGATTGTCCGCTTCGCCCCCAAAGATCGCGACCTGTTGTTCGTTCCGGACGAAAACCTGGGTGCCTGGGTTATCGAGAAGACCGGACGGCCCATGACGCTGTGGAAGGGTAACTGTTATGTCCACGTCGAATGGACCCACGCTGCAATCCATCGCATTCGCGAGAGGCATCCGGGAGCGCCGGTGGTGGCCCATCCAGAGTGTACCAAAGCGGTGCGAATGCTCGCCGACGAAGTCTGTTCGACCGAGAAAATGATCAGTTGGTGCCGACAGACCTCTGCCCACGACATTATCATCGCCACGGAAGCCGGAATGCTTCATCGGCTGAAGAAAGAGTGCCCGGACAAGAACTTCATTCCGGCACCCACCGAGAATTGCGCCTGCAACGAATGCAGGTACATGAAAATGAACACCTTGGAGAAACTGTACCAGTGCTTGCTGGACAAGCAGCCAGCTTTAGAACTTGATCCGGAGATCATTCGCCGTGCGCGGCTGCCTATCGAACGGATGCTCGAAATCAGTGCCTTGCCGCTCGAGAATGCGGGTTGAATCTGACGGTACAACTGGCTTTCTTCCACAAGGTGCCAAAATACAGTTACTCTTTTGCCTAATTCTTTGACAAATAGGCTAAAGGAATGAAAGCCTACTGCCGATAGAGAGTTTGAGAGGTCGCTTCCCCCTGTGAAAAATCGAAACAACCTGTTGGCAGCATTGGTCATCGGAGCTGGTTTTACCGCCCGAGCTGACTCCTTGGTGTACGGGTATGATACCGCGTACACAGACAAGTACACTCCGGCAGGTGAAGCGCCTTGGATTCAGGCGACCTTCACGGACATCGAAAAAGGGGTGATCAAGCTTGAAGTCAAAGCCCTTTCACTTTCCAAAGACGAGTTCGTTTCCACCTGGGGTTTCAATGTCAATCCCGAGTTGGATCCGACGACCTTCGACTTCGAACTGATTTCTTCATTCAACTACGACAGCAAAGAGTCAACTGTCTTCACGAAGGGCCAGGATTCGGTCAGCGCTGGCGGCAGTGTGGCCCTCGATTTTGACCTCAATTTCGGCAATCACACCTTCGGCGTAGGATCGGACGTTGTATTCTATATCAAGTCAGACAAGCCGCTGTCGGTAGCTGATTTTTACTTCGCCACCGAAGGAAAGAAATCGGGCTATTATTCGGCCGCCCACATTCAGGGTTTGGCCGATGGCAAGAGCGCGTGGGTTGAGCCCACCGCGACGTTCGACACGGGCGAAGTGGTCATCACTCCCGTTCCTGAAGCGTCGACCTTGGCGGCGATTGGATTCGTCGGTGCTGTCGCTGGATTCGGATTCGTCCGCGCCCGCCGTCAGGTAAAGAAGTAGCCTGCGCGGTGACAATCAAAAGGACGGCTGGCCTCTGCCACGCCGTCCTTTTTGTTTCTATGCGACGACGATCTCTTAAAACCGTCGTGAAATGCCTAGAAGAAAGCGGCCCACATTCAAGCCGGAACCGCTTACCTCAACCTGCCTGTGCCTGTCCTATCCTGAGATCTGCGCGGTGTAGGCCGCCGGGGTCAGCAGGCTCCCGGCTTCGGCTGCGTTGGCGAGCTTCAGCTTAAAGAACCAGCCATCACCGTAGGGTGCGGTATTCACCAGTCCCGGATTGTCGGAGACAGCACGGTTGACCTCCACGACTTCCCCGCTGACCGGCGCATAAATGTCGCTGGCGGTTTTGACAGATTCCACTACGGCACAGGCCTCACCCGCCTTGACCTTGCGGCCCACGGCTGGGAGTTCCACAAACACCACGTCAGTCAGTTCGTGCTGGGCGTGGTCAGTAATGCCAATCGCCGCTGTTTCGCCTTGGATACGAACCCATTCGTGGGACTTCGCGTACTTCAAATCGCCCGGAACCTCGGAACTCATGTTGCGCCTAGTGTGCGAATGGAAACCCCGTGCGGTCAATCGCCAGTTGCGACTTCTGTGCACCACAACTTGACAGAGCATCTCTGCGTTTGTATTTAACCGATCAGTTATTTAACTCTTTGGTTTATAGCACATGGCACCTGATAGTCTCAGCGCGACGTTTGCCGCCCTCGCCGACCCCACTCGACGGGCAATACTGGCTCGCCTGACGGCAGGTGACGTATCGGTAAAGGCCTTGGCTGAGCCCTTCCAAATGAGCCTGCCAGCCATCTCCAAGCACCTGAAGGTCTTGGAACGCAGTGGCCTGATTTCCCGAGGGCGCGACGCCCAATGGCGCCCCTGTCGGCTCGAAACCCATAAGCTCAAGGACGCCGTGGATTGGCTGGAGGGCTATCGGCGCTTTTGGGAACGGAACCTGGACCAATTGGACTCGTACCTGGAGGAACTGCAGGCGAAGGAGAAAAACAATGACCTTGAGAACCCGTAACGATTGGGGACAAATGAAAAAGCGATCCCCATGTTTTAGCCACCTGCCAAATTTCTGGCAAAAAATTCCTGAAAGGTGTGTCCTAACCGAAATCCACCATTCGTCGTATCAACGTAACGAGACGAAATCTCACGGTTAGACTACAAAACACAAGAACATCATGTCCTCTACTAACAGTATCCCCACCGCGCTGGTGCAAGCCTACCTGAACTTTGATGGGCGTTGCGACGAAGCCCTGGAATTCTACAAGAGCGCAATTGGCGCCGAAGTCATCAACCTCTTGCGATTCAAGGATAGCCCCCAACCCTGCGACCCTTCCATGGTGCCACCCAGCTCTGCCGAGAAGGTCATGCATTGCAGTTTCCGCATCGGACAAACGAACCTGATGGCCTCGGACTGCAACTGCCAGGGTAACGCCAAATTCCAAGGCATCTCGCTTACCCTTTCCGTTCCCACGGAAGCGGATGCCGACCGGGCCTTCGCCGCCTTGGGCGATGGCGGACAGGTCCAGATGCCTTTGACCAAAACCTTCTTCTCGCCAAAATTCGGGATGGTCGCCGATCGGTTCGGTGTATCCTGGATGGTAATCGTGATGGCCGCCTGTCCTTAAAGCCTGCTGAACGCAGGAGGGCGGTCCGGTACCGCCTTCCTGACCTCCAATCCCCCTTCGTTAAACCCACCTCGGTCGAAGTCCCCCAACAAAACTGCTTCCTTACCCAGTAGAATCATGAAAATCGCCGTCATCGTCGTCCGCGTGCTGCTCGGACTCCTGTTCATTGCTTCCTCCGTGGTGGTCCTCTTCAAGATTGCCCCGCAACCTGAACTCAAGGGCAATGCCAAGATATTCATGGCTGGAGTGGAAGCATCCGTGTACTTGCTGCCCTTTATCAAGATCACGGAGTTGGTTTGCGGAATCGCCTTTGTCGTGGGCCGATTTGTCCCGCTCGCCACCGTGGTGATCTTTCCGGTGACGCTGAATATCGTTTTCTATAACGCTTTTGTGGGCCCCGAAGGGTTGCCCTTCGCCCTTGCCATCCTGGCGGCCAACCTGTTCCTGGCCTACGCCTACCGCAAACATTACGTCACCCTCGTCGCGGCGAAGTAGCAAAGTAGAAGCGGCGGCCCGCCGCTTAAACAAAGATCGAGGAATACCAATTCGCGTGGACTATATAAAATCCATACCTCACCACACTCCCGCAGAGGCGGGCCGCCTCTGCCACCTTAAGGGTGACTCTCAATCTGCCGTGCTACTGAATTCAATACCTATACTCCCATGCTAAAGAAAATCCTGCTCGGTCTAGTCGTTATCATCGCCATCTTCCTGGCGGTCGTGGCATTTCAGCCCGCCAATTTCAACGTCACCCGCACCACGACCATTGCCGCACCTGTTTCGGCGGTCTTCGGCCAGGTGAATGACTTCCACAATTGGCCGAATTGGTCGCCCTGGGCCAAATTGGATCCGGCCATGAAGGACAGTTACGACGGCCCGGTCTCAGGAACTGGAGCCCACTATCAATGGTCCGGCGACAGCAAAGTCGGCAAAGGCGCGATGACCATCACCGAAAGCCGCGCCAACGAACTGGTGCGCATCAAACTGGAATTCATCGAGCCCTTTGCCGCAGTTAATACCGCTGACTTTGCCTTCAAATCCGAAGGGAACCAGACCACGGTGACCTGGAGCATGTACGGGGAAAACAACTTCCTCTCGAAGGCCATGTGCCTCTTCGTCAGCATGGATAAGATGGTCGGTGGCGACTTCGAAAAGGGGCTGGCCCAAATGAAATCAACCTCCGAGGCAGCCGCCAAAAAATAGACCGGGACCAGGACTGGTATGCCGCTCGTTCGATTCACCCAAAACATCCAACGCCACGTGGCCTGTCCTCCGCGCACCGTGGAGGGTGGCTCGCTGGGCGAGGTGTTGGCGGCTTATTTTCAGCAGAACGATGCCGCCAGGGGGTACGTCCTGGATGATCAGGGGGCGTTGCGGAAGCACATGGCCATCTTCATCGGCGGCGAACCCATCTTTGACCGCGCCAAGTTGTCCGATCCGGTCCCTCCCGACGCGACCGTGGACATCGTGCAAGCCCTCTCGGGCGGATAGGATATAGAGATTTTCCGGAATAACCACCGGGGCGCCGCCCCACAAAAGCCGAATCAAGAGTTAATGCCATGAGCAATCGTCTCCATCTCGCCACTCGCAAGGGCGTCTTTACCTTGGAACGCAAGCCGTCGGGCTGGGCCATCAAAAACGTGAGCTTCCTGGCCGACAATTGTTCCCTGGTAATGCACGATCCACGGCCTCGCAAGGGCTCGGCCAAGAAGTCCAAAGGCAAGGACCATGGAACCCTTTACGCGGCGCTGAGCCACGGGCATTTCGGGGTCAAGATGCACCGGTCCATTGATGGTGGAAAATCGTGGCAGGCCATTGCAGCTCCCACCTACCCCGCCAAACCAGCTGACTACGTTCCGAAAGTGCCCACCGAAGGGACAGCGGCTGACTGGGTGCTCCGACTGGTATGGGCCTTGACTCCCGGCGGGGTGAACGAGGAAGGCGTGGTCTGGTGCGGCACACTCCCGGGCGGTCTATTTAAATCCGAGAATCATGGGGATTCCTGGGAACTCAATCGCCCGTTATGGGACGATCCCAAACGTGAGGAATGGTTCGGTGGCGGTGCGGATTATCCCGGGATACACTCGGTCTGCGTGAACCCCAAGGATCCGAAGCACGTTATCATTGGGATTTCTTGCGGCGGCGCCTGGATCACCCGGGACGGAGGCTTGACCTGGAACTGCGGCGGCAAAGGCATGCGCGCCGAATATATGCCTCCGGAACGCGCCTACGACACCAATATCCAAGACCCTCACCTGCTGGTCCAGTGCCCGGCACAGCCCGATGCATTGTGGGTCCAGCATCATAATGGTATTTTCAAATCCACCGACGGAGCCTCCAGTTGGTCCGAGATCAAGGAGGTGAAGCCTTCCGTCTTTGGTTTCGCCGTGGCGGTGCATCCCCGCGATCCGGAAACGGCCTGGTTCGTTCCTGCCGTCAAAGATGAAAAACGGATTCCCGCAGGCGGTAAAGTCGTCGTGACCAGAACCACCAACGGTGGCAAATCCTTCAAAGCCCTGAGCAAAGGCCTGCCCCAGAAGGAGGCTTACGACTTGGTCTACCGCCATGCCCTGGACGTCGATGAAACGGGCGATCGCCTGGCTTTCGGCTCCACCACGGGATCGTTGTGGATCAGCGAGGATGGCGGTGATTCATGGGAAACGGTCTCGACCCATCTCCCTCCCATTTACGCCGTCAGGTTCGAAAAACCGGTGGTGGCATAATCATTTGCTGCACCGGTGCATCCCATGGTCGGCAGTGGCATATTTAATCCCGGTCCGGCGATCCATTCGCCGCGACCTTGAATCAGCAAATCGCAGATCGAAAATCAATATGAGCAACGAATCCTCCTCCGCTCCCGCAAACGCCCACGGCATCGTGTGGTTTGAAATCCCGGCCGATAATCCCCAGCGCGCCCAGTCCTTTTACGGCTCGCTGTTCGGTTGGAAAATCAATCCCTTCCCTGGTGGCATGGAATACTGGCACATCGACACTGGCGGAGCCGATGCCAGCCCCGACGGCGGCATGCTGACCCGCAAATACCCCAATCAGCCCATCACCAACTATATCAACGTGCCCTCCGTGGACGAATTCGGGGCCAAAGTGGTGAAACTCGGCGGCAAGATCTGCATGGGCAAAACCGCTGTGCCACAAATGGGCTACTTTGTGATTTGCGAGGACACCGAAGGCAACACCTTCGCGCTTTGGGAAATGAGTCCCGACGCAAAGTAGACCCGTCGTCCGCACGACATTTAGGCAAAACCCACGGTAAGCGGCCCGCCAAGACGACTTGGCGGGCCACCTACTTGAGATCAACGAAATTCCGAGGGGTACAGGGGAAAGCAGGCTTCTTGGAGATGACGGGATTCTGGAATCCGTTGACCTCTACACGTCGCTGCCAACGCCTAGCCCTTTCCCAAGTTCCATTTCAAGGCTGCAGGGCGCGTTCCTGATAGATACTGAATACGTTGCCTCCCGGATCCCGGAAGCGTGCCGTGATTTCGGGGGCGTCGCCTCCGATTCCCTGCACAATAACGCCCCCTTGGGCCACGATCGCTTCAACGGTGGCTTCTACACTGACAACCATGATGTGAATCAAAACGCCCGGAGTCACACTAGGCGGCCTACCTACGACCCAGGTGCCACTGACCTCACCCACACCATCATCGAAACCCACCGAACCGTCGTCCCGAGTGCGCACCTCCCAGCCAAAGATCTTCCGGAAAAATTCCGCCGATTGGCGCACGTCATTGGCGGGAATTTCGATATAACAGATTTTACCCTGGGCGTATTTTGGAGGCATGCACCGTAGAATATGGGGTGACTGGATATCCGCCAACCAAAAGGAGTACGCTGGCTACGCCCACACATTCTCCAATTTTTGAAATCGCCAGCGGGAGCCTCCGTCCACTATCACGATAGGGTGATTTGCCTGCTTCGGCGAATGCCCGATCAGCCTTTCACCTCCGATACCGCTTATGAGCACCAAAGCCAGCCTGCCTCGTCGTTCGACAACTCGCCGCGATTTTCTCCTCCAGTCGACAGCAACCATCGCCGGGGTTGCGTCGGTTCGCTCGGCCCAGGCACAGGCGCACGTGGAGAGCCAACCGGCTGCTGCAACACCGTTGATTGTTTCAACATGGCCGTTTGGCAAACCTGCCAATGAAAAAGCCCTGGCGGTACTACAGGCCGGCGGGAGCGGTCTGGACGGTATCGAGCAAGGAATCGGCGTCACCGAAGCGGATTGGAGCAATCCCAGCGTGGGTTTGGGCGGCATGCCCAACGCCGACGGCGTGGTGCAACTGGACGCCTGCATCATGAGCGGCCCTGGCCACCAGGCCGGCAGCGTGGCGGCATTGGAAGGGTTCCGACATCCCATCGCTGTCGCACGGAAGGTCATGGAAACCACCCGCCACGTGATGCTGGTCGGAGCGGGTGCCAAAAAATTCGCCGCAGAACACCACTTTGAGGAAGGTCCGTTGGTTTCGCCCGGCCAAAAAGCGAACTGGACGAAATGGAAAAAGCAGCAGGCAGAAGCTGCCGCCAAGGAAGCCAAGGCCAAGGGTCATGACACCATCGCGATGGTCATGCTGACGGAAAAGGGCATGGTATTCGGCGGCTGTTCCACCAGCGGGCTGGCCTATAAACTAGCCGGCCGGGTCGGCGACTCTCCAATCATAGGCAGCGGCCTCTATGTTGATAACGAAGTCGGGGCCGCGGGTGCCACCGGGGTGGGTGAGAACGTCATGCGGTATTGCGGCTCCTTTCTCGTGGTGGAGCTGATGCGCCAAGGCCTTCATCCGCAGGAAGCCTGCTTGGAAACGATCCGTCGCATCGCGAAAATGGATCCGAAAGGTTTCGACCTCTCGATCAATTTTATCGCCATTGATCGGCAGGGCCGCTACGGCGCGGCGGGAACCGGCACCGGATTTCAATACTCGGTCACCTGCCCCGCCTTCAGCAAGGTGCTGTCTAGCCCCGGCATTACTGCCAAGGACGTGGGACCCACCGGAGGAAATCAGCCGAAGTAGGGGGAACGGTCACAACTTTCATGTTTCCTCCCTTTAGCACCGCCCAATGGTTGCTGGCGTGCCTCGCGGCGGTCGGGATCGGCATTTCCAAGAGCGGTCTGCCGGGCATTAGCCTGCTGCACGTTGTCATTTTCGCCCAATTGTTCCCCGGCATCGCCTCTACCGGCGTAGTCCTGCCAATGTTGGTGGCAGGCGACACCGGCGCCGTTCTGTTGTTTCGGCGCCACGCCGAGTGGAAATATATCTTCCGCACCTTGCCACCAGCTGTGGTGGGCGTCTGCACCGGTTGGTGGCTGATGGGCCACCTCAAAGCAACGTGGTTCAATCCCTTGATTGGCGGCATCGTACTAGTGCTGGCCATCATGCAGCTATTCCGCGATTGGAAGCCTGAACTCTGGCAGCGGGTTCCGCATTCCACGGTTTTCGCGTGTGCCATCGGCTTTCTGGCCGGTATCACTACCATGCTAGCGAACGCCGCCGGGCCTGTGATGGGCCTTTATTTGATTTCCGTATCGCTACCCAAGGAGGCTTTTGTCGGCACGGGTGCATGGTTCTTTCTATTAATCAACCTGATCAAAGTCCCCTTCAGTCTCCAGCGTCACCTTATTACAGTGGACTCCCTGGGATTCAACGCGTTAATGATCCCCTGTATCATCGTGGGTCTGCTGGTTGGAAAACAACTGATCCCACGCATTCCCCAAAAGGCTTTTGATACGCTGGTGATTGTTTTCGCCGTCGTGGCTTCACTACGTCTATTGCGCGTTTTTTGACGTAAAGCGCGTCTTGAAATTGCGCGTGCCCAGTCTGCTCGTCCAATGGGGAGAGGGCGCGCATGCAAAGCCGTCTTGAAGACACGCCCCCAACCGATCAACGCAGTCGAGATTCCAGATCAGCCAGGCAGGCGTGCCAATCGGCACCGTCTGCGGTATCCTCCCAAAGTTCCTTGAGTTCGGAGGAGGCTTGGATCGCCTCCAGCGCGTGAAGGGCGTCCCTTACTAGTCTGGGCGGCACTGGCATCCGCATCCGGCCGACAAACTCCGTGACCGATTCGGGCAGACTCGCGAGGGGATTCTTACGAAGCGCGGCAACCACTTCGGCGGCTGCAATGGCGTTGCAACACTCGGACGCCTCCAATTCATCGTTCTCAATTACGGCCGAAAACGCGTCTTCGAGAATCTCCAGATCATCCGCCTCCGGAAAGGCGGAGGTGAAATCTAGGGCGTCATCGTTTTCAAAGCTGCCAACTCCCCAAGCTCCCATGGATTGTCCTTTCTGATCGTTTCGGGCGCAGAGGCTAACCACTCCCCGCTCCGCGACAAGTCACCAGTGGACAATTTCTGCATTTCACCAGGCGAGATTAAAGCCGGTGGGCGGCAAGTAAGTGTTTTGAGGGTTCCCTGCTCAATTTCCGGTTGAGTCAGGCGGATGAGCTTCTGGAGCTTTTCCAAGGTGACTTCCTCTTCTCCCGGGCGGCACGCCGCGAAAAATGAGATATAGGCCCATCGCTGCACTTCCGCGCCGCTAAACATGCTACGCACCAGCGACCATTGGCGCTTGACCGCGTTGGCCGTCCGGACACCGTCCGCCACGAACCAAAATACATAGATGCCGCTCACCTGTCCTTTCTGCCCAGGAGGGGCGGCATGCACCATTTGAAACTTGGACGCCTCCAATTCCGTTCCATCAGCGAGCGGAATCTTCGTCATGCCCGAACGCAGTATGTCCCAGCCGAACCCGGTCAGACAGTACTCCGGTCGGTGAATGCTGGTACGGTCACTGCCCATGAGTACGACGGTCGCCCTCGCGAGCATAGAGCCGTCTGCGGATGCGTAGCTCCTCCGCCCATAGGTGGTGTCGGCAGGCAGATAGTTGACCTCCAAATCCTGGATGGGCTCGGTGCGTGCTTTGAATCCAGAAACGATTGATGGCAGGAAAACAGAGTTCGTCCGAGCCAAGGCCCCTGAATCCGTAAAAATCGGCGCGTTGACCACTTTGACGCCTGGCGCCCCCAGCTTCACTACTGACTTCAAGTATCCCAACCAGAGAAAACCTCCCGCCATGAAAGCCACCGCCACCGCAGCCAATCCCAATCTGGGCCGACCGAAGTTCTTTTCCAAGAATGATGGTGGATTCTCGGCAGGGATTTCCCCCAGCGACGACGCCTCTTTTGGCAGTAGCTTCCCCAACAGGACAACGCCACCGACCGCCACTAGGAAGGTGACAAAACCCGCCTTGGTCTCGATTGCCTTACCCGCCGCCTGGCCACTGTGATCGGCTACGACAAACGTCAGAACCAATCGCACTACATTCCCCAACACTGCCAGAAACGGGCTGCTGGCAATGATCACCAACCGCCGCCACCACGTATTAAAAAACAGAAAACTGAAAGTGATCGTGAGCAGGAGCACCACTGCTGCACTACGAATTCCACTACAGGCTGCGGCGACATCAAATTGAAACGCCGCTTCGGTGGCGGTCGCCGGATGAAACACCATGGTACCAATCCGTTCGATGGGCAGATGAAAAAGCGATTGAGCGATTCCCACCGACAGTGAAGCGCTTAACAAGCGCAGCTTGAACGTCATCGGCTCCAGATAGGCCGAAAACGGGATGCAAAAGGCGAAGAGGATATAGGGAAAAGCCACCTGGCGCAGCCAGGTCCACCCCCAGAAAATGCCCATGAGCGCATACAGCCCCAGAAAATAGGCGACCAGCGCGACCCGCGTTTGCTGGATGAGATAGCCGAAAACGTGCAGCACCACTGCAAGCGCCAGCAACGCCAGCGCCGGTGGCCAGCTTTTCTTGGTAAAACTGTTAAGTTCAAAACGCCGGTAGAAAAGGAGACCGAGAACCAAAAACGGAACCACCATGCCCATTTGGTCATCGTTGTCCGCATCACTCCCGTGCTGCCACAGCGCCCAGGTCCACACGAACATGGAATTCGACGGCACGTAGCCCAACGTGGAATTTCCCAGCCAATGAAAGAGGGCGGTCCAAGCCAGGGCCGTGAACGCAAAAAGACCCTTGTTCGGCAGACTATCCCAAAGCTGGCGCAAATCGCGAGACATAGGCTTCAGGAAGTATAAGAACCAAGAGGCGGGGAATTAAACCATCCCATTCGAACCACCCCATTCCGCACGTCACTTCTTGCGCGGTCGCACCGCGAGTCGGCGTCGATCCATTCCAAACAGTTCCAATTGGGCATCCCTGGTAAATCCATAGAGCTTGAGCAATCGTAATATCTGCAGCAGGTCCGATTTCTGATAGTTCCGGTTGGTCTCCACGCCGTTCAGCAACGCGCCGAGCATCACCCGAAACGGCAACACCGCATCGATGCCCCGGGAGCGCAGCAGCGCCGTGCTCTGCTCCCGCGAATCCCGGTCGGGCGGCAGCCCCGGCACCGCCATGATACGCAAGGGAGCGTTTCCCTCGCCAAACAATTGCCCCGCCTGACGCAACGCGTCTGCCTCGACAAACCGAAACAACTCGGGAGTCGCAGCGAGCAGTCCAGGCGTGAACGTCTCCGTGTGCCACCCTCGAACGGAGACAACCGCCCGATCGAGGCGTTCAACATCGGTCGTATCCAACTCGAACGGCAGTGGTTCCGGCGAAGCCTGAAACCGAGGATTGATCACCAGAAAATCGATTTCGTCGTCTTCCTTGCCGACGAACTTCCGTTGTTGCCTGACGAAGCAACCCTGCTGCTCAAAAAACTCGCGGACGATGTTCTCGCTGACGGCGGACACGGTGCGAAACCTGCGAGTGCAATCCTAACGACTTGTTCCTTCGCGGGCGGGCATCCCAGCCCTAGTTTCCGCGCCGAAAAAGGTGTTGCAGCTCTTAGGGTCAGAGTGGCGCAGGAACACCTCAGGTGTAAAGGGTTAGAAACGAGATTGCTGAACCAAAGTAGAAGCGGCGGCTCGACGCTTAAGAGCCAGCTCACTGTCGTCCAGAAATTCAGTGATTCCTGTTTAAACGGCGAGCCGCCGCTTCCACTTTGTTAAGCCTTAGCCGGTTCTCAGTGGGTCAGGACATGACGCAAATAGAGGTACATCAAGGGAGCGTTGAACAGGAGACTGTCCAGGAGGTCCAGGATGCCGCCGATTCCAGGGAAAAACTTGCCCGAATCCTTCACGCCAGCTTCGCGCTTAAATAGCGATTCGATCAAATCACCTATCACCGCGGACACACTCAAGATCACCCCAAGGATGATGGCGTGCACCACGGTCAATCCAGCCAAATGCTCTTTGGCGAGCAGCGAAAACGCTACGCTGCACCCGGTCGATACCACAATCGCACCGCCGAAACCTTCCCAAGTCTTACCGGGACTGATCCGGGGAATCATCTTGTGTCGTCCAATCAACGAACCCACGCAGTAAGCACCCACGTCGCTGAACTTGGTGACCACGATGAAGAACAGAACGAAGTAGCGGCCCTCCACCCCCGGGAAGAAATTGATCTTTTGGATGAAGTTCAGGAGCCAAGGGACATACATCAGCCCAAAGAGAGTGGTGGAAATGGCCTGGAGACCAACCGATTGACGCTCCTTCGAAATGAATTCGCGGACGCAAAGGCCCAGCACGAAAAAGATCAGTACGGCCGTTTCGAAGTCGTTGGCCTTGGACGGCATCCCATGGGTCGGAGCCGTGGGCAGGTAGGCAGTAATGTAAAAGAAGGTCGCCACCATCATCAGCAGACCGTTCAACACCCCCCACCACTTGAAGCAAACGAACCCGCGTTTCTCGACGAGCCCGTAGAATTCAATCAATCCGGTCGTCGCCAAGACCATCATGAGGAACAGGAAGACGTATTCGCGGATGAATTGACTGGAGGAGAAGACCGCCAGCAAGACTACGGTCCACAAGCAAACCGTGCTGCTTAATCGGCGCACGAAAATGGCACCCTTCGAAAGCGGGACAGGCGTTGGTGCGGGAGTGCTGCCGGTGGAACCCAGCGGGCTGGAGCCCGAAGGACCTTTATTCTTATCTGCCGCGTCTCCCGAAGGGACGCTTCGCGGGGCATCGGACATCGATCAAGGCTGCAAGCCCGAGTGCTTGAAGTCGAGCCGATAGCTTGCCGCGCCACGAGTTGGTCCGTAGTTATTTCGGACCTCGGTAAACGCACCGGGAGGTGCAAGTCTCCGCAATCATCACTTCGGTTAGCAATGGCAACGCCGGCTTCAAACGATCCCAGACCCATACCGCCAATTGCTCGCTCGTGGGGTTTTCCAATCCTGGAAGGTCATTCAGGTAATTGTGGTCGAGTTGCTCGTACAGCGGACGAAACGCGTCTTTCAACTCCGCGTAGTCGATCACCCACCCGGTATCGGCACCCACCGGCCCCTCGACGGCTATCTCGATGACGAAGCTGTGGCCATGCAATCGGGCGCATTTGTGCCCGGGCGGCACCTTGGTGAGCCTATGGGCAGCCTCGATATGAAATGTCTTCCGTAGTTCCATGTTACTCGCGACCTACTGCTCAAAATCGGTCCAGGTCACCAACTCACCCAACGCCGGACGTCCATCGTGTCGCCACGCGAGTGCCGGCTCCTGCATTCGTCCTACTGGACAAACGCGGGTGGCTCCCCAATCGGCCAGTTGCCGGGCATACTCCACCGCCAAGGTGTCCATCGTGGCAATCGCGACGGTCGATGCCAAATGGCGAATTGGCTCCGCGAAGTGCAGCACGTCGGAAAACTTCCTCACCGGTTTGATGTAGATAAAGCGATTCAGGCAGGAATGCAGAAACCGGGGATCGCTGTCGTACACCACCGTCCAAGCGGTCGATTCTTCGCTATGCCACAGATGGGTTGCAATAGGGAGGTCCCGGAACACGGAGTCGGCTCGGTCGCTTTCGGCCGACGGCGGGGCAGCAACCGATGAACGCAAACGATACGCTGCCCGACGGGTGGCAATAGCGGCGGATTCTTCCAAGCTGATCTCTCCTCGTGGCTCGCTCTTTTCCCGGAGTTCAAGTTCCTCGGCCAAGGCCTGGGCAAAACCTTGGGGAGCCGTCACGCCGTCCTCCTGCACGTAAATGACGTGCGGCGAAAGGCAGCCCATTTGGTTCCACGCCGTAATGTCGTTGGCGGCGTCCCGAACCACCCGTTTGATGGCGTAGGTGGAGAGATAATCGTTGCCGACGAAACTGAAACTTACTTTGTGACCGTAACCTACCAACCGGACACGCGACGGTATCCGAGCGCGTACCGACTGGATCATCTCATCGGAACCCGTCGCAGTGACGCAATCGACCTCGGCGAACAAGGCGGATTCAAGTTCCTGATTGCCCCCATGCCACGTGGCCAATTCCATGCAGCTACCCACCTTGGGTTCGACTTGGGCTAGGGAATGCGCAAACAAGCGTGGAATGATCGACCCATTCGACGGGCACTTAAGGAATTGGGCCGATTTCGTCAATAGACCCAAAACCATGCTCATCAACGCCGGGTTTGGCAGGTTGCCCGCAATGATGTGAGCCATCAACCGCGGGCCACGAGCCCACGAAGAACGGCCCGCACGCATCTCGACCGTTGCCGATACAAAATCGTCAAGCCGTTTAACCTCTCCCAAATCCTGGGTAACCAGTGCTTCGAGGGATTCGATGGTCAGCAGCTTAAAGAATCCGTCCAAACCCCGGGTCAACGTGGGGATCCCCAGCGATAACTCCCTGCTCCCTTCGCTCAGCGCGAGCTTCCGAAAACCGTCCTCTGGATCGAGCCAACGCTCGGCGACATGCGCGATCAACTCGATCATCATCCGTGCCCGTTGATGACGGAGCCAGCGGTCGCGGTTCCGCGAAATGGCGTGGCAGGCCTCTTGGATCGTGGCGGGTGTTAACGTCAGTCCCTCGCCTAAATCGGCGAGAAAGAGATTTGGTAAATTGGCAAAGCTCATGACTCCTTAACGTTTGGCTCCCGAGGCGTGACAAAATGGGCGAACCAACCGGATGACGCTCGGTGCTGTGCTCGTAATCGGTGCAAGATAAACAATCCCGAAAGAGACGCCACCACCAACCCCGCTTGGACCAGGTACATGGGAATGTACGCCGCCGCTTGACTGGAGCGTGGCCCGAGTTCGTGAACCCAGACCCCCAGCACCCAGTGGGAAAGATTGCCAGTGATCCCACCGATCGTGATAAACAGACCGAAGGCACGGCCCCGCAAGGCGGCGGGCAGAATTTCCATGAGCCCAGCCTCTACCACAGGATAACTGGCCATGAAGAAAAACCCAAACGCCGTGAACACCCACGGAAAAGCCGGCCGGGGAAGCAGCGGCAACGAGGCCAACAAGACCGCCGACACCAGGATGAGACCCGTGGCGGTCGCGGTCCGGCGCCGGTCGCTCAGATGGCCAAAAAGTGGGCTGCTGATCATGGAGGTAACGAACAAGACACTGAGCACCTTCCCTGCCGTTTCCACCGAATCGCCATGGGCTTGTTGCAGGTAGAGGGAAGAAAGTGTGGCATTACCTGCTCCACCGAAGTCGCGGAAGGCGAAGCAGATCGCCATCAGTATAAAGGTGAAGAGGAGTTTTCGGTCAGGCTTGGGGGGTGTCCTCTGATTTCCCGGGGCGTGATGGGCCAGCGGAACGTCATCAGCCAACCAGGCAAAAAGCCCCGCCATCACCAAACCCGCAATCCCAAGTTCCAACACTGCCGGACGCCAACCTGCCGTCTGACCTCGCCAACCGGCATACAAGGGTCCAATGAAAAAACCCAATCCAGCTCCCACGGCCGATATGCCCAAGGCCCTGCCTCGAGCCTCGGCAAACAAACGCACCAGCAACGACGTGGCAGCAGGATGAAAAAAGCTGCCGCCCAAGCCCGCCACGATCACACACGCCAAGGCCTGCCAAAAGTTGTGGCAAAAGCTCAATCCAATGAAACCAGCACTGTTTAGGGCTAGTCCCCAGCCCAGCAAACCTTTCGCCCGGAAACGGTCCGCCAAGACCCCCATGGGGTAACTGGGCAGATAGTAGGCGATCATCATGATCGACACCAGAATCGTCGCCCAATCGACTGAGAGGAAACCCAGGTCCCGAACCATGGGCAGGTAAAGGGGCATGAGCGCCACATGGAAAATGTGGGTGAAGGCATGGAGGACCGTTACCAACAGCAAGGTCCGATTGCGATGAACGCCGACTATCATGAATCCGTGGTACGTACCATGTCTAAGCGGTCATCAGGGAACAACCCCGAACCTCGGATTTCGGCGCACGACCCAACAGCTTGAAACTCCCCTCACTCTTAATCGCCAAGTCACCGGTCTGAACTGCGGCTACCGACCAAACATTCGCGAGATCAAGGATTTGCAGGAGACCGGGTTGACCATCCGGCACTTCACGTCCCGATTCAGGCGAAACCAGCCGGATACGAACCCAGGGAGGGAATTGGTATCCCGAAGGTGTACCCGCCGCATCTCGGGTCTCGTAAGCCTGCGAACTGAGTTCGCTCATTCCGTACTCGCTGACCACATTTTGCGCCACGATTCCCAGTCGTTTCCCCA
>DATJII010000292.1:0-3662 GCA_035493435.1 Candidatus Limnocylindria bacterium | reverse complement strand
TCCTGGAAAGTGGTGGCGGCGCGCCACCTGGGATGAAGCGCTGAACCTGATCGCGGAAAAGCTGCTCGATAACATTTACAACCACGGGCCCGATACCAACGCGTTCTTCAGCGTGATCCCTGCGATGAGTCCGGCGATTTTTTGCGCAGGCTCGCGGCTCGCCAACTACCTTGGCAGCGTTATGTGCTCCTCTTACAATTGGTATTGCGATTTACACCCGGGGGAGCCGTCCAGGCCGGAAGTTGGGGAGTGCAGGATCACAGGGGAGGCGCCATCGCCGTCGAAGCCGGAGACAAGCTTGATGCGGCGTGGCAACCGTGGCTCCGCGCCGGTTATTTCCGCAGTTCCGGTGAGGCAATCCCAGCGGCAATAAACATACGACTTTCTTTCAGGCCCTTCCCACCCCCCCGCTGATATGCACGATTACCGTTTTTCAATTTGATGAACAATCAGGATGCGTTCGGTGAGCTCATCTTGAACCCCGGCGCAAAGCTCTCCGTCCGCACTGACGTCCATTGGTTGCAGCTGAGCAGTTCAAAAGACCTCTGGTATCTCGGCGGCGGTGCCTTTCAATCCGGAACCTTTGGTTACACCGGACGGCCAAGCAACGGCCACACTGATTTAGGTACTCTATTCGACGGCAGTCTCGACGATCAACTCACGAGCCGCACAACGTTCTCTTTTTACGGCGGGATTGTCCGCGGCGGTTCCGTGGAAGCGGCCATCTACCGAAAAGGGGGTTCTCATCCTCCCATGCGTCTTTTCTATCTTGAATTTCTCCAGAGGTTCTGATCGTTTCTCCGCAATAATCCAATGACCACCAGATCGATAGAACGGTCAGGCGAGCACCTCGCCCCCATCGTCTACGTCGGGATGAAGAGCGCCAGGCCGTTCGGTGATATCGCGGCCAACAGCAACAGATACGAAAGAAATTTACATAGGATTTGTCTTAGTCAGCTTTTGCCTCCAGCAGCAGGTGTTTCTGGAATTGGCCGGTCCAGGTTGCCACGGGGCCGCGGACCGTTCCCAAAGACTCTCCGGTCTCGTAGTTGGTCAAGCGATAAGCACGCTTCCCCAAACCTCTCAATTCCAGCTTACCGCTCCACTGGGGAGCATAGAAGGCGTAGAACATGTTCCCGTTTTTGTGGATGGCGTGGGCTTCCGGCCGATCAAAACCGATGTCATACAACTTTCCCATGTATTCGCCCCGAGGGAGCATTTCAGCCTTGTAGATCTTGATCCATTTGTCCCAGATCTTTTCTTTCTCCGGGGTCAAATCCAGTTTGGCCCGGGGACCGGAACCCACCGGCCAGGTGAAATTGGTGCCCACTACGCCGCCCACTCCAATCGTCGAGGCAAAATCGTCGCCGCCATCGCTCATGTCCACGTGGTCTCCAAAGTAGGCGATGGAATCGCCCATCAAGGCCTTGAGGGTTTTTCCCTTCAGGCGGATCTGCCAGGAACTCCTGGGGTCAGAAGCCACTGACATGTTCATGAAGGGCATGGTGAAGAACGAGTACGCGGTGCCGCACGGGCAAAACTCCACCAGGGCATCGGGCTTGATGCTGCGTGCCGTATCGAAAATCGCCTTGAAGAATTGGGGCAGCGCCTCTACCGCATCTTCGGGCTTCGCGTGGTGGTGGGCGGGATTGTAACACGGGGGCACGCCATTCATGAATTGCCCATCGAGTTTCAAGCCGTCAAAACCCCAATCCCGCAGGGCCTTGATGACGATGGCCTTGTGGTACGCCACCACCGCGGGATCCGCGGGACACAGATACCACGCGTTCCAATAGGAAATTTTCTGCTTCGATCCGTCGGCATTGAGCAGCAGATACTCCGGGTGCTCCTTGAACAGTTGCGTGTCCGGTTTAACTGACAAAGGCGCCCACCATAGCTGGGCTTTGAAACCTTCGGCGTGAATCCGGTCCACCATCGCTTTCATGTCGCGGTCGCCACCGGGAAATTTCTCCGGATTCAGGAACCAATCTCCCTCGGCGGTCTGCCATCCGTCATCCAGGGTGACCCACCGGATGCCCAGCTTTTTCACAATCGGCAAGGCGTTGTAGACCTGCGACGGAGTGCATTTTCTGCCGTAGCCCCAGGCGCACCAGATGGGACCAAAGGCGTCATCCGGCGACGGCTGGAACACCACGCCCTGCTTGACCATCGCTTGCCGATATTCCCTGAGGCTGCGGAAGTAGTCACCCTGATGAACGATGACGAACGTCCGAAACGTCTTGATGGTTTCTCCCGGTTTCAGTTCTCGATTCACTTTGAAATGCACACCCACGGTGGCGTGCTCCGGGTCCGGCATGATGACGGGAAGAGAGACCAGCTTGGGGCTCATCTCCAGGTGACCCACGGCGATCCCCACGTCCCTCCGCCAGACGTCCACCACAGGAGTTCCACCTCCGTAATCGGTGTCGTTCATCCCCAGATAGTTTTCCTGATTGAAACCTGTTTTCAATGGCAGGACCCAGTCTGGCCTCTTCTCGTAAGAGCCGCTTTGGTAAGACCAGAACGCGGGCTCGCCGCTGCCCGGCCCGGCCGAGATGGAGTAGCGCTGATTCGTCCAGCCGTCCACGGCAAGACTGGAGTCTCCGGTGTTGGTGTACTGCACTTCGAAAATGGCCATCTGCGGAAACTCGCCGCAGGTGGTCACGGCAACAGTCTTCTTCAGGGACGGCGCGGTCCCCGTCAGGGTGACGCGCTGCCCGGAACACATCGCGTCCTGGATGCTCTCGCGCTTCACCTCGCCCAAAGCGAAATCACGCATTTCCTTTCCCGCGACGGTGATGGACTCCGAGGGCGAGAAGTCGCCGATTGCGATTTTCCTGCCCTCGAACTCGGCCACCACCTGGCTGTGCAGCATTTGGTTGAACTCGATGCGGATATTTTTGCCATCCACATGGGCCTTCTGCGATGCCGGGGCGCTGGACCAACCCGCCAGACACACCGCAAGCCCGACGACAAGGATTTTCCATGATTTCTTTAGCATGATGAACCTCTCCCCCTGGGCGCAAACGGTTTCCGGATCGCCCGAAGGCCTATAAATACTAGGTTAGGCGCAACTCTTGGCGGTTCTCAGTATAATCGCCTTCAGAATTGGTACAGTGGAGGTCAACAGTTCGAGCCTGTTCGAACCTGCCATCACAATTTCAATTCAGCCGCGGATTCTCCGTCAAGATAAACGGTTGCGTTTGGATGCGATCGCATGATGGTCGCGGGACACGCCGTGGAGATCGCCTCTTCCAGAGTTCGTTTGACGATGTGCGCCTTTCGCGGTCCGGGGACGGACAGGATCAATTCAGGAACTCGAAAGAGGGTGGGAATGGTAAGCGTAATCGCGCGGTGCGGAACTTCTGCCAGCCTGGGAAACCAACCTTCGCTAAATTGTTGCCCGCGACAAACGTCATCCAACGCCACAATCCTAATGTCGAGCGGGTCGTTAAAATCCGCCTCGGCCGGATCGTTGAAAGCCAGGTGGCCGTTTTCCCCGATGCCGAGCAGGCAGAGCTTGGGCGCGTGCGCCCGCAGCAATGCGGCATAGGCGCTGCAAGTTTGATCGGCGGTTGCCGGCGTGCCGTCAATCCCGTGAAACTCGCGCATGGGCACCTTACTGGTGAGGTTTTCGCGCAGGTAGCGCCGGAAGGACGCAG
>DATJII010000291.1:0-9114 GCA_035493435.1 Candidatus Limnocylindria bacterium | reverse complement strand
GCGGACGGTGGAGAATCGAAATTCCACCGTCCGTTCGATTTCCGACCGCAAGGCGGAGGCGGGTCTTGGTGAGGGAACCGTGTGCCAATCCAAGACCCGCTATTTTTATGCCTGGATGCCGCCAGGTTACACGTCAGTTCTTCGCCAGCAAGTTGGCGCCGGTCCCGAAAAAAAGCCGACGTAGTTTCTCCTGGTGCGCCGCAGCATTCAAACGGGGCCCTATAAGGACCGCAACGGTATCGGGATGCGGTTTCGCGGGAAATTCGTCGATCACCCGGTAACCTCGCACGGTCTGGAAAAGAAACAGCACGTCAGGTTTTTCCTTAAACCGCACAAATCCCTTCGCCCGCACGACGTCCTTGGGGTCGAGGCCTTTTAGGTAGCCCTCAAACCGTTCACGCTCGATGGCGAAAGGAAAGTGCCAGGTCAGGGATTGAAAGTGTTCGTGCAAGTGCGTTTCAAAGGCGGTTGACGGCTGAGGATCAATCCGCCCTTCCACACCTGGACCCGCGAGGATTCGGTTCAAGTCGGGCAGCCCAAACGGCATCCGGACTAACGTGGCATGCGAGTTGACCTGTCGGATTCGTTGGTCCAATTCCAGGCGGCTTTCTTCAGTGAGCCGATCGGAACGCGAAAGAGCGACGACGTTCGCAAAGGAGATTTGCCTCCGGGCCAGTATCGTTTCTGCGGGATCGGTGTCGGGATTTCCGTACCACTCCCCGTCCACGACGGTGACAACACCTTGGAGCCGTGTTTTCGCGAATAGATCGGGATCGGTCAGGATGTCGATAACGTTGTCGGGATCGGCGAGGCCACTGGTTTCCACCACCACGTAATCGCATAGTTCGGATTTGATGAGCCGGGTGATCGCACGGTCGATATCCGTGTCCGACGCGCAACAGATACAGCCACCGCTGACCTGTTCGATGGGCAATTCCGGGCGGGCCAGGATCTGGCTATCGATGTTCTCCGCCCCAAACTCGTTCATCACCACGCCCATCCGAAGGCCGGTGGCGGGCGATTCCTTGAGCCAGCGGAGGAGCAGGGTGGTCTTGCCCGCGCCCAAAAGGCCGGTGACAAGAATGACAGGTATCCGTGTGTCGATGCGATCCACTCCCTGACCTTTCCCGGACTACGGCGCGATGCAAGTGAATCTGTGGTAGAACGGGGAGAACCACGAATCGCACGAAATACACGAAAAGGGGATCGGAGAAGGAGTTCTGGAATGCCGGGTTCTTTCGGGTTTTTAGTGTGATTCGCGGTTCAAAATCTCCGTCTTCTCCGCGGCGCTGCGCTTCCGCGTGAGACAATTTGACTCTCCTTTTGACGGTCAGATCGCTTTACCTGTCGCCGAACCGCCCTTGACTTGGCAGCACCGGTCCGCTTCGCTCCCATCCGTCGATGCTGCCCTCGGGTTCCGTTGAACCGAGTGGACTGGCTGTCCCCCAAACAACGACTGCCCGAGCAAGGCGCATCCATTGACATCGCTATGATCATTGGCGTCCCCCGTGAGATTAAGATCCAGGAATACCGCGTTGCCCTGCTGCCCTCAGCCGCCTATCTGCTGATTCGTCGCGGCCACAGCGTCATCGTGGAACGCGGCGCGGGTGTCGGTTCCGGTTATCCCGATGCTGACTACGAGCACGCCGGTTGCCGCATGGTGGGCACGCCGCAGGAGGTCTTTGGCGAGGCGGACATGATCGTCAAGGTCAAGGAGCCACAACCGTCGGAGTGCGCTCTGCTGCGGCCCGGACAATTGCTTTTTACCTACCTGCACTTGGCGGCGGATCGCGAGTTGACGGTGGATCTCATGAATTCGGGCGCGACGGCATTGGCATATGAAACGTTGGAAATCAACCGCCGGTTACCGCTGTTGGAACCCATGAGCGAGATCGCCGGACGCATGAGCGTGCTAGTGGGAGGCTACTATCTGGCGAAACACAACGGCGGTAGCGGAACGCTGTTGGGCGGCGTTCCCGGCGTGTTGCCGGGTAAGGTTATTGTCCTCGGCGGCGGCACCTCGGGCGTCAATGCGGCCCGAATGGCGGGCGGCTTGGGCGCCGATGTCACCATCCTGGAGGTGGACGTCGAGCGGATGCGCTTCCTCGACATCACCCTGCATACGGCCCACACGCTTTATTCCAGTGAAGCCCATTTGTTGGACCTGTTACCCGACGTCGATTTGCTGATTGGCGCAGTGCTGATTCCGGGGGCCAAAGCTCCGAAGTTGATTACCCGCGAGATGCTTCGGCGAATGCGCCCGGGCAGTGTGTTGGTCGATATCGCGATTGATCAAGGGGGGTGCGCGGAAACGTCCCGGCCAACCACCCACAATCATCCGGTCTACGTCGAGGAAGGCGTGATCCACTACTGCGTCGCGAACATGCCCGGTGCTTATTCGCGAACGGCGACCCAAGCCCTGACCAACGTAACGTTTCGCCACATCGAACAAATCGCCGAGTACGGACTCAAGGAAGCCTGCCAGCGTCAGCCCACCTTGCGTAGCGCGATCAATATTGAGGGCGGAAAGGTCGTCCATTCGGCGGTCGCGCAAGCTCACGGTTTGCCTCTTTAGAAGGTTTGGGGCAGCTTTCCGCCATGAAAGCCCCACGCTGGATGAAACGAACGGCCCTCGGCCTGGCGCTATTCGTGTTGGCGCTGGGTGTGGCCGTGGGCGGCCTGTGGATTTATTTCCATCCCAATGTCCGGCGCGAGGCAGCCATCGTTTATGGACACCGGCTCGGGCATGATCTCACGTTGGACGTCCTCCGTCCGGCGGAACCAAACGGCTTGGGCGTGGTCGTAATGGTGAGTGGCGGTTGGAAATCGCAGGCCAACAGTTTCCAGCCGTGGATGGCTGCGGCCCTGTTGCGGCGTGGTTATACGGTAATACCCATCTATCATGTGTCCCAGCCCAAGGCCAGCGTGATGGAGATTTTTGAGGATGTTAGTCGGGGCGTTCGATTCGTGCGTTTTCACGCCCAGGATTATGGAATTGATCCCCAGCGTCTGGGTGTCACCGGCGGCAGTGCCGGCGGTCACTTGAGTCTGCTGCTCGCGACACGCGGCGGACCTGGGCCAGCTACGAGCGCGGATCCGGTCGATCGCGAGAGCAGTGCGGTCCAGACCGTCGCGATCTTCTATCCGGTCACCGATCTCTTGAATCTAGGTAATTCCACCGAAAACCTGGGGGACGGCGGGCCGCCCAAGAGTTTCGTGCGCGCTTTCGGCGCGAATTCGACGAACCTCGCGGTCTGGAAAGTAACCGGCCACGAAATGTCTCCCATTTATTATATCACCACCAATCTCCCGCCCACACTGATCTATCATGGCGACGCGGATACATTGGTGCCGTTGGACCAATCCCAACGCTTTCAGGCCGAGGCACGCAAGCTCGGGGACACGGTGGAAATTGTGGTGCATCCGGGCGGTCACCACGGGTGGCTGACGATGTTGTGGGACCTGCGCGCCTTTGGGGAGTGGTTTGATCGGTATTTGAGGCATCTTTAGGCTATTGAGGTGTCCGAAAACGAACGCGCAATCGTCGTTTTTATACATGATAACGCTTTGTCCCTCCTTATTGCCGTGGCAAATCCGACGCGTCCACCAAAGCCCGGGAGGGCGAGGCTCCCGACGAGCCCATCCTAACGGTGAGTGGTTTCGTGTCAGATCTGCAACTTCTTGATACGAAGGCAAATGCCGTTAAAATATAACCAGTCCGCCATCTCCAAGAAAGCCCGAGCCGTGTCAGTATCCCCAACGGGAACACGTCCAGCTAGCCAAGGGTCGATCGGAGCCGCGGGGATCTACTCTGGGCAACGATCCCAAATAATTTCCAACCCCAACGGGGTTGTGCGCGTAGTTTTGGTGCGTGCTTTCCCGGTCAACCGTTATACAACCCTTTCAGGGTTGGCCGTTTGGCGGCTTTTTCCCAGGGAAGGCGCTCACAATCCGCGCCAACCCTGGGCTGGAGGGCACATCCCCGTTGGGGATGTCTCGATCACAGGCATTCCATATCACCGATATGCCGCCCGGAAGAACTGGAGCGGCGCACCAGATCCCGTGGCGCTGTTGAGCGTATCGTGGCCGACGACGTTATTGGTGGGAGATATGATTAGTTGGCCGGTGGCTATCTCCGACCAGTTGCTCAGGTCTGCGCTGGCTTCAATGGCATACTTGGATGCAGCGGATCCTTCGACCGTGAAGTTAAAGGCGGGTGAGTCCACTGTTCCCGCCGTCGTCCAAAATAATGTGAGCCGGGGATAGACGGCGAGGACCTGGGGCGCATAATACTCCCGCGTGCTTGTGCTGGATGAGATCAAGGCCCCGATCCGGAAAGTCCCGGGAGGCAGGGAACTGACCAGCGAACCTATATTCAGATTTTGTAATGTCGGAGTGGAGCCAAGGGCGGGCAGAATGAACGGGAGTTCCTTAACCCATCCATTCTGCGTGTTTTCGTCGCGATCCGCAAAAACGGTGAGCGTGCATTGGCTGCCGCTGGTGCACGCATAAGCGAGGGAGGCCGTCAGCCCATCCGCTCCCTCGTCGGTCGACAAGACCGTCACGGGTGCGCCAAGTGCAAAGGGGCGTACCGTGCTGGCGGCCCAGCCACCGAGATTCAATTCAATAATGTTGGCACGAGTATCAAGGATGTTACCTGGCAACGCTCGATTCGCTGCCGCCGGAATTCCCAAAGCTGCGCTCCATTGACCATTGAGGCCCGCTCCCGGAAAACTGGACTGTGCATTGACCGCAGGCTGCACCAGCCGACGGTCACCACCGCCGCGCAAGGAGTAAAGGTATCCAGCGTTGGCACCCGCCGCTTCCACCGGGGCGTACCACGCAGCGCGGGTGGACTGATCAATGGAGCCGTCGCCGTCGGAGGTCGTGGGCGCGAGATCGTCCAGGGTGCCGTGGTACCAAAGATGGATGTTGCTGTGCGGACCGGTAATATCGGTGTATCCGCCGGTGCTGATGGCGCCAGGTGCGAGGTAACGCAGTGACGATCCCCGGGCCGGGACGCCATCGGGGACGACGCTGGAATTCACTTCGTAGATGTCGTCGGCGAAAAGGACATTGGCATAAACACCATTGGTGGCCGTGCCATCCACAATGTTTCCGGCCAACAGGCTTTCCAAGGTACTCTGGAGTCCGTCGGCCCCGATCGGATGGGGATCCAGCATCGTCAACTGATCCACCACGATGTCGTGTTGCCCAAGTCGTTTGGCGATTTCGCAGATCAAAGAACCCCCGCGCGAATGTCCAATCAGGTGCAAGGGAAAACGGGTCAACGGGAGTCCGAGTTCGGGAATCAGGTTGGTGGACATCAAGTTTTCCGCAACCACGGGCCCAACGATCGTGGTGCTCTGGGACGTACCGCCAAAAGGCGTTCCCGAATACGGATTCCAATCCAGCAGAAGCACAATATCCCCGGAAACGCTGTTGGTCGGTGGAGGCCCCGCGATGCGTGAACTCTGCATCGCACCCTGCCCATTGAAGCTCAACCGGTAAGTGGGCACCTCCGACCCAAACTGGTACGCCGTCCGCGGATACGTGGCCACCGCCTCACCCATCGTCGTGACCCAACTGTCGGCATCGCTGTCAAAGCCATGGGTGATCAGCGTGACCACGCCCGCCTTCGCAGGCTGCGCGACAGCCAATAATCCCAGGCAAACCAAGGGCCAGACGTATCCGGTGCGTTGCATCGTTCCGTCTTATCGGCAAGCGCCCCAAAAGTAAACTTAAAGGCGAGGATCGACATGGTATTCGACGATGCCCTCTGGCGTGAATTCTGAGGCGATGGCTCACGAGGCACAATTTGCGAATTGCGATAGCCAGCGCTCGATCGAAACCTTGCGAGTCGAATCTTTGCATTGTACTCTTATTACTAAGATACTACGAGGCTTGTTGCCTTGAGCAAATGCCAATCGCCCCCGGTAGGGCTGATGTGAGCACTTGCTCTTGGAGCCTTATTCAGTGGAGAGCGATTTTATTGTCTTTTCGTTTCCGGGTTTCATGGCAGGAGGAGAACGGGTCACACATGGATGAAAGACAGATTTCGGAGATTACTAGACGATCCATTGCAGATGCCTTCGTCGCGAATAAGGTCAAATGGGCGGGGCGATTTGAGGAGCAGCAGTTTTTGTCGCGCCTTTATGATCTCGCACGGATGCCTTCCAAGGATGCGCGCTATGACAATGCAATTGACGACATTTGGAAGCGCCGAGCAATCAACTCCGATTGGTCAAATGATTGGGTTTTCTATGACTCGCGGTTTAATTTAATCAATGCGGCCGACGAGGAGTTTTTCCGTTTTCTCTGCGAGATGGTGCATCCGGCTGTCCAAATGAATCAGGAAGCTGTTGAGCGAATTCGCGATCTTATAAATGAACACCTGCGAAAAGACGGTTGGGAGCTCCAAGAGCAAATGAGTTTCTCGGGTCGCCCGGTTTTTGCTGTCGCAAAGGTTTTCGAGGGTAATGCACATGTGTTGGAAATCACCAAGATCATTACGAATGACGTAAACGCCGAATACGTGAGTCGTCAGGTCACTCGGATGCATTCCGCAATAGGTATAGAGCCGGATCTGGCAATAGGTACGGCGAAAGAGTTCGTTGAAACGGTCTGTAAAACAATTCTCCGTGACCGTGGTGTGACTTTTGAATCAAACGAAAAGATGCCTCGACTTGTGAAGCAGGTCGCGGCGGAACTGGATTTGATTCCAAAGGAAATCGCTGATTTGTCGCAGGCCACTGAAACCGTTAGACGTTTGCTCTCCAATCTCGGAAGTGTGTCTGATGGCCTGGCCGAATTGCGTAATTTACACGGGTCAGGCCATGGCAAAGAAGCGGGTGCAATCGGGCTCGACGTTCGTCATGCTCGCCTCGCCGTCGGTGCCGCAGTGTCTCTTGCGGTATTCCTTTGGGAATCGCACGCTGCCGAAAATAAAAGCTAGTCGCCTTTAGGAATCAGCAAACCTGGAAGCAAATCGGGAGCTAGATGCCGGACTTGGACTGGTCTGCTCAATCAGTAATTCTACAATAGGTGGTTTTGCTCGTGTTTCCGAGAGAATTCGAGATAAATTGGTTGTATTCGCCACGCCTACGTTACTCCGGCTACTGACAGTCAAGGAAAGAGGCGATTCAGGAGGTCGGCGTTGATTTTGAGCGCAACGGGGGTGGTTCCCAGAGGAAGAATGGTGTTGGATTTGGGATGAGAGATTGAGTTGCTAAGTATCCGTGCTGTGTCTTAGGCGGGCGTGGCGGCGGCGGAGAAGGTTCCCGCCGTTGTCAGGTTTTCGATAAGGCGGTAGAAGGGAGTGGGCTTTGAGTTGAGCCATTGGTGGTCGTAGGGAGCCTGAGTTGTTGGCATCGTTCCTCTGTTCCCGCTTCAGGGTCTCGCTGCATCTGTTTCGCCCCGAAAGCGGCCGTTGGATAGAAGCACCAACCGTGGGCGACCCGGTGATGAAGCGTCAGTTGACTTTGGGTTTCGTGAGCACCTCGGGGGCGATGCGTTGCAAGGCCCAAGTAGCTTCTTGTTGGAGCTGAACGTCGGGACTAAGGAGAGCTTTTCGGAGCACCGGGACAGCCTCCTTTGCCGGATACTTGGACCAGTGGAGGCATCTAAAGATGCGTCTGCGCCCCCTCGTGGAGGCAATCGGCGTGGCGTTGGTAAGAGCCGGTAAGAGCAACTGGCCCTGGAGGGAGGATTCGCTCAATGACTGGGCGGCTCTCCAGCCGAGGTTTTCATCTCTTCCTTGTATCAGACATTTGATGACTTCTGGCAACAGGAGGGCGGCAGTGTTGGTGACGCCCAAGGAAATCCGCTTTCGCATAGCGAAACCATCGTGGATGGGCTCGCGCCAAGGTTGCAAGATAATCCTCTGCAGCGCGCGAGTCGAACAAGTTATGGGCGAGCTGCCTTGTGACATAAGGGGGGGCGGCGCTAGCGCTGCAAGTGAAGGGGCCGAATCTTTCGATTGAGCCCTGATTTTGCGATGGGAATACTTGCCTCCAGCATGAGGGTGATGCTTGGGCGGGGGGGTGTTGATGTCGGGCGCCTTCTGGAGTTATTAACAGGCAGTTGTTTCTACGTGAACAATTTCTAATCCATAGATACTGGCTAGAGCTGCCGCTGAATTAGGGCTCGAACAGTTGAAATCAACTCCTGAACGGCACTGACGCCGGCGAGGGTTTCTATATCAATCGCGGTTGCCATCGTAACAGGGTGTTCGAAGCCGTTTGCTGGACGGCTCTTTGGAATGCCTTAACCCTGGAAGCGAAACCGTCGAATAGGATTCGAGTTTCGTAATTTGCCTTGCGCGGTGAACGGGTGAGCCCAGGGAAACCGAAATGCGGACGCAGAGGAGGCCTTTACATCGACGTGAAATCCGCGGTGGCGCTACGGGAGAAGCATTCTTGGAAATCAGAATTGGAGCCAGTTGCCGGACTTGGACTGGCCTGCTCAAACGAGCAAGGTCAAAATAGAGGCTTTTGCGGGTGTTTCCAAGAGAATTCTAGCTAATTTGGCGTAACCCCGGCTTACTCGGCCAGGGCCGTTACTGACAGTTTCACTGACACCTAAATAATTGAAAACTGCTCTCAGGGCAGGACCAACTGCTTTCCGAAGGCGCGGACAAGGTCGGCCTGTCTGGCATCGAAGGTGTAGAATGTTGTCGCCCCCATCACCCCGGAAGCCGCGACATGCAGCATGTCCAGGGTGCTGCAACCGATTGCGGCTCAGATTATTGCCTCGGGGTCTGCCATAATGGGTGGAGGGACGGTCCGGCTGGGGCGTGCGGAGGCGAGCCCGCTACCGACCCTAAAAATTTCCAATGACAAGACGGTGAAGAAGCCACACCTGACGGATGAAGAGATCGTCAAGATCAAGGCGGAACCGCCGGAGGAGCCGGAAGGGATGCAAACGGCTTTCGAGATCACGCTTCACACGGGCCGCCGGTGCCGGAGAGGCGGATTCCTCTGGGCTGCGTCGATTTTGCAGAGAACATGATCGCCTTTCCGACGCCCAAGGCCGGGAAGGAATGGGCTTTTTCAATTCCGATACCGACAGCCATTCGTCCCATGCTTGAGAACATGGCCAAGGCGAAGCGGGAGG
>DATJII010000290.1:0-22696 GCA_035493435.1 Candidatus Limnocylindria bacterium | reverse complement strand
CAGTCTTGGCCTTGCCCTCGCGGGTGATGACGAAACAGTAGGGAACCTCCGTTATACCCAGCCGGTCCAGGAACTGGGTGGCCGCTTTGCCAGATACCGAGACCTGCTGCCAGCCGTAGCCGCGGTCCTTGACCGCCTTGGTGACCGTGGGAGCGTCTTCACCGACGTCAACTCCGACGAATACCACTTCCTTATCTTTCCCATATTCGGCGACCAGCGCACTCCATTCCTTGAAAAAATCCTGGGAACGCTGCGACCAAGTCGTCCATACCCCAAGCACCACGACCTTGCCTTTGAGCGAGGCGAGGTTCCAGGGGTTGCCCTCCAGGTCGACGGTGGAGAGTTCCAGCGGCCCACTGGCTTTGCCGGGGCCTTCGCCTTTGATGGGCACCGACACCGAACCCAGATTGAAAACGCCGGTTCCCTCAGGAATGACCACCTCCTTTTGCAGTGTGCCCAATTGGTCTTCGGGACGATTAAACGAATAGTTCTGCCGGCCTTTTTGAGGTTTGGTGACTGTGATGTTCAGAAAATACTTGCCGGGTGGGACGTCGTCGGTGTGGAAACTCCCGTCATCCTCGAAATCCAGCATATAAGTACGGGCGGCGGAGCCGTTCATATTGGCGCTGCCGAACACCTTGATGGCCGCCTGCCAGGCGTCAACCGTGGCATAATCGGAAGGATTCGGCTGTGGATTGGGCGTCGCATTCGCTTCTGGCCGGAATTCGAGCTTATGGCTGTCGTTCTTCCAATCGACGGCCGCGTCCTCCGGATCGGAGGTGGCTTCCCCGGCGATGGATCGGCCATTGCCGCCATAGTCGAAATGATTCGTCTCCCCCGGCTTGACCTTGACCGCTTGCGGATGGCTGGGAGTCAGCATCCCCATGCGCGAATGATATTTCACCAGGTAATACTCGCCGGGAGGTACGCTCTTGAAACGGAAGTGGTTCTTCCCGTCGATCTGGGCGTTCAGCCCTAATTGATAGGGACGTTCGGAATTCCAGCGAGTCTCGGTGAGGGCAAGTTGGAGTCCGTTTGGGGCGTTGCCCAAGGCTCCCTTCAATTCGCCTTCCACCGCTCCGAGGGCGATAAGCTTCAGTTCCGGGGTTTTGCGGAGGTCACCCAGGGTGCTGCTGGCAATACCCGTGGCGCTGTAGGCGATCACGCCCCCGTCGTCCGCTCCGTCCGGCAAGACGGCCTGGCCGGTCGCATCCGTTACGACTTTCGTGAAATTTTCCTCACCCCAGATCTGCTCGGGATTGATATAGAGTTGCTGGGGCTGGGAGCCGGTTTTGACCCAACACCGCACAGAGGCGGCGGGCGAACCGTCGGGATTGAGAACCTTGACGGTCAAATTTGTGGCTTTCTTTAGCTTGGCCTCGATCGACAGTTCTCCGTCGTCAAAGGTGATGGACGACATGGAGAAGGTGGTATAGCCATCCGCCGCGATCCGGAGTGCGAATGCTTCCTGCCCTTGTAACTGGGCCTGAGTTATGGCGACCTTTTCCTTGGAGTCTTGGGGTGTGCCGAGGGATCGGGCGGGCATCCACGGTTGGACGATCAAATCTATCTTTGAGATTTTGACTTCCGCTCCGGTGGCGATATCTGTGGCATGGACCGCCACCGTCATTTGGGTTTCGCTCAGGGGCTTCAGGACCACCGTCTTCTCCGTTTCATTGGTGTCTATGGCAATGAACCGGGCGCCGGTAGGTTGGTTGACGACCAGGACGACTTTGTTGAGCGGTCGATTCGTCCAAACGGCTGTTCCGTCATCGTCCGTGGTGGGGTTCCAAACCAAGGCCTGTCCCTGGTTTTTCCAGACGGGTGCGGAGAGGACCGTTTTTGCCATGGGCTTCTGAGCGCGGTCCACCAACTTGATTTTGAGCGGTTTGGCCGGTGATAGGACGAGTCGCACCGGCGCGTTGTCGCTGCCAGCGGCAATGATGGCTGAACTGGTGGCTTTGCCCGGGGCCGAGGCCGAATAGACCCATTGCCGTTTGACCCGGTTGACGCGTTTGAAACGCCCATTGGCGTCGGTCCGGAAATGGACCGGTGGACGACTCTGTTGGAAGCCAAAATTCTCCCAGACGTCAGCTTCGGGGATGGGGGCACCCGCAGTATCGGTAACGACCCCTCGTACCACGGAGCCACCCGTCAGTTCCAGGACCGCTTTTGATTCGAATAGTTTTTCCGCATCAAGAGGTTTGGCCGGAATACCCAATCGTTCCGGCATGATCCCGTATTGGGCCTCGCTGCCATCGGCGCCCACGCATTGAATCAGGATGGGAATCCGGTTGGTGGGAAAATGCGGGATTCGCCAAATTCCCTCGGCATCTGTCGTGACCGAGTCTTCACCAGAAAAATGGACACTGGCATGTTCCGACCAAGCTCCGCTAGGCCGACTGTAAACCTCCTGGGGAATATCGGTGCCTTCCAGGGAAATTTTGACCGCGGCAACGGGGCCGCCACCGGCGGCAATCACTTTCCCGGCGATCGCCACTCCCCGATCCAACCTGACTGTGCGATCCGGTTTTTTACCGGTGAAGGTTGCGGTGGTGGTCCCCACCATTATCAGTTGCTTGGGTGCATAGTCCGGATGACGTATGATCATTAACAGAGCACTCTGGGTTGGCCCCGATTCCGCTGGTGGTGAGTATCGTCCCCGAAGCAAATAGCGCCCCTGTTCGTCGGTCTTTCGGCGCACGGCGTGGAGGGCATCGTCCCCGGGCAAATGAATCGAAATCACCGCCTCCCGCAACGGCTGGTTGTCATCGCCGCCGACCCGGATGGGAAATTCGAAATCGATGCCAGGGGCTTTCGGGTCGGGCTGGGGATCTTCAGCCGTTCGTACCTCACCCTTGGCGGCTGCCGTCGAGTCGAGAGGGAGGCTGGGGCTGGCCCATTCGTCGTCTGAGGGGATTGCGCCAAAAGTCGTCAAAACCACGCAACTCACTGCCAGACAGAATATTGCAACGCAGTTTTGAGGGCTCTGGAGGGTAGACGTCCCGCTGGCGAGCACGTCCGACAGAAGTTTTCGCCACGATGACATCGGCGAACTTTTGCTAACTAGATCAGGATTTGCCGTTCGATTGGGCTGGGAGGCGGACTGGGACACAGGGTGTAGATAAGGCACCGGGAAGGGGAACGAAAGAGGAAAAAAGAGGGTGGCAAACCGGACGCGCCTCCGGGTCAGGCCATGGTGCTCTCGAAAATGCATGCGTGTCGGAACTTAGGACCTCAGGTTTCGACTTGGCTGCTCTTCGTCTGTGGCGGAGCCTCTCACCGATAGCAGGGCTCGACGGAATCTCTCCCGATGTATTGTCGGCCGTCCGGTTTGCTTGGCCGACGAGGATCACTCTAGTTTCGGGTCAATGCGAAATTGCACCCGGCAAGTGGGCCGTTGCTGTTGCGCCTGTTGACATCGGGTCTCGATTGGACTTATTTGAGGTTGTGAATAGACACATCTTCGCCAACTCGAAGCCAAAGTTGGGGGTGATAGTCACTACGATTAACCGGCGCTTGGTGGCTTCGGAAGCCAGTCCGGTTGGGCCTTGGAATCCTGGCGATGCGAAACGTCTGGTGAAACAGGCGATCAGCAAAAAGAACGCCCAGTAATTGCTGCGCCTCCTCATTCCCCAGCAGACAGACCTTCTGATCTTTGCTTCACTCGCGTCGGTTACGTTTGTTTATGAATCAACAGGATTTGATCCGGCTGGGCGTGCCAGCGGGTGAGGCAACCCGGCGGGGAATGGACTTCATTGCCAAATATGTCTTGAAGGGCTTGGACCGTTCGCGGCTCGCGGCGGAGACGGAGGCGATCGTCCAGGACCCGGACCGTTTTGTCGGCGACAAGTTGCGCGGCGAGTTCGCTCAGGCGCTATTGAAGTCGCCTCGTTCCGTGACCACGTCCGCGCCTTGGAAACAATGGGGGACGGATCTGGAACCCGAAGCAGTCAGCCAATTGGCCCGCGCCTGCCGTCTTCCGGTGGCGGTGGCCGGGGCGTTGATGCCGGATGCCCACCTGGGATACGGCTTGCCCATTGGAGGCGTATTGGCCACGGAAAAGGCAGTGATTCCCTATGCGGTGGGAGTCGACATCGCGTGCCGGATGAAAATGACGGTGTTGGATATTGCCCCCGTTGATCTGGACCGCAAGCGCGAGCGGCTGATCGAATCGATTGAGACCGAAACGCGCTTTGGGGTGGGCGCTTTTTTCCGGGAACGCCGTGAACACGCGGTCATGGACGAGGACTGGAGCGTCAGTCCGGTGACGAAGGCGAACAAGGACCGGGCCTGGTCGCAATTGGGTACGAGTGGCAGCGGAAATCACTTCGTGGAGTTCGGCACCTTCGTGGCCCAAGAACCGATCCAAGGACTGCCTGTGGGTGAGTACGTGGCCTTGCTGTCGCATAGTGGCAGTCGTGGTACGGGCGCGGCGGTTTGCGATCATTACAGCAAGCTGGCTATCACGCATCGCCCGGAATTGTCAGGAGAATACAAGCGGCTGGCCTGGCTCTCGATGGATTCCGAGGCCGGACAGGAGTACTGGGCCGCCATGGAGTTGATGGGCCAGTATGCGGCCGCCAACCACGCCTTGATCCACCGGCATATCGCCCACCACCTCCGGGCCGAGGTCCTGCTGGACCTGGAAAATCACCACAATTTTGCCTGGAAGGAGACCCATGCGATCGATGGGCAACCGCGTGAGGTGGTGGTTCACCGCAAGGGTGCGACCCCGGCGGGCGAAGGGGTGTTGGGAATTATTCCGGGGTCGATGGCGACTCCGGGCTTTGTCGTCCGGGGGAAGGGCAATGCCGCTTCGCTCGGTTCCGCGTCCCACGGTGCGGGACGGGTCATGAGCCGAACCAAGGCTATCGAAACCTTTGAGTGGGAGAAGGTAAACCGGGTTTTGAAGGATCGCCGGGTGCACCTGATCTCGGCGGGTTTGGACGAGGTTCCCATGGTGTACAAGGATATCCATGGGGTCATGGCCGCCCAGTCCGACCTGGTGGATATCCTCGGTCAATTTGAACCGAGGCTGGTAAAAATGGCTCCGGCGGGCGAGCGTGCCGAGGATTGATGTCGCCAGAAGAGATTCCCAGTCGCCGCGGGCCGGTAAATGCCGGACCCGAAAAACCGATGGCAGCCGAATCGGAGCCGCCCGCGCCGTCCGTGCGGGCCGTTGCCGGAAGGGTGGAACCGTGGGTCCATCTCAAGTACCAGAGCCATAGCCCCATCATCTACCCCGCCATGGTGCGCGAGGCTTCGCCCAATTGCCGGCCGGGCGACTGGGTGCACGTCTATGATCGCGATGGGCAGTACTTCGGCGAAGGCCTATGGAATCCCCGAGCACGGGTGCCCCTGCGCATCCTGCGGTATAGCAAGACACCTGCCGGTGAGGAATTCCTGGACGTATTGTTGAATCGGGCCATCGATTTCCGTGTCGATACCCTGCGATTGCCTGAGACCACCGATGCCTTCCGGGTGATACACTCGGACGGCGACAGCCTGAGTGGACTGATTATAGACAAGTTTGGCGACGTCCTGAGCATCCAGATTCACAGCCTCGGGATCGCGCAACGGCTCAAGAACTGGATCCCGCGCCTGCACGAGCGACTGGGCACCAAGCGCGTGGTGGTGGAAGTCGATCCTGATATCGCCCGGACTGAAGGCATCTCACCGAAGATGGTGCCCAGTGAACCGGTGAGGTCGGTAAAAATCCAGGAGAACGGCATCCGGTACGAGGTGGATTTTGCCGAGGGCCACAAAACAGGGTTTTTCTGCGACCAACGGGAAAATCGGAAGAAGCTGGCGTCCATGGTGAAGGACAAACGGGTCCTCGACTTGTGTTGTTATACGGGCGGTTTCGGCATTTCGGCGAAAATCCAGGGCGGGGCCAGTGAGGTGATCGGCGTGGACTTGGATGAAGCGGCCATCGCGCAGGCCAAGCGCAATGCGAATCTCAATCAGGCGCGCGTCACGTGGGTGCATTGCGACGCGTTTTCCTACGCGCGCCAGATGCAGAAGAACAGCGAAGGCTTCGATGTGGTGATCTGCGATCCACCCAAGCTGATCCACACGCGGGAGATCGAGATCGAGGGGATACGGCGGTATGAGGACCTCAATGCCCTGGCCATGACGCTCCTGAAGCCGGGCGGGATTTTGGTGACCTGTTCCTGTTCAGGCATGCTGCCGGAAGAAGAGTTCGAGCGCATCATGCTGAAGACTTCTTATAGACTTTCGCGCCGGTTGCAGTTCTTCGACCGGACCGGGCCGGGCGCGGATCATCCGGTGATGTCCAATTGCCTGGAGGGCCGTTATCTCAAGCTCTATTGGATGAAGGTCTGGGAGTGAGAACGAGCGTGGAATCACTGGGGTGGGCGCCTTGCTGATAAGCGAGGAGAGCAACCGCAGATGGCGTGGATTTTCGCGGATGAGGGAGAGGATATATAGACGGGATGCGCGGCGGTCCCTGACGTGATACATTGATTCCGTCTGCGTTTCCTCTGAAAAATCTGCGTGAATCTGCGTAATCTGTGGATAACATCTCTCCGGATGAATCCGCGTGGAGTCGTATGTGTCGGGTTCACCACTCCATCTATAAGAAGAAGATTCTCGTCCGCGGATTACGCAGATTCACACAGATTAGAAGACGGAGATGGAGGGTTGAATTCATCTTGGCGATGAATCTATATGGAATTCGGCAGTTCGCCTTCCTTGGGAAATCTGCATCAACTGTGGCTCACTGGCTTCTCCTGAAAAAGGTGGCGCACGGCTGTGTTTAGGGTATTCTCGTTGGCCAAAATACCTTTATGAACAAATTCTTTCGGGCCACCGCCATTGCCGCCGTACTTGCCGCCACCACGATCGCCAGCTTTGCTGCCGACCTCTCCAAGCTGGAAGGTAAGTGGTCCACCAAGAAGACCAGCAAAGATGGCGAATCGTATACGCAAGTCATTGAAATCAAGAAGGATAAGTTCCAGTTCCGGATCATCAAGGGCACTGACGATGTGTCGCTCTATGCCGAGGGAACGGTGAAGACGGAAACCTCCGGGCCGTTCAACGTCGTCAAGTTCACCGACATCAAGGCTGGCAAGTCCGAAACCGACACCCAATCCATCGACGACGACCGCACGGCGATCTACATGCTGGGCGAGGATTCCTGGACGATGGCTTCCAATTTCGACAAGGACCGCGACGAACAGAAGCCCAGCGTCGACGTTTATACCAAGGTCAAGAAGTAGGTCTTGGGTAGCCGACGACGTGGGGAGGCAGAAGGTAACACTGGCGCCTCACCACGCACTTCCACCTCGTGACCTCGGTGGCTGCGAGTACGATCCATTGTCTCCGGTCGGTCGCGGTATTCTGCGACCGTATTGAACAGGCTGCGGGGTGCTTGGTCGAAGGGAGCGAGATGATGAACCCTCAGCGCCATGATCCGCAGAATCATACTGGTTAACTCGATCATTGGTGGTCTTCTGGTAGCGGCGCTTTTCGTTTATCCTGCCGTACGCGGGGGATTGAACATTCTGGACCCGGCGTTGAAAGGGGCGGGAATTCCCCAGGCGGATTGGAGGCTGATGCAACGTGTGACCCCGCGTTATGCCGCGTGGGCGCGAGAGCGGGTGGCGGCGGGGCAGGCGACGAGCCTTTCGACGAGTGATATTTCCGGCACGGAGTGGCCGCTCTTCGGTTCGGTCTTTTATTTATGGGCCATTGAGAATCTTCAAAAGGCCTGGGATGCGGGTGACCACCGGGCGGGGGTGGAACCCAAGGTCTATTGCCAGGAAGCAGTTCTTGCCGCTTCCGAATTGGTGATCGATCCCAATCACGCGAGTTGGGTCCAGAAGCACTGGGGCACGAACTATCTGCACCAGGAAAATGCATTTTACCGGATGCTGGTCATCGCGGCCTTGACCAGCCGCGAAAAGCTGCTCCGCGACGGTGTCCATCTGGACCTGCTGCGGGATCAGGTCGAAACCCTTTCCCAAGAAATAGACGCTTCAAGAAACGGATTGCTGAACGACTACCCGCATCAATGTTATCCGGGCGACGTGATGACGGCGATCTGGGGTATCAAACGTGCCGATTCCGTACTGGGCACGGATCACTCGGAATTTGTCCGTCGAGCATTGCGAGGATTTGTGGGACCCCACAACGCAGGCCTCAGGCTGCCGCCCTATTTCGCAAACGCAGAGAGCGGAGCTCCGATCATCGAGGACCGGGGTTGTGGCAACTCTTACTATTGTCTGACGGCGCCCGAGTTGTGGCCCGATCAAGCCAAGACCTGGTTCCAGAATTACGAGACGTCCTTTTGGCAACGTCGGCTGGGTTTTGTTGGGTTTCGCGAATTCCCTAAAGGTCTTCCCGACAGCGACTGGACGATGAACGTGGATGCCGGGCCGGTAATTGCCGGGTTTGGGGTCTCGGCGAACGCCTTCGGCGTCGGGGCAGCGCGCAAAAATGGCCGATTCGATCTCGCCTATCCCTTGTCCTTGGAGATGTTGACGACGGCGTGGGAGTTGCCGGATGGGACCTTGGCCCTTCCCCGCGCCCTCTCGAATGTCAGCGACGCTCCGTTGCTGGGCGAAGCCGCGATACTTTGGTTGTTGAGTGTCCAACCAGAAAGCGGGTTTCCCATACGGGCATCGGGCGGTGAGATTCCGATCTTCGTATCCGTCGTATTGCTTGGCGGAGGCCTCATTGGCATCTGGCGAATGACGGCGGCATGGATCGTCTTCAAAACGACATTGCGAGGAGGGGAATGGCTGGTTTGGGCACCAATACTCCAGATTTTTCTCTGGCTACTTTTCCTCGCAGGTGCCCTTGCCGCCGCCTGCCTGGGTCACGGATTGGTGGCTCTGGTCCTGGTGTTGGCTGCTCTCCTTTTCCCCAGAGCTAGAAGAATCGCGCGTGACAAAGATGCCATCGAAAGCGCCACGGTTGACGTTGGGCGGTGATAGTTCGAGGGCTGTCATTTGTAGCCACCGACGTGAGGAGGTGGACGGTGTTACTCATATATCATCACGCACGTCCACCTCGTTACCTCGGTGGCTACGAGGGGGATCATTGAGTCCCCTTTTTCTATTGTTGCGCTCCAAAGGGGGGTGACCGTCCCACGGTATCAGTCGGCGTTTTCTGAGGTGGTTTTAATATTGGTGTATGCGAAATCGGAGGTGTATTCACCTTGCTCATAACAAACGCGGTCGGCAACTCGTAGAATCACCCAATCGTCGATGCGAACTATAATAGTCCGTTGCCACGATTCCCCGCGGTGGCTTTTGATCTGGTAACATGCCGTCCCTTGCTCATCCAGCTCATCAATCTGCTCAATATGTTTAAAAAAGGGGATATCCAAACCCATCACCAAGGCGGGAATCTGTACAGCCAAGGATCCGGAGATACCGGTGTGACAGGCGAGGATGTATTCAATGCTAGCTTCGCGAGCCCATCGCATTTCCCCGAAGGAATGGCTGATGATTTGGGAATCCATGGCGATGATGGTGTGGTTCATTCGGTCGGACCGGTGGTCGAGGCCCCATTGAAGGAAGAAGTTGCCGGGGCGCGTGAAGCAAAATCGCATGGAAAATCGGGACTCAATGGGCGAGTCGGGGCTGGACTTAGGGTAAATCACCCGTGTCAGGGCACCGCGGCAGCGAAACACTTCGAAGGTTGCGTAGGCTTGGGTGATATTCTCCAGCAGAACCTTGGGTTCGATCATAAATTATATGTGGTGTGGTATTTGGACCGTGTTCTTCTCGCCGCGTGCCTGCATGTGGCGACCGTTGAGTCTCCTTTTATTTTTATTGGACCACGAATTGGGGCGGCCAAACCCGGCTTCAGTCAATCGGTTCCGGAGTTGTTTCGATGTTGGTGTAATCGAAATTTGAAGTGGCTTCGCCTTCTTCGTACCGAAGGTGGTCCGCAACTTTTAGAATCACCCAATCGGCCCTGCGAACTATTGCCGTTCGTGCCCAAGATTCGCCAAGGTGCCCTCCAATCTGGTAACATGCCATCCCTTGCTCCTCCACCTGGTCAATCCGGTCAATTCGATCGAGGAAAACCAGCATCTTCAAATTCATTACCAAGTCCGGAATCTGAATGGCCAAACCTCCGGAAATACCGGCGTGACCGGCAAGGATATCTTCGATGCTTGCTTCGCGAGTCCATTGCATTTCCCCAAAGGAATGGCTGATGACTTGGGAATCCATGGCGATGATGGTGTGGTTCATTCGGTCGGACCGGTGGTCAAGGCACCATTGAAGGAAGAAATCTCCGCTTCGTACGAAGCAAAAGCGCATGGAAAATCGGGACTCAATAGGCGAGTCGGGGCTCGACTTAGGGTAAATCACCCGTGTCAGGGCGCCGCGGCAGCGAAACACTTCGAAGGTTGCGTAAGCTTGGGTGATATTCTCCAGCAGAACCTTGGGTTCGATCATAAAGTATATGGGTGGGGCATTTGGACGGTGTTCTTCTCGCCGTGTGCTTCATGTGCGGTCGTTGAGTCTCCTTTTACTTTTATTGCATCACGAACTGGGGCGCCGAAACCCGGCCTCAGTCAATCGGCTCCAGAGTTGTTTCGATATTCGTGTATGCGAAATCGGAGGTGTATTCACCTTGCTCGTCCCGAAGGTGATCGGAAACTCTCAGAATCACCCAATCGGCTGTGCGAATTATAACAGTTCGTCTCCAGGATTCTCCGCGATAGCCTTTGATCAGGTAACATTCCGCCCCTTGCTCTTTTACCTCGTCAACCTCCTCGAATCGGTCAAGAAAAGGGATATTGAAACCCATTACCAAGGCGGGAATTTGAATAGCCAAACCTCCGGAGATACCAGTGTGACCGGCAAGGATATCTTCGATGCTTCCTTCGCGAGTCCATTGCATTTCCCCGAAGGAATGGCTGATGACCTGGGAATCCATGGCGATGATGGTGTGGTTCATTCGATCGGACCAGTGGTTGAGGCACCATTGAAGGAAGAAGTTTCCGGAGCGTGCAATGCATAGTCGCATGGAAAATCGGGACTCAATAGGCGAGTCAGGTCTCGACTTAGGGTAAATCACCCGTGTCAGGGCGCCGCGGCAGCGAAACACTTCGAAGGTTGCGTAAGCTTGGGTGATTTTCTCCAGCAGAACCTTGGGTTCGATCATAAATTATATAATGAAGTGGGAGGAGTTGGAGTTTTTGGGGCGTTGTCCTCACCACGCGCTTCCACCTCGTGACCTCGGTGACTACGAAGAGTGCGACCGAAATAAATAGTCACGGTCTTTGGTAGCCGCCGACGTGAGGAGGTGGACGGAGGATCCTGGCTACGCACCTCCACCTCGTTACCTCGGTGGCTACGAGAGAATGTCATGCAGTACGGTGCCGTAGACGTCGGTGAGGCGGAAGTTGCGGCCGCCGGAGAGGTAGGTGAGGTTCTCGTGGTTGAGGCCGAGTTGGTGCAGCACGGTGGCCCAGAGATCGTAGAGGGAGACAGGCCGGTCGACGACGTGATAGCCGAGGTCGTCGGTGGCCCCGTAGATCGTTCCGCCTTTGACTCCGCCGCCCGCCATCCAGATGGAAAAGCCGTAGGGATTGTGGTCGCGACCGTTGCTGCCTTGGGAGAAGGGGGTGCGCCCGAATTCACCGGCCCAAATGACGAGGGTTTCGTCGAGGAGCCCACGTTGCTTGAGGTCCACGAGGAGCCCGGCGATGGGTTGGTCCACTTGATGCGCCATGGTGCCGTGCCCGCGTTCGAGGTCACCGTGTTGGTCCCACGGATTGGGAGCGTTTCCCGCACCGATGCCTTCATTGATGCAGCTCAGCTCCACAAAGCGTACCCCGCGTTCAACCAAGCGCCGGGCGAGGAGGCATTGGCGTCCGTAGGCGGCGGTTTGGGGATGGGAATCCTCCAGACCGTAAAGCTTCCGCGTGGCGGCCGTTTCGCCGGAGAGATCGACGAGTTCGGGGACCGAGGACTGCATGCGGTAGGCGGTTTCGTAGTTCTTGATCGCCGCGTCCACCTGGGCGTCGTGGCCGGAAGCACTGGCGAAGCGAGTATCGAGATCCCGCACGAAATCGAGGCGGCCTCGCTGGACGAGGTCCAGTTCCTTGGCCCGGATATTCGGCACGGGCTCGGTGGAATCCGCGATGATGATGGAGGCCTGGTGCTGGGCGGGCAGGAAGCCGTTGCTATAGAGCCCGACGCCGCCGTGGGGAGGGACGGCTCCACCGCTCTGCAGGACAACGAAACCAGGAAGGTTCTGGTTCTCGCTGCCCAGGCCATAGTTCACCCACGCGCCAGCACTCGGAAAACCCATGAAAGGAAACCCGGTGTGAAAGGCGTAGTTGCCCTGGGCATGTTCACTGACCTTGGTGGTCATGGAACGTATAATAGCCAGGTCTTCCGCGCACCACTGGGCCAGTTTTGGGAACATGGAGCTGATCGGGATACCCGCCGCGCCATATTGGCGAAACTCGAAGGGGCTGGGAAAGATGTTGCCGTTCTGGTTGAAGACCGTGCGCTCCACTTTCACCGGCATGGGCTTGCCAGCCATCCTCTTCAACAGTGGTTTCGGATCGAACGAGTCCAGATGCGAGACCCCGCCCGACATATAACAAAAAATGACACTCTTCGCCCGAGGACGGAAATGTGAGATCGTCTTGGCCGCGCCCGCCAACGCCGATTGGGACATCAGGCTGTTCAGGGCCATCAGTCCGAACCCGGCGGAGCATTGCCGGAGCATATCACGTCGGTTGAGAATTCTCTTCATGGCAGGCAATTAACGGACGTAGATAAATTCCTTGAGGTTGAAAAGGGCATGGCCGAGGTCGGCCCATTCGGACGAGAGTCCCTGAGTCTGTTGCAATGCCTGGAGGCTGCGATCCGCTTGCGTCAACTCGGCCTGGAGTTGCTCATATTCGGCGCGTTCCGGAGCGGACATCGCGGCCCATCGATCTGCCGCCGAGACAAAGCTGGAAGAGGAAGCCGCCGATGCCGCGATTTCCGTTGCGGTCAGAGCACGATCATAGACGCGGGCCCGGAAGATTCGGCCGCTTAGGCTCCGGTCGCCGCCCGGTTCACCATGCCGGTTGCCCATCACGATTTGGGCCTTGCCGGCCTCGAAAGTGATGGGGCCCTTGCTCTTATAGGGTTGACCGTACGGCAGGCCATTGCGGTACGCGGTAATGGTTCCGTCCTCGGCATAGGTCAAGGCCACCTGGACAGGCTGATCTGCGGCCTCGGTTTCTTCGGGACCGTTGAGACTTTGGGTGCGGGTCCATAGGTCGCTGCCCGCCACCCAGCGCAGGGGTTGTTTTTCGGCAAAAACGATGGAATCAAAGACATTCCCCTCCAGGTCCTGCACGGTGAGGACGCCACCGCCGCCCTGTTTCAAGGTGTCCAATTGCACCCAGGCTTCCAGGGTCTTGGCCCTGAGCGTCTTCTTCAGGGGCCCTGAGACCATATAACTGGAGTTTCCGTCCACCACCAAGGCGCCGTTTTCCAGTTTGGCATGGTTGTGGAGCGTTCCGGCGAGGGAATTCTGGCGGTCGGCCAAGCCTTCCTGGAAATCCCAGGCCATGAGGGGTTCGACGAGGACTGCGCGCGGAGAGGCCGGAGTCGCCTGGCGCTGGGCGAGTACCCGGGCATTGCCGATGGCGGTGATTTCCGTCAGGCGTTGCCGGGATTTCACGGATGCTTGCTGGAGTTGTTGGCGGTTCGCGTGGGATTGGGTCCGGCGTTCGGAGGACCAGCGGAGGAATTCCAGGGCGCGGGCCAGTTCGGCATCGCCCGGGGGACGTCCCAGGGCTTCCCGGAACATGAGTCTTATTAGATCGGTGGGGGTATTGCTACCGCCCTGGGTGGCGAGGCGTTGTCCCCAGTGCTCGGCCAGCTCCAGGACAAACGGATCATTCAAGAGCGTGAGAGATTGACCGGGGATATTGGTCACGTCGCGGACGCCCTTGGTGGTGGCGGGCGCCGGGGCATCAAAGGTGGAGACGAAGGGATCGAGATCGTTGCGTTTGACTTGCAGATACACACTGCGGCGAGGGGTGTGGCCGGTGATCGGCGGCCCATACATTTCCGCTTCGTGCAGGTCGCCGGTCACGTAGAGGAGTTCGTCTCGGATCGCCTCGGCTTCCTGGCGGCGGACGCTGAAATGCGAGAGTAGTATATTATTGGGATCGCGTTCAAGAACGAGGGCCGACGGTTCGCTGGCCTGTTGCCAGGTCTCTGATGTCACCAGAAAACGGACGAGGGCCTTGACGGAATAGCCGTGTTCGACAAACCACCCCGCAAGATAATCCAGGAGTTCGGGATTGCTGGGTTCCTGGCCCAGGCGGCCGAAATTGTCCGTGGTCGCCACGATGCCGCGCCCGAACAGGTGGTGCCAGACCCGATTGACGATCACGCGGGAGGTGAGGGGATTATTGGACGCGAGGATGGCTTCGGCGAATTCGCGGCGTCCGCTCTGGGCTTTTCCGTAAGGCGTGTTGTCGATCGCGTCGAGGAAGCGGCGGGGCACCACTTCGGCGGGTTGTTTATGTTCGCCGCGCACGAAGAGCGGTTGATCGTAGGGATCCGTTTCCATCACTCCTTGGGCGCGAGTGGGCACCGGGAGTTTGGCCTCCGCTTCGCGCCACGCTGCCAGGGCGGGCTGGGCTTCGGCGAGGTCGTTGGTCCGATTGGGCAGCAAGCCTGCCCGCAAAAGTTGATCCAGGAACATGGCCTGGCCATCAGTTATACCTGGGTGGCCGTCTGATTGGGCGAGCCACGCCTCCAGGGAGGTTCTGGCCGCTTGGGAATAAACCTGGGCCAGTTCGTCTTCCGTCTTGGGTTCGACCGAGGTGATGGCCTCCAGGATGGGTTCCACAAACTCGAACGAGTCCACCGGGGCGGGGGAACCGGCCTTGGTGACCAGCACCTCTCGGATGCCGAACCACGACCGGGCGGCATTGATATCCGACAGCACCGGCTGGTCGGCGGCCGTGCTGATTTCTATATGCAGTTTGTCTCCCTGCCAGTAGTCGACGCCAAATTTCACCCAGCGCCAACGATTGCCTCCCAGCCGCTCGACAGGATATACGGTGCCGTCACGTGGATAGTTCTGCATGACATACCGCAGCACGGGGCCGCCCTCACCCACCACGCGGATCCACAGGTCGTACTTGTCGTCGAGGGCGTACTTGGGCGAGAGCAGGACGCCGCGATCCTTGGTGCTCTGGAGATGCGTATAGACCCCGGCGGGATAGATGCCGGCGAAGACTTTTTCACTTTCGGGCGCCAGCGCAAAGGAGCCAGCCGGGCTGACGGACGTGATACCCGGGCCATCGTGGCGCCAGTGCTTATAATCGGTGCCGGAGGTCAGGTTCCAGCGGGTGGCAACGTCTTTCGCCGGGCTTTGTTTCAACGTCCGGGCACTGTCGCGCCACCGGGCCAGGGCGGGGCCAATGCCTGCCTGGTTGGTGGAATGGCGTGCGATATAAAAAGGATAAAGGATCGAGCCTGGATCCTTGGCGGCATCGATGGCGGCGCGGGTGGCTTCGGAAGGTTTGGCGAGAGCATAAGCGATTTCTCCGGCGCGTTCGTGCCAAAGGCCGCCGACCACGGATTTCACCGCCGTACGCCGAGCGGAGGCGGCAGCGCGAAGTTCTTGCGAGTCCGGTGTCACCGCGTCCACCGCGATGGCGGCTGGCGGGCAGGAGACGAACACACCGTACCAGCCATAGTAATCCTTTTGGCTGATGGGATCGAACTTGTGGTTGTGGCAGCGGGCACACGAAACCGTCAGGCCTAAAAAGGCCTTGGAGACGACTCCAATCTGGTCGTCGGTGAACCGGACCTGTTCCTCCAGCGGATCGGTGGGGGCGAAGCCGTGAAACACCATCCGGAGGTGGCCCAGGCCCAGCGCCGATTCGTTGAGGCCCAGTGTCGTATTAATACGTGGCTTCTCCAACAGGTCGCCCGCAAGGTGCTCGCGCACCAATTGGTTATAGGGAACGTCCGCATTCAACGCGCGGATGAGGTAGTCCCGGTAGCGCCAGGCGTAAGGAATCATGGGATCGCCCTCGCTGCCGTGGGAGTCGGCATAGCGGACCCAGTCCATCCAATGCCGCGCCCAGCGTTCGCCAAAGTGGGGTGAGGCCAGGAACGAATCGACCCAGCGTCCGTAGGCGTCGGAATCCTGGTCCGTGACGAAGGAATCGATCTCCGTGACCGACGGGGGCAATCCGCGCAGCGCGAAACTCAGGCGGCGAAGCAGGGTATAAGTATCGGCCCGGGGGGCGGGCGCCAGGCCCTGGGCGGCGAGCCGGGCCCGAACCAGACGGTCCACCGGATGGGTCGAGGCACTGCCTGGGAGGGACTTCAAGTCGGGCTGCTTGATCGGTTGAAAACTCCACCATTCCTTGCGCCGCTTCATGACGGCCGACCAATCGGTGTCCGCCGAAACCTGCTGATCTGTGGCGGGTGCGGTGCGGGGATCGGGCGCGCCCATGGCCACCCACTTCTCGAAATCGGCGATGACCTGGGAATCCAGCTTGGCTCGCGCCTTGGGCATCTGGAGGTCGTCGGAATCGTGTCGGATTGATTTCAGCAACAGGCTCGCCTTTGGATTGGCCGCGTCGATCACCTTGCCGGAATCACCGCCCGCGAGAAGCGCATCGCGGTAGTCCAGTGCCAGGCCACCCTTTTTCTTTCCGGAGGTGCGATGGCATTCGTAGCAATCCTGGGCCAGAACCGGTCGAATCCTGCTCTCGAAAAACTCGATGGCTTCAGGTGGCAACGGAGCGTCAGCCCGGGCAGCCACCCGGGACATCGTCGTGAGGGCGATGAACCAAGCCAGAAAGAGGGTTTGCCGGGCACCTGTCATGGGTGTTTGTCGATTCTCCAAAATCCGCCCCAGCCTGCAAGGGTGCTCGCGAGGCAGGACCGGTGTTAAGCGGACGCGGATTCATCGGGTTTCTTCGAAGGGAGTGCGCGTGTCGGAGGGGTTTGTTTGGGGTGGGGCGCACGGCATGGCGGTGGTCGGGAGTTCGGAGTCGTCTTTGGCCAAGGCTGCTGGGGGAGAATCCTGACCACGGCTTCGCCTACCCCCCGGCGTGCCAAGATGGGAATGAACGTTCATGACGTTCATATCTTCATATCCGGATGGGTGGGGATGACGAAATGAAGGTGTGACGATGAATCGCCGATGTGGCGCTCTGGCCCGTGGGAGGCTTCAGGGCGCGCTCGAGCTGTGTCACGGGCATGAATCCCCGCTGGACTGCCTGGAAGCGCGTCCAAAACGGTGTCGACGCTGCGCTCTGCCACCGTACTCCAAGACGCAGTGCGTTTGTCAGGCGAACGGTGGGTCCTGAAGCCTCCAAATCCCAACGGGATTCCGTCCCCTAGCCCAAGGTTGGCCGTGGGGAATACCCTGGGTACTGACCGGCAATAGCATGTGCTCGCGCTGGTGGGTTTGGTTTGCCAATGGGTGTAAGCGCGAGCGGGAGGAGGCGGGGTGGCAAATGAAGGGAGGACTGGTATGCCTCACCCGGCCATGGGACGAAGGAGGTGCCGGGCTCGACGCGTTGGAGCAGTTTATGTCACTACCTGGAGCATTGGCACTGCTATCGGCTTTCGGGCAACAATCGTGATCTCAATCCGTAAAAAAGAGAGGTTAGAAATGACCTTCGAGAGCCATGGGAAATAGACTCCAGGAAGACGGTGAGGCTCCATTTCGAGGAAGGATTCGATGACTGCTCGGCGCGGTCGGTTCCTAAAAAACGCCCCAGCAATCGTTTGATTACCAGTGAGTTAGCCAAACCGATTCTTACGTCGTTCGACACTGAGATGATCACGTGAGACGGTCTCTGGTTTATCCCAAAATCCACCATGGCACTGCCATCGGTTTGCCATTGGCAAAAGAATAGCCCTTCTCCTTCACCTTCACCTTCATCTTCAAAAAAGTAATACCTTCCTCCCTTCGGTAAAGGAGGCGTAAAGCCATCGCTCCGCACTTGCGTTTGTCGTGCGGCTGCGGAAGTTTACACACCTAATGGATACGCCCAAGCAACACCGCCGACCACGCTGGAAGGCTGCCGGCCTGCGGTGTTTGAAACTTATCGGTGGGCTGGTATGCCTGCTGTTGGTGGCTTGGTGCTACGAGAATTGGCGCGGCAAACGCGACTGGGCAGCTTTGAAGAAAGAGTACGGAGCCCAAGGAATCGCCTTGGAGTTTGCAGATTGGGAACGGATGCGCAGCAAAGAAAAATGGGACGAAAACACCTTTCCTGGAGCACCGTTGTTAGTGAAAGCTATGACGGAGATTCGCGACGAACGGCGTCGGAAGACAGGCGTATCCCAAGAAAATGTTTCGCCTAAAGATGCCACCGTGGCTGGAGGCAAAACGTCGCGATGGATAAATCAAGACGACCTGGCCAGATTCAAGCGAGATAGCTTTGACTTGAGTTATTGGAAGGCTGCCTTGGCTGGCGACGATTATGAACCGGGTGCCAGCTATGATCGTAAATCGGCTGCCAAGGAGATCCTGGCTTCCCTGAACAGTTGGTCGTCGGAGTTGGAAGGGTTGGATGGTGCCAGCCGCCATCCTGACCAACTGGCTGCCTATCTGGCCTCCAGCCGTTCGCCCAACCGCGATGGATTCGCAGAACACTTGTTTCCTCAAATATCCCAGATTCTGACGTTGCGTTGCGTGGTGAAATTGGAATTGGACGACATGATCGGAGCCTTGGCGGATTTTGAAACCAACGAACGACTGGCGCAGGCGTTGCTGGCCGGGAATGGTGAGAGTTGCAACCACACGGGTCAGCGTATGATGGCTTTTGGGGCGCGGATGGCCTGGGAAGGGCTCAATCGCCATCGCTGGAGTCTGGAACAGTTGGAACAAATTGAACGGGTGATGCTGGCGAGGAATCATCGTGCGAGCTGGCTTGAGGCGACGAAGAGTGATTTGTGGCAGCTATACGAGGCGCAGTCCGGTGTGCCGGGACATTTTCATTTCTTGGATGTCTTGGGCAATGTATTTGAGGTTGTCGAATACTGGCCGACTGCTGGTTCAGGTATTTGCCGGGAACTCATGGACGGAAATATAGGCTGGGAGCAGGCCGGCGAACAGCTATGGGATTATACCGTTGCGACCACGGGCCGCCTGGGCGAGCTTGCCGAGTCCTGTGCCACGGCCTGCTGTGAAGGTTATCGATATAGAAAACTCATCGCTGAAATGCGGCTGCGGGAGCGTGACTTTGCCATTTGTGAGACGTGGGTCAAAAAGGACGTGGCCGTGAATGCCGTGAATTTTGGTGAGTCTCTTGATCGAATTAAGTCAGGCCGCGCGTCCGAGGGGGAATGGCTTTTTTGCGCCAGCCTACTTGACTCGGACATGCTAACTGTCGCCGGCTTTGAAAATATGACAAGTATGGCCCGAATCGCATGTGCCCTTGAGAAGAGCCGGATCAAGACGGGTCGTTGTCCCCTGAATCTGGAGTCCGTGGAGCTGGAATATCCCGGGGGTTTTTCTCACGACGCGTTCGGAGGAGCCGTTTTTGACTATGCATCCGTTGGGCAATCAGTATATCGGCTGAAATCTTCCTGGTCACGTTACGGAGGATCAGCCGTTTTCACTTCGTGGCCGACGGGCGAAGAGGTGAGCGTGTGGCCGGGCACCTCGATACGTGGAGCGAGGATGGCCGATTGCGGGAATACGACGTGGCTGGACACCCGGATGATGCGCGAGTAGGGCTAAGTGTAGCGGTGACCGATGTTTCGACGTGGCCACAAGAAACGCGAAGCGTCCCGGAGTGCGGCAGTTGCTGCCGCTTTGCACGCGCACGTTGGCTTGACGGTGCCGGGTTCATTTGGCTGTTGGCCTTGGATTCCCCGTCGTCGTCGTTTGGGGTGCGCCCTTGGTGTTCGAATTCACACGGGTGCATGAATCCCGGCTTGCCTGCTTGGGCCCATTTCCAAAGCGGTAGCTTCGCCAAGCCTTCGCAACCGCATTCCATGCGCTGTCGCGACCTTCCACGCATCAGTGTCTAGTCCACGTCGCACTCGGCGAGGCGGGTGCGGTAGACTTCCCGGGCGTGTTCGTAGGCGGCTTTGGCCTGGGCGATTTCTTCACCCTTCATGAAGCGTTCCTTCTGCGACCAGCATTGATCCACGCTCTTTAGACACCATTCTATACTGCGGCGCGAGGCGCGGATTGGCTTGTCGGCGACGGTGATAAAGATGGGGTTCGTGTGCGAGCTGGGCAGGATGCGGATGGCGTACCAGCCGGAACGATCCACGGGGGCGTCAAAGGCCAGGTCGCGTTGAGTGCCGTCGGCGACCAGGTTGGTTTTCGCAATGACAAATCCGTTGCGGATCAGTTCGACGGGCACGGAACGGGTTCCGTCAATGCGAGCGCGTTCCACGTGCCAATAGGGATGGTCCGTGAATCTACGTTGCTTGATGTTTTCCGTGTCACGCTCGCCCAATCGGGCGGCGGCGCGCACTTGGAATTTGACGGTCTTGGCGGCGGCCAAACGCATTTCGCTGCCGTGGGTGCCCATGGCCAGGTCATCCGCCTTGAAGTTGAGGAGATGGCTATAACCGTCGCTGACATAATTGCGTCCAGCGCGAATCCCTTCACACCAATCGGCATAGGTCAGTTTTCCGTCCAATTGGACATAGCTGCGCCCCAATCCAACCCGTTCGCTATAGATGCAGGGGAAATCGGTTTCGCCGCTGATGCGGGTGCGGAACCCTGCGTTTAAGGTCTGATACCAGATGTTCAACTCCCAGGGGTAGGGGGTATCGACGGTTGAAAGGAAATCGACGGCGGGAACGAGCTTGCCATCGGGGCCGGGTATCTCGTGGGTGACGTCCACGATATATTCATTGGCGCCGATACCGTTGAAGGGCGGGATCTTGAAGGTGGGCAATTCGGTGGAGTCCAAATCCAGGCCCCAGCCACTATGGGCCGGGCCCACGAGTGCGCCCTGGCGTTTGGCCCACTTGAGGGTGTTCAATCCCAGCTTTGGCCAATGGGTGTCGGAATCACCGCCGGGATAGATTTGGTCGCGCAGACGGAGCAGGCACAGGTGGCCAGACTCATGTGACCCAAAGCCGCTGACTTCGACATCGTAGTGAAGCAGGTAAGGCCAGACCGAGACGGGGTCATCGACGCCGCGGAAGAATTGTTTTTGGTAGTCGAAACAGGGGCCCCAGGTGAGGTTCGCACCGACCTTGAGATCTTCGCCGAGGACGTGCCGCATCATGTCGTCGGCGTGGACGCCTTCGGTGGGCTTGGTATAATGGGCGCAACCGGCAGCATGGATATGATGATCGCCGGACCACCAGCCCATTTTCGCCGGATCGATCCAGCGGCTCACTTTAAAACTCCAATCGGTATCGGCTGCGACGACCACGTCCCGTTCCTCCACCATGGATTCCGGGCCGCGTTGGAAGCGGACGTGATAAGGGCCTTCGGGAAGGTGCAAGGCCTCGCCGTCGTGGCGATAGATCTGGGAATGAAAGAAGAAGTCGGGTGCGAGTCGTTTGGAAGGGGCAGGAAGCACACGTCCCCGGGGATCGGTAACCACCAGGGAAGCGGTGGTCGGAGAGCCGTCCTCATCCAGAATATGAAGTCGGACAACCCGGGACGCGGTGCATTGGAAAAGGATATCCACCTCACTGCGCATTCCGAGGTCCTGGGTGCCTTGGCCGATGTCGAAAGAAAGCTTTGCTTCACGGCGTCCGGCATCGCGTGAATACATCTGCAGCATCCGATATTCGACCGGCAGCCCGCCCAGTTCCTTGCGGAGCGGTTGGCTGTTGAGCATGTCCAGGTCGAGCCAACGATCAGCGGTGGGTGCGCCAGCGGCATTATAGACCCGCTTGGCCTGTTCGCTTCGGGCGCGGAGTTCGCCGGTGGCTCCCGCCTTGTTGGAGACCTTCACAAGAAAAGTCCTCCATCCGCCTTCAATCAGCTCGGGCGCGGCGGTCCCCTGGGCCACCTTGACCCGCATCTCCGGATTGATCTCCACGGAGAACAGGACGTGGCGATCAAGGATGGCTTGGGCTTTGTCGCTGGCGGCGTCCGAATCGGTCGAGTTCAACGCGGCCTCTAGTTCGGTCTTTTCTGCCGGGGGCAGGGGAGCCCCGACTAGGTCCAAGGCACTTGCCACGCGGCGAAGTTGGGCGGCGAAGGGTTGCCAATCGGGCGCGGCGGCGGATGCCCCGCCAACGAACACGAAGGTCGCAAGGCAGGCAGCGATTGAAGAGGGGCGAAAAAGGATCATGGGAGACTATCTGCGAGCGTGCCTTCCGGTTTTAAGGGATGCAATGGGAAAGGAAGTTTGGACCGCAGATTTACGTAGATTAAGAGAAGGGAAAGCGTAGCTGCCGAAGTGACAAGGCGGACGGTAAAAAAAGGGGCTTACCACGCACTTCCGCCTAGTCGCCTCGTCGGCTACGGGCCTTAAGACTCCCTTAATCTGTGTGAATCCGTAATCAGTGGATCAGTCCTCTTCCAAACAAAAAAACGGAGCCCGGGATGGGCTCCGTTTTCCGGGAAAGATTAAGTAGATCCCCGCTTATCGGCCCTTCGGCAGGGCGCTCTTGGCGGCGTAGATGGCGTTCTTGCCGAGGAGTTGCTCGATGCGGAGCAACTGGTTGTACTTGGCGGTACGGTCCGTACGGCTAAGCGAACCGGTCTTGATCTGTCCGCA
>DATJII010000289.1:0-9280 GCA_035493435.1 Candidatus Limnocylindria bacterium | reverse complement strand
CCTTTGTAGCCGCCCGTTTCCATCACCCGACTCCCTTCCGCCAATCGATAGCGAATGTTTCGGGACTCCAAAAAATCGAGCAGTTCCACGAAATTAAAGGCCGTCCCGGTAATCAACAACGGGCGGTTCGCGCACATGGATTTCCGCAGCGCAAAAAGGACTCGATCATAGTCGATTTGCCACACTGATTCCGGACCGATCAGGCCAGCGAAAACAGAGTCCCGAGCGGCGAATTCTTGGACCGCCACGTCCAGCATGTGAACCAGTGAGGAATTGGGAGCTGCCGATGCTGGTGGTGTTAACGACAAGATACCCGGCCGATCTACAGCGGTCCGACCTTCACCCTCTTCCAATTCAGCCATCGGCTGGACAAGATAGCGATATAGCCAGGGCTTCAACGCCGCCTCGTAGAGCGCGAGCGACTCCGCGTTATGAAAGTGGCGACTGCGTGACTGGCCCGTGGTGGCACTGGAGAAGAAAACACGGGGACGATCAGCCGGGGGCAAACTCGTTAGTTCGCTGTCCTTGAAGCCTGATGTTGGCACAAAAGGTATTTGTGCCCAACGGTTTACCTTATCAGGCGAAACCCCGACGCTGTCGCTGAACCGGCGATACGCCTCATTTGCTTGGTACTGGGCGGCGAACAGCTCCCGGGCCAGACGATCAAAATTGGGTTGGAAGTCCGACCGCACCGATTCGCTGAGGGACGCTTTGGCGGTGGTCTGCCCGATAAAGGCAGTGATCTGGCGGGCGAGTTCGCTTAGAGACGTTGAATTCATGCGGTTTTGATAAAGCGCGGAAGCGCCTTCCCGCTGGTTGTCCGCGACAGCGAGAGCCGGGACGCTAGTCGATCACCCGGAACCTGTCCAGTTGGCGACAAGAGGCGATAAAATGCTGATGAGCCATGAATCGGCCGCGGAACGCCTCACTTCAGTTGTTTGTCCGCGAAGGCAACCAAGGCCTTCCAATCCTCCGCTGTCACGTCATGTTTGCCCGGACGCATGAAATAACCGATTCGGCTGGTGAGAAGTGTGCCGACCGCAGGCCACTCTTTTTGTGACAAGCCGTCCGTGCCCAGCAATCGATAGACGGGATCCGCCCCCAATCCGCCGAGAAATTCCCCCTTGGGGTCCGACCACAAATCTCCCGCCGCGCTATTGATCAAAAGAGGACGCGGAGCAATCAGGGCGGCCAACTCGTGCTGATCGATAGGCAACGCGGCTTCGTTGGTAGCATAGGCTTTCAACGCCGGCGTAAACCATCGTCCTAACGGACCGGTAAGACTCTCCAAGGTCTCACCAAAAATCCGTTTGCTCAGCGCCACGCCACCAGCGCCAGACTCCAAAGAAATCACGGCAGCGAATCGTTCATCACGGGCACCGGCCCACATGGCCGTCTTTCCCAAGCGACTAAAACCCAGGGCCGCCACACGTTTAGCGTCTACCCGTGGATTGGTCTCAAAATAGTCCATCGCCCTGCTGTAGGCCCATGCCCAGGCACCGATACATCCCCAGTCATCGGTTCCCGGGGCCGGGCCCAGGCCGCGCGGACCGTCTTTCCAATGATCATTGGCGTCGGGTTCCACCTCACCGTACCCGGCAGTCGCTACGGCATATCCGTGTTCCAAGGCCAGGTCGTACTGCCATTGCTCCTTGTGGATTCCCCGCCCTTTCTCGGTCGGCTTATTCTTAATCAGCCGGTTGGAAAAAAGCCCCAGTGCCCAATGTTGGGCCAGCGGGACATCGGGCTCGTCCGTTGTGGTGTAATTCCCGTCAAAATTGAGGCCAAACAGCATCGGCACAGGTGCCTTAATCTGATTGGGGAAATAGACCAGCAGTTCCATCTGGCGGCCCGTCTCTGTCCCTTCGAACAACACCCCTACGCGCATTCGTGTCGCCTTTCCTCCTCGCGCGTCTTTCTTTTCTTCCCGCACGACAAACTTAAGATTTGCGGGTCGGCCCACGAGGGTTTTGCCATAAACCAACGATTCAAAGCTCCCGAGCAATTCCGGCCGACGCTTCTCACGCCATATTTGGGCATCTCGAACGGGTGTTCCATCAGCGCAAACCAAGGGATCCGGCAGAGTGTACGGAGGCACCTTTGATTCCTCGGAAATAGTGGGACGCGGATCCCCGAGAAGTGTCGGAAAAACACCAATCGCTGCCACCCCCAATACCAACCAGCCCAACAGGCTACGCCCTGTACGACATTTCATAATCGGTGAAGTCCGAAGAGCATGAACGCCTCGTAGCCTGGAGGCAATCCTAGTAGCGAGAGGCGTGGGGAAAAGAACTGTTTTATCCACCAATTTCGGATTTACGCAGATTTAAAAGGGATTTTTTTGAGGCCGGTAGCCGACGAGGTAACGAGAAAAGACCAATGCCAAAATTGGGGCATCGGGCCTATGTCGCCACGAACGGGGCCTAAAAAACGGTAAATTTGCATCAGCCTGTTCAACAAGCTGTTATGCAATTCCCGGGAAGTGTCGACATTGGCAGGCGGAAAGTGAAATCTCCGGCTCACCACGCACTTCCGCCTCGTCACCTCGGCGGCTACGCTCTCCCTTGATCTGTGTGAACCCGAAATCTGTGGACAATTAATCTTTCGAGTATGGTCGTTGCCGACAAGGTCGAGTTGATTGCGCCTGGAATACATCGTTGGTCCGCGTTTTCGCCGGGGCACAAGGTGGAACTCAGCTCCCACTCGGTCCTGCACGCTGGCGTGCTCTTCGTTTTTGACCCCATCCCCATTTCTCCCGAGATTCTGGATTGGTTCCCCACCCCGGTAGCTCCGTCCGCCATCATCCTCACCAATCAAAATCATCCGCGGGCCGCAAGAGAGTGGCAGGAACGATTCGATTGCCCGATCTGGGGTCCCGGCGGGGCGATCGTTGAAACCTCCCAAGTGCGACGATTCGACGTCGATCCTTGGCCGTGGAACGACTGGGAGATTTGCCCGCTGCCGGGCGGGGCTCCCGGTGAAACCGTGGTGTACCTTTCCGCGCGGAAATTGGCTGTATTTGGAGATGCGGTAGTCAACCTCGCCGGCCGAAAACTGGAGTTGTTACCGGACAAATATTGCGAATCGCCGGTGGCATTGCGGGATTCACTTCGTCATTTCCTGGAAGCACGACCGGTGGAAATCGCTTTGTTCGCCCACGGTGAACCGATTCTCTTCCAAGCCCAAGAACGGCTCAAGGCCCTGATATCTTATTAGATACCCTTTCGCACCTGGCGGACGCCTTCCACCATGTTCTGGAGTTTCTTCCGGGCTGCCCAGCGGGCGGTCTGGCTCAAGCCGCAATCGGGGGCGAAAACCAGGCGGTCGGCGGGGGCAAATTCCAGGCAGCGTTTCACGCGCTGGACGATGTCTTCGACGGTTTCGATATAATAACTCTTCACGTCCACGATGCCGACCGCCACGTCGAACCGTTGGGCAATGTCACGGATCAAGGGCAGCTCACTCATCTCGCGACTGGCCATCTCCACGTGCATTTCGTCGCAGTGGAAATCGAGGAAGGCGGGGAACATCGGGGCGATCTGCCGCGGACCGACCGCGCGGGCCTTATAGTTACCAAAGCACAGGTGGGTGCAGACCCGCAACCGGCCGCGGACGCGCTCGACGGTGCGGTTGAAGATATCGACAAAGCGCCGGGTATCTTCCTTATAGGCGTAGCAGCTCATGCTCGGCTCATCGACGCTGACCTCCGTGCATCCCAACTCCGCCAACGATTCCAACTCCGCCGCCACAATGGGCAAAAGCGCCTCCGTGAGTGCCCAGCGATCGGGATACCGGTCGCTAGGCAGCAGCCGGCCCGACATCGTATAGGGCCCGGGGACGCTGGCCTTCAGGGTCACCGGGGCCGGTGATGGCCCGTGCGATTCCTGGTATATCTGCTTCAACCGCAGATATTCTGCCGCGACCCCAAGTCCGCCTGGCGCGGACAATTCGCCAATGACCCGATGCTTGCCCCGTTGATCGTGGGCAGGAGGTCCGAAGCGGCGAGGCGGCGCCGATTCGAGATCCAATCCGGTGAGATGTCCGTAAAAGCTGAGGTTGAAATCCAACCGGGTCTGCTCCCCGTCGGTAATCACGTCCAAACCGGCCGAAAGTTGATCGTGAATGGCCGTTACCACGGCATCATGCTGCAACTCCGCAAGATCGTCGGGGCCAAATTGTCCCAACTGGTTCGACGCGAGTTCCAGCCATCCAGGAAACGGATAGCTGCCAATCACCGAGGTGCGAAGAGGACAGGATTTCATAAGCGGATCATGCGATTAAAACGGCTCGCCTCCCAAGCGTTCATACAGTTTCGCCAGGCGTCGGGCGTGTTCGTCGTAGGCGGATTCGAAGAGGTCCGTGGCGGCTTGTTTCCCGACCACGGCTCCGGCGGTAAGAACCTTGGGCGGTTGTCCCGCGGCGGTCAGGCGTTGGGCGACTTCGGCTTTGATGGAATTTACCAACAAGCATCCACCCACCGTTGAACCCGGCGCCACCGGCGTGGCCAATCCCGGGACTTGCACCATGGCGTCCCCGATAGGAGCCCCCGTATCGAGCACCAAGTCGGCAAAGTCCTGAAGTTTTCGTCCATCAGGTCGTTGACTGGCGCTGGCGGCGCTGTGCGACTGCGACACGATGGCGACGACCTTCACGTGTCGCCTGCGAAACTGTTCCGCCATCTCGATGGGAACCACATTGCATCCGCTGGAAGAAACGACCAACGCCGTATCCAGCGGGGACAGGTCGTAGTTCCGCAGTATGCGCTCTGCCAAGCCGGGGACGTTCTCCAGGAACATCGCCTGCCGCTGGCCATTGGCACCAACCACGAGGTTATGGAACGACAAGGACAGTTCGACGATGGGGTTGAAGCCGGGAAACGAGCCATATCGTGGCCACATCTCTTCCACCAGGATCCGGCTATGCCCGGAGCCAAAACAATGCACCATGCGTCCGGCCAGAATGGTCTGACTAAACCAGTCGGCAGCCTGGCGGATTTGGGCGGTCTGCGCCGCCACCCGGTCAATCAATTGCCGGCACTTATCGAGATACGCCTCAGTCACGTGTTGTAAGGCGCCATTCTCTTACGAGGGGCCATCCGGCGAAAGCGTTATCTGCCGGGACTGTTTGGGCGTGTCTTCAAACCAGCTTGGTGTGAGATGCGCCAGCCAAAAGGGTTGGGGGCGAGGCGCGACGAAGGAGCATATTCTTGGGAATACGTGACTGAGGAGCAACGACGCCCTCGGCCCTTTTGGCTAGCAGATCATGCCAATGCGGTTTGAAGACACGCCCCCCTAGTCTGCCAAAACCATCTGGCTCACGTGGATCAACGGCAGGTTGTCGCGAAGTTCCAATTCACCACGCACCCGAACGTTCCGCGCCGCCCATTGGGGATCGAATGACAACGGCAATCCGTCCTCGCCCGTCAGCAAGGCCACCACGGCATTGCCAGACCCGTCACGAATTAACAGGCCGGGAGGCACTCCACCGCTCAAACAGCGAACTGCGCAGGCCCGGTGCACTTTCCCAACCGCCGGGCGCATCACGCCGAAATAGCACTTGGTGTCCACCAGTTCGCCCCGCAATTCAATTCCTCCCCAATGCGGGACGAACGAGGACTTCGAAGAAACTTCGCCCGAATCTTTTAGTCCATCCTTTCCCGCGACTTCGATCATCGCCAATTTATCCTTTTGAATCAGCGTCCCCCGAAAGGTGACCTGATGTCCATGACGCCCGGCAAACCAGGTGGGCGCGGCATGCTTCCCCTCCCCTACCAATACATAGTTAGTGACCCCGGATTCCTTCAGGTCCACGTGCAGAATCGGAAAGGGAGCCTCCATGATCGTTCCCTCAAATTCCCGCACCTGGCCGAATTCAAAAATCCCAGGATCTGCCGGTGTCTGCCGCCACGCCGCCAGGACAACGGCCCCCAGGCAGCACACCGCCGCCCAAAGGACCGCGCGGCGAACCCAACGCAGGGTTGCCGGGGGGCAGGCATCAAGGTAGCCAATATAGAATTCGTCATTCATACCACTACTGCTCCTTCGCACCGGGTTCCCAAGGAATTGGGTTTCGGACTCACCCACACCCGGCCCGCTACGACACGGGTTTCGTAGGTCGACAGGATCTCCTTGAAGGGAGGCGGACTGCACCCGTCCTCGGGTTGGTAATTCCAGCCATGCCAGGGACAGGTGATGCAACCGTCAATAATACGCCCTTCACCCACGGGGCCTCCTTGGTGGCGGCATACGTTGGACGTGGCAAACAATCTCCCTTGGTGCCGAAAAAGCGCTATTCTCTGTCCAGCCACCAAAACCACTTTACCGCGCCCTTCAGAAACCTCCGCAGGGGCACAGACATCGACCAGTCCTTCTCGCTCCGCTCGATGGCGTTGTTGATCCAATGCCTTTTCCTTGGCGGCAGCCAACCAGTGGACGGTCGACACCACGGCGAAGCCGACGCCCAAGAGAACCGGATAAGCGATTGACGGTTCTGACTGAAACACGCCATAAGCCACATGAACCAAGAGCAGGCCGTAAGCGACGTAAACGCCGAGGTGCATCGACTTCCAAAACGACGCTCCCAGGTTTCGCAACCAGAAGTCATGACTGGTCGCCGCCATGACAAAAAGGATCGCGAGTGCAGCGGCGCCAAAAGGTTCGAAAGGAATCTGCCCCCATCCTGCCGCCCCCGGTCCCCACGCTCGAAAGTCCCGACTATACGCAGTGAAAAGGCTGACCAAAGGATTGGCATCCCCCAAACCATGGAATTGAAAGAGCGCCAAACTGGCGTGGATCAACCCCAGGAAAAACATCGTTACCCCCAGGTGACGGCGATTATAGAGTAGCGGCAGGAAACGAGGGGCAAGCCGGGCTAACGGTCCCAGGCAGAGAATGATATGCAGCAGCGAAAGCGCCACCACCGCACAGGTTCGGATGATAATGGTCTCGGCGGAGAAGTTGGGGGAAACCAGCCATGACACGACGGCAAACGTCGTGCATGCCAGGACGACAAACGCCGCCAAAGTGAGATCGTAGAACCGCTTTTGCCGGTTCCAATCCACTGCGCGATAGGAAAGGGACATGGAGTAATTAGTGGCTGACGGGAGCGATTGACTGGCTGAACTTCCCCGGGAGGGGCTGGTCCGGCAAGGGTTTGGCCCTGGTCCATAGGGCCACCCCCACCGTCAACGGAATGGCCACCGCCAGAGCTTTCCAAGCCAGCCCATGCAATCGGCGCAGTCCTTTTTGACTCACCGTATGTTCCGGGTCGATGGCCAGTTCGAGCCCGGCGGCAGCCCGCTGCCAACGGATTGCCAGCCAGGGCCAAAACGCCATGATTCCCGGAGTAATGAGCACTCGAAATAAGATACCTGAGCCAGCTACCCCGGCGTCGATTCGATGGATGCCCCGCCAGTGGAAAAACACACCGAAAATTGCTCCGAACAGGAAATAAAGAGCGAGGAATGCGAGTACCCCCATCACCAGATTTTCGAACAGTCTATCCATGGTAGTCGTCGAGGCGAGATATGTTGGGAACGGTACGCTGGTGTATCCAAAGAACGGTCAACGCCGACAAAAACGTAACGCAGGCCATCCCAAAGAGCAGTCCGTGATCGTTCTGGACGGAAATTCCCAAGACCCCCAGGTGGCTCATGATGGCCGCTCCCATGGCGCCCAGCGTCAACATCGCTCCCAGCCAGGTGAGAGAAGGTATGAAGAGCAGTATCGCTGCGACCAGTTCCCAGACTCCCTGGCCATATCGCCACCAGGATTCCATGTGCATCCGGGTAAAAATCCAGACCGATTCCGGTTGGCCGGTGAACTTGAAATACAGCGTCTCCACCATGATGGCGGCAGCGATGAGGCGACAGATCCAACTTACCAAGGCCTGACGTCGACTCAGAGGTTCGATGCCATCGTCCAATTCGGCTCCCGCCGACGCCTGCAAGGCTCGTTCATAGGCGAGATTCAGATCGTCATAGCGGCTGTCGGAATGTTCGGATTTCATGGCATGCTTTGTTTTTTCAACCTGCGATGTCACTGAGTCGAAGGCGGAACCCCGCCCTTACAATTCTTAACCATCTTCCACCGGGCGACACGCAGTTCCCTTGATCCTCGGCCCGGAAGGAATCATGTTACCGCCGTGCTACGACCGCTTTTGATCGCCCTTGTCCTGCTGCCATTGACCGCCCTGGGATGGGGCAAGGAAGGACACGAAATCGTCGCCCGAATCGCGTACGAGAATCTTAGCCCGGCCACGCGAATCAAAGTGACACAACTCTTAAGTGACACTCCTGGCATCGTGGGGCCAGAACCCATGGAATCTGCGGCTACCTGGCCCGATGAGATTCGCAGTACCCCCCAGCTTCCTATCATCATCTTCACCAACCTCAACGTTCGCAATGCTGCCGGAACTTTCTCCCTGCACTACGCCGATGTTTCGGGAGAACACTTCAATCCCGAGACCGACAGTGACCATGGGAAATCGGTCGTCAGCGGCATCCAACGTTGCGGAGAGGTATTGCGATCAACCAACTCAACTCCCGCCGAAAGGCGCGAGGCGCTAAAATTCCTGATTCACTTCGTCGGTGACGCCCATCAACCGCTTCATGCCGGTCGCCAAACGGATCGCGGGGGCAACGACATCCATATCGCCCAATTCTTGAACCGCAAACCGGCCAAGGGATTCAACCTCCACGAGGTCTGGGACAACTTACTCATTCAATCTCGGGACCGGGACCCCGCCCGCTATGCCGAAGTGCTCAACGCCAACTTGAACCGCAAGAAGCATCCGTCGTCCTGGAGCAATCTGGACCCCCAAAGCTGGATTGAAGAATCGCACAAGCTCGCCATGACCCGCGCCTACCTCGACGAAAACGATCAAGTTATCACCAATGGCGCGGTGCTTGGCCCCCTTTACGTCAAAGATAATGTCCCGGTGGTCGAACTCCAATTGATCAAGGCCGGCTATCGGCTATCCGTCCTGCTCAATCAGTTGGTCAAATAGTTGAAGACTCCCGCTGTGCCTGTCCCGCCAGTCTCGCCCCAGCCAAATGGTGCGGGAGACTAGCGATCAACCTGGGCCAGGCCTTGATGCGCGGCACACTTGCCGTCTCGTAGAGCGCCTTCCCACGAGGCAACGCCAGAGCCCTAATCCCCGTTCTTGCTGCCGGGTACGCAGTGAAGCAATCCAGGCATCAGCAAGCGTTCCTGGTTGAACTTCTCGAAAGTGACAATTTCCGCCTGCCCGCTGAATCCCGAGAGAATGCCGCCGCGTTTGC
>DATJII010000288.1:0-19765 GCA_035493435.1 Candidatus Limnocylindria bacterium | reverse complement strand
TTGGCCAGTGCGGATATCGCGAAAATCGAAAAAGCCGGGAAAGAGAAGATTCGCTTCGCCTGGGCGGGCGGCACCCAAAAGGGGGATAAGCATTACTACCGGCTGATCGGCCCCACCTTCCTGTTGGAATACGATTCCACCCAGAATGACGGCAACCATATCCATGCGGTATGGCGCGACTTCAATGGGGACTTTGGCCGCGACCTGTTGGCCGAACACTTGAAAGCGGATCACTCCAAGTAGATTTCTCCGGAAGTTCGGTTATGGTGGCGGTGTGATCCGCCTCGCCGGACTGGAAACCGAGTATGGCTGCCTGACGGAAGATCCCGCAGGCACCGCCGCCATCGTCGCCAAGGTCCGCAATTGGCTATTCTCCGGCCACCGCTACGGGTTGGTCGACGTCCATCAGCGCGAATGGGATGAACCCGCCGGGAACGGCGGGTTTCTCTTTAACGGGGGCCGGGCCTATATCGACATGGGCCACTTGGAATACTGCACCCCGGAGTGCCTCCAATTGCGTGACCTCATCCGCTATGATGCCGCGGGTGACCGCCTGCTGAACCGTGCATTGCAAGCCTTGGGACTCGCGGGCACGGCGGGATTTGTCCGCAATAACATCGATTACTACACGGGGGCCACCTTTGGCTGCCACGAAAACTACCTTGTGCGCCGGAACGCCGTCTTTGACGAAAAGCAAATCGGTGCCCTGCTCTCTTTCCTGACCCTGCGGGTACTCTATACCGGCGCGGGACGCCTGGGCCGGAGCCCGTTGGCGGAACCGCACGACCCCGAAAAATCCGCCTTCTCCACGTCCTTCCAGATCAGCCAGCGAGCTGATTATATCCACAACGACCTCTTCGAATGGGTGCAGTTCAACCGGGCGATCATCAATACCCGGGACGAGCCGCTCGCGGATTCCCGAAAGTACCGGCGCCTGCATCTGTTGCATGGCGACACCAGCGTCCTCCCGTCCACCCTCGCGCTCAAGGTCGGGACCACGGCGCTGATGCTGGATTTGCTTGAAGCGAATCTCCTGCCGGAAATACAGCTCGCCGATTCCGTGGCGGTGCTGCATCAGCTTTCCGTTACTCCGGATGGACCCTGGAGGGTTCGCGAAGAGAATGGCAAGGAATCCGATGCGATCGACCTGCTTCGCCGGTTTCATGGAGTCGCCCAGAGAGAACTGCGCGGCCGCGATCCGGAAACCGATTTCATCCTCGCCGACTGGGCGTCGGTGCTGGACTCGCTGTCGTCAGATCGCACCGCATTGATTGGCCGGGTCGATTGGATTACCAAGCAATGGTTGCTCCAAAGCTTCGTCGAACGCGAAGGCATCACCTGGGACGATCCGTGGCTCCGTTCGCTGGATCTGGAATTTCATCATATAGAGACGAATCGTTCGCTGGCGCTGCCCCTGGCTATCACGCCGGACGAGATCGGCGTCACGGATGCGGGCCTGGAGCAATCATTGCTGACGCCACCCAGCGACACCCGTGCCCACGTGCGGAGCATCCTGCTACGGGCCTTGGCAGGTCGCAGCCACAGTTATTTCGTGGATTGGGAAACGGTGGACGCCAATGGCAATCGCCCGCTCAGCCTGCTCGATCCATTCGATTGCCGGGAAAAACTGGCCCAGGATTGGCTGGCGCAATTGGATCGCCATTCCGAGCCCAAGCCCGGAAAAACACCCACCGACGCGGGGTGACGCTTACCAATAACCCCGGCTCATGACGTCGCGGCGGGCGATCCAGTGATCCCCATTCAGTCTGTCTATCGGCTTCCATTCCACCGACCCATCCAGGGTCACCACGTTTCCGCCCTCCCCGCCATAGGATTTCGGGGTTAGGACCCAGTCGAGCCAGAGAAACGTGGAGCCACCGAGCCGGGCCGGACCGGTGGGTCGATGCGGAATGACCACCCAGGGTCGATCTTCGAAGCCATAATTATTGGCGTCGGTGAAGAGCGGCGTGTCCGGCGCATCGAAGGTCGTGAGCGGGGATTTCCAGCCGGCCTCGGCAGGCAGACGCTTGATGCCCCCCAAATAGTTGTATCCAATATACACCCCGCCGTCCCTGCCGACGCGGTCCCCAGGGGCCACCACCGCGCCCGGCACAGAAAACGGCCTCAGGCCCGGACAATCGACAAAGTCGTCGCCGATGACCTCGTACACCATCGACTTGAAAGCCCCCGGAGTCACACATTGGGTGTTCCAATAGCCGTTTTCCGCCGTGTTGTCATAGATCTGAGCGCGGTTGTCCGAGGCATACATGTGGGCGGATCCAGCAAGGACCCGCAGGTTCCCCCGGCACCGGACACGGCGGCTTTTCTCCTTTTGAAGGTTCCAACCCGGTACAGTCAGGGCCGCCAAGGCGCCGATCACCGCCACTACAATGAGCAATTCATTGAGCGTGAAGGCGTCGCGGGCTCGGCGATTGGGGCACTGGCATTCGTCAGCCATCGCTTCGGCGGCGCATAACTGCAAATCCACCAATGCCGGATGGCGTGGCATCCGATCCATGCCGTGAAGTGGCATCCTGCAGACCGTTACCACGTGGCCCTCCAGCCACCATCGCCTTGGGCACACCAATAATCGGAACGCATGCGTGCGATCGGCTTCCATTCCACCGCCCCGCCAAGCGTACAAACGTTACCCCCTTCCGCGCCGATATCGCGGGGTGTCAGGGGCCAGTCGATGTGAATATAACTACTTCCAAGGATGCGCACTAACCCCCGGGCTCCGTGTGGCGCCATCGCAGCATACCGGCCCACCTGGGTATCCCAGCCGGAATTGTTCGAATCGGTATAGAGCAACATCAAGGGGTCTTCGGCGTCCCTCAAAGGCGAATACCAACCCGATGGCGCTGGCATATTCGCGGCTGGAATTCCGCCCAGGTAATTGTAGCCGACGATTACCCCCCAGGACCTCTGGTGCCTGCCTCCAGGTTCATCGACCTGCCCGGGAATGGTATAGGGATACAAATTCGGGCAATCGATGGCCACCTCGCCCACCAGGTTCGTCAGTTGGACAAACATCAGGCTGGAAAAGCTCCCAATGTACCAGTCCGGGTAGTTGCGCAAATGTGGAATCAACCAGCCATGATTCTGCGCCGCATACAGATGCGTGGCAACACCCAGGCGTCGCAGATGGTCCCGGCAAGTCACCCGGCGCACCATCTCGCCCCGGCGCATCATCGCCGGCAACAGGGTCATGCCTAAGGCCCCGATCGCCGCGAGAACGGCAATCAGCTCCGTCAAGGCAAACGCCCTTGGGGGGGATGAACCTGGGGACCCGTGCACCGCCGTGTTTACTAGTCCGTGACGCCCCCGAGTCAAGCCGCAATCCCGCCAGGGTGGGAACCTGGCAATCAGATTCAGCGTTTCCGGGGGCTCATTCCCCCCTCCTGTTGAAGCATGAACGTATGACGAACGGATTCGCTGCGCCTCAATTCGCCGCCCGCATCAGGAATGCCTCAGCTTCAGCCGTCGTCGCGGCCTCCGGCCAAACAATGTCCTTGCCCGAGGCAAACGAGGGGCGGGATTTCGCTGGGTTCTCGGGCCTTGGATCTCCACCATCATCCACACCATTCAGGCCCCGGGAATAGAGGATAAAACCGCGCTGGGGATCTCGGCGATATAGCAACTCACCACCACCGATCCGATCACGTGGCGTCGTCGCCATGAACTGCGGCACCAGCTGCGTGAGATTCTCCGGCCATTCCCCGCTATTGAGTTGGTACCGATGACATGCCAGGGCGGCACAAACCATCTGCTGTCTCGTTTGCGCCATCAGGGTCCTGCGAATGCCCCCTTCGTCGAGACCTTTTCCACCTTGGGAAAACGGAAAACGATAATTGATCCACGCCTCCCCGACGCCTGTCATTAAATCCTCATCGGGCAGATTCGCTTCCCAATGAACGTTCGCCGTTCGCTGGATCTCGCCCCACCCACCATGGCTCGCCAGACGGCACATTTGGATGAGTCGTTCGGTTGATTGAAGATAATATAAGGTATCCTGCTCGTTCCAAACAAACTTCCAAGACAGAGGTTGAAAAGGGTGAAGCCGATCCGCAACCCGATCGGCAATGCTCGGGGAATTCCAAAAAGCATGCACCGTGCGCATTTGTCCCAGCGCAGTGTCTAGGGCCTCAGGCGAACTTCGAAGGTACTCAACATAGAGCAAATGGCGGGCGCGATCCATCGCCAACGCCTTTTCCATGTCGGTTATCAGATCCATGCCACTCCAGGCCGTTTGCAATCTCGCCAACTGCGGCTCGGTCCAGCCGGGCTCTTGCAAAGCGGACCAGACCGCGTCGAAATCCATGCTTAGCAAGGCCTGCTGCGTGAACTGACTGATCACCAGCCGTTCATCTTGCTGTTGGGCAGGCAGTCGGATTGCATCCATTAGATGTCGCAATGCAGCGTCACGATGGCCTTGCCGCAACTCGTAAATGGCGGCCCCATTGAGCACCGTTACAACGACTTTGATCGTTCGGAATTCACCGAAGGCGGGTTGATTGAACCCTCCTTGGTATTGATACCCGGAATCGTAGGACGGCCTCATCAAGGCAAGATGAATACCGGTCAACACGCGGGCGTTGCGTTCCAGAAGATCACCCGCTTCCCCCCAGGTATTGGTGGCCTTTTTGATGGACAGCCACCGATCGAGGCGTTGCCCGGCCACCGCCCGGCCTGGTCCAGTAGTCCGCCCAGATGGAGGGAAGACATCGTCACCGACCAGCATGGCCTTGATATCGGAAGATCGAGCAGTCAACGCTACGAAAGCGTTATTGGTATCGTCGGGCCGGGACGCCGGTCCAAGCGAATCGACTTCGAGGCCTTCGCCATTCTTTCGCAGTTCAGCGAGAAATCGCTCCAAGGCGACAGCCCCGCTGACACGTTCAACAACCAACCAAGCCAGGCAAAGCGCCAAACTTCCGCAGACGATCAAGAGGCAATACCTGACTGGACGTTTCACCCTCGTGGACTATTGAAGCGAATCCTCTAAATTCACGATTGGAAAATGGTGACATTTCTCCATTTCAACAGGCGACGATTTCAGACGAATTCATCCGTCCGTAGGACGTGTCGGTCAAATCTGTCAAAATCTCCCCTTCAAGAGGACCTTGTCCGCCTCTTCCGGGGTGGCATCCGTTGGCCAGACCAGATCTTTGGCGTTGTCCACTGGGAAAAAAATAGATCCGGGCTCCTTAGGTGTGGAATCGCCGCCGTCGTCAATCCCGTTGGACCCTTTGGAATAGAGAATGAATCCATTGACCGCATCGAGTCTGTACGACAGTTCTCCTCCACCGATCCTGTCGCGCGGGACGGAGGGCAAAAACTTCGGCACCAATTGATCCAAGCGCTCAGGCCAGGCCCCGGTGGCGAGGCGATAGCGATGGCAGGCGAGGACGGCGCACATCATCTGCTGCCTCGTATCGACGCTCAAGCACTTGAGAATCAGGGGGTCGCCGATCGAGGAATCACTGCCGCTCATGGGAAACCTGAATTGCCGCCACGCCTCAACAAGCCTGTTACGCGGCTCGTCGGAATCCTGATCTCCTTCATCTCGAGTCGCCCCCTTTCTAATGGCATTATAACCACCATCGATAGCCCAACGATTGTGCTCCACAATAAATTGGAATTTCTTTTCCGCCAGATAGGTGTCTTGCTCTTTCCACACCCATTGCCACGCCACCTTCTGGAAGGGACGCGTCGAAGCAATGACCAGATCCTCCCAGTCATCCCAATTGCTCCAACTGATGTTACCTGTCGGATTTTGGAAGAACGCCTGTTGATCCAAAAGAGCGGCCAACCCCTCCGGTGAATCGGACAGCGACCGGGAGTAGTTCAATAACATATTTCGCTCCATTTCCAGCGATGCCTGCAAGCCAGACGACAGTTCCACCTGTGACCACGCCTGGAGCAATTCACCGAGTTGGGAATCATTCCAGCCTGGTTCCTGGAGCGCGGCCCAGGTTGCATTGATCGAAATGGCCGTAAACGCCTGCCGAACCATTTGGGCAATGATCAAGCGTTCGTTCTTTTGGTGGGAACACAGTCGAATGGCGCCCAGCAGGTGGCGCTTCGATGCGTCAAGCCGCCCTTTTCGGGCTTCATACAAAGCGGCGGCAGTCAACAAATTGAGGTCTGACCTTACGGGGGTGAAGGACAGGTAATACGACAGTTCGAAGCCTCCATGATAGTCAACGCCGAAGTCGAAATCTGGCAGCGCTATCGCCGCATCAATGGCTTCCAGCAGATCGCGCTGCTGCTCCAACTGTTCCCCCACCGTTTGCCAGGTGTTGGTCGCTTTCTTGCCGTCATACCATTGATTAAGACGATTTGCGGCTATCATCCGGCCCGGCGCAGCCATCCGGCCATTGGGAGGGAGCGCGGACGTCAGACCGTTGAGTGCATTTACACGGTTCGTCAAGGCCAGGAGCGCCACGACGGTGTTGTTCGTTGGACCAGGCCGCCCACGAGCTTCCAACTCGCTGACGTCCAGCTTCTCTCCTTGGGATCGCAACGCAGAGAGATAATGGTGCAGTTTCCAAATTCCGGAGAGGCGTTCCCAGATTGGCCAGCCCAAGCAAGCCGCCACCAAGACCACAATGATCCAGTAATTCTTCCGCATCCGGCGCTTCATTGGATCAATGCTACCTGAACTTTCCGGCTTCTTCCCATTGGAAAACTCATACTGGCTCTCCACCAACGCGCCACAAAAGCAAAAGAGCCCACCGGAAGGGCGGGCTCGGAGCAAGATCCCTGCGGGGATCGAAAATATTATATACCGGCTGCGGCCGACCAGATGTTCAGCCCACACCGGGCCTAAACTACTTCAGGCCGAACGTACCACCGTGATTCTTGATTTCCTTGGCGGTGTAAAGCAGCGTCCCGAGCGAGTTCAAGGGGTTGCTGGTCGCGAATTTATAGCCAGCCTTTTGGACTGCGGCGAGAATCTCTTTGCGATCCAAGGGTCCATCCTTGATGGCGTCGAGCACCATGGCCTTCAGCGAGGCGGGATTGCCGCGGCGCGCCCCCTTGGTGGAAGGATACTTCCGGGGAGTGCGTGCGGCCGGCGCCGGAGCGCTAAACTGGCCCAGTGCCTCGTTGATTTCTTCCAGACGATCCGCGAGCGTTGCGCGTTCCGTCTCCAATGCCTTGCGTAATGCAGCGTACTGTTTCAGTGAATCCAACTTCATGAAGCGCCCACGTTACGCATGCCTCGGGATGATAAGCAAGAAAAGTGTGGTCCACCAACCGAGTTCGAAAGCCACCCCAAAGCTTCGAACGGAACAAAAAGTAACGCTATCACGCAAAGTTGTTGCTATGGGGTTTTCCCCCGGGCACTCCCAACTCGGACGGCAGCAAAGTCCGCGAGCCAGCACTTTGGCCACGGAGCACCAGGGCGCCTGGCTTGTTATTATATTGAATCGCGACAACCTTGCTGGCCCGCGAGTTGTATAAAAATCACGCCATTAGTTACGTTTGTGCAATATATTGTTTCAGCAACATATTCGCCGAGCCGGTCACTTCGATACCTCCCGTGAAGGGGATGCCGCATATTTCGCCCTTCATCCAGCACCGACTGAACATTCTACCTGCGTCGGTTGCCACAATACTGACCTACAGCCAGCGTGAAACGGAAACGCCACCCGCGTGGAGACACCCGCCGAGGTTGAATATTGCATCCTGAGTCGCTTGAACCCCAAGTACTTGCGCGAGAATTATCGGGTGGCTTTGACAATAAATCGCTTCCGCGCACGCGGCTGGCCCCATAAAGTGGCGGCGTGTCAACCGAAGTCAACCAACGAAACGCCTATAAAGTTTGGGCGGTGGACGATGTCGTCTACGGCCCAGTCGACATTTCGACGCTGACGCAATGGGTCAAGGAGGAGCGAATCCTCCACAATACCTGGATTTTCTCCGTGGCTTCCGAGAAGTGGGCCAAAGCCGGAACTGTCCCTGAACTCTCCGCCCATTTCGCCGCCCCCGCGAAACACGCCACCAACGCGGGCGCCAGTTCATCCGCCAGCGATAAGGCCCTGCTCATTTCAGGGCTGAAGCCCGGCATGCTCCGGCGGGTCAAGGTCTTTGCGGAGATGACTGACCAGCAGCTTGGACGGTTTGTCCAGATGATGGAGGTGATTCAAGTGCCCGCCTTCAAGGAGTTCATCAAAAAGGAAAGCACTGCGGAAGCCATGTACGCCGTGCTCGAAGGAGAACTTCGCGCCCGGTTGATGGTGGGCACCAAGGAATCCACTCTGGCCACCTATCAAGCGGGCGACATTTTCGGCGAGATGTGCCTCTTTGACGAAGGCGTCCGCTCGGCGGATGTCCTAACCCACACGGATTGCCGCCTGCTGAAAATCTCCGCCACTCGTTTCAAGGAGATGTGCCAGTCGCACCCTGAGCTTTCGGTTCCGCTCCTCATTGCCTTGGGCCGAACTCTTTCAGGCCGGATGCGGAACGACAATCGACGTCTGAGCGAGTTGGTGAGCCTGTCGCGGGCCGCCAAATAGTACTCCCGGTATGTCGACTCCGGCCTGCTTTGGTGCGCGATAGAGCCAAATAAACCCCGACGAAGCCCGTCCCAGCCTTGACGCGTCTCCATCCGTCGGACCTGAATGACGCGTGACGGTTGATCGACCTCTTCGGTTGGGAGTACTGGGTTCCGGCAAAGGCAGTAATTTCGCCGCTATTGCCGACGCAGCTGCTTTGCCTGGCTATCCCGCGCAACCGGTGCTGGTGATGGCGGACATTCCCGACGCAGGTATCCTGAAGCTAGCGGAATCACGCGGTATCCCCGCCCGATACCTTCCGCCCGGCCGTTTTCGGACCAAGCTTGATGAAGAGGCTGAGGCCGCGTACGTCGCTGCCCTGCAGGCGGCACAGGTCGACTTGGTAGTCCTGGCGGGGTTTATGCGGATCCTCAAGGGTGAGTTTCTGCGCCTGTTTGCCGGCAGAGTTGTCAATATCCACCCCTCACTCCTGCCGTGTTTCCCTGGCTTGGCCGCTTGGAAGCAGGCGCTCGACTACGGGGTGAAAGTCACCGGCTGCACCGTCCACTACGTGGACCAAGGCGTCGATACCGGCCCCATCATCGCCCAGCGAGCCGTTCCCGTGCTGGACGGAGATACGGCGGAATCGCTCCACGCTCGTATCCAAGAGGCCGAACGCGCCTTGTATCCCGCAGCCGTTGCGGGCATTGCCCGGGGCGAAATCGCGGTCAAGGGCCGGGCCACGACGGGTTTTCGACCTTGAGCAGGAGGGCGGATGAAGAAGCCGAAGAAGAAGAAAAGCATCGCGCGTCCCCGGGTTCTCTGGCAATTGAATCCCTTTACGCGAGTGAAGGAATCGGCCCGCTTGTATTCCCGTCGGAAGGCAAGAAAGCCAGCTCGCGACCCAGGAAAAGATGAGTAACACGACCACGGATAAGGCATCCACCGGCCCGAGATTGCGGCTGGGATTGCCCAAGGGCTCGCTCCAGGAAGCGACGATTGAGAAATTTGCCAAGGCGGGCTGGAAAATCAGCGTTTCCAGCCGCAGTTACGAACCATACGTGGACGATCCCGAACTCCAGATCCGCTTGATTCGCGCCCAGGAAATCGGTCGTTACGTGGCTTTGGGTTATTTGGACGCCGGTCTCACCGGATTCGACTGGATCGAAGAAAACGGCGTTACCGATCAGGTGCAAAAGATCGACGAGTTCATCTTCAGCAAAGCTACCCGGCAACCCACCCGCTGGGTGCTTGCGGTGCCCGAGGAGTCGGATATCCACACTGTAAAAGACCTCGAAGGGAAGAGAATTGCGACGGAAGTGGTGGGAATGACCCAGCGCTATCTCGCCAAGCACGGCGTCAAAGCCGAGATCGAGTTTTCGTGGGGTGCCACCGAGGTGAAAGCGCGGGAATTAGTGGATGCCATCGTCGACGTCACCGAGACCGGCTCATCGCTCCGGGCCAATAAACTCCGCATTGTCGACACGCTCCTCACTTCCCAGCCGTGGCTGATTGCCAACAAGGATTCGTGGCTCGATGGCTGGAAGCGGCGGAAGATCGAAAACATCGCGATGCTGCTCCGGGGGGCCATCGAAGCCGAGGTGAAAGTCGGCTTAAAAATGAATCTTCGGCAAGAGGATCTGCCAAAGCTGTTGCAAAACCTGCCCGCTCTGCGTAACCCTACTGTCTCAAGTCTGAGCCAGCCGGGCTGGATTGCGGTCGAGACGATCATCGACGAACCGATCGTTCGCGAGTTGTTACCGCAATTGAAAGCTGCCGGGGCGGAAGGAATTATCGAATATCCGCTCAATAAGGTAGTGTACTAAGAGGCTGTCAGGACAACACAACTATGGGTTCACTGAAGAAACGTCGGAAAGCGAAGATCAATAAGCACAAGCGGCGTAAGAAGCTGCGTCAGAATCGCCATAAGAAGCGTACCTGGCAGAAGTAGCGGCACGCGCCCAAGCGGCGTTCTTCCCTATGCTTTCCCGGCGCGGCCCTCTTAATTTTGGGCCGCGCCGTCCTTTTTACCCCATGCCTCAATTGCCCCCGAAAACTCTGGTAGCCGGAATTCTGGCCCTTTGGCTGGCGGCCGGTTGCACTTCCCCCGCCCCGAAGGCGACCGCCGCAAAAACTTCCAAGCCAGCGACGCGGACCAAATCAACACCCATTCAACCGGTTGAATCCGAAGCGGATACCGAGAAGCGGGTGCGAGCCTATGCCGCTTTCGCCGCCGGTATTTCGCGGCAGTTGAACGACGATTTCGAGGGGATGCTCCGGTATTTCGAGAAAAGCGTCGTCAACGACCCCGGCAACGAATCGTTGGCACTGGAAGTGGCCCGACGTCGATTGGGGAAGAACCAGCCCAAGGCCGCCGAAGCCTTGCTCCGTGCGGTCGCCGCACGCCCCGATGCCAGTGGTGAAATCCATGCGGTGCTGGGCATGGCGTTGGTCCAACTGGGCCGAACCAATGAGGCACTCGCCTCCTATCGCAAAGCACTTTCCCTGGAACCTGCAGCGATTGGCCCGCTGCAAGGCGTGGCCCAGTTGCTGGTGGAGAAGTCCGAAATGGGCACGGCGCTCAAGGCGCTGGACGCCGCCCCGCGCGGTACCAATGTCGCCACGAGTTACTTGGTGGATTTGGGGGAACTTTACGCCCAAGTCGGAGCGCACGACCCCAAACTGGCGGAAACCGCGCAGAAGCGGCTCCTCGAACTTTATTCCACGGCCTTGAGCCGCAAACCGGACGATCCGGTGCTGCTCCAGCGGATTGCCGATCGCTATTCCTCCCTGGGCATGAACAAGGATGCGGAACCGATCCTGAAACAGCTCCGCGAAAAGTACTCCCAGAACCCCTTGCCCGCCGCCCGACTGGCCGAGCTGTACATGCGCCAAGGCCGGATGAAGGAAGCCCGGCAGCAATTAGAATCCGTTTCCCGCCTCGACCCCACCAATGCCCTGCCGTTTTACTATCTGGGCCTCATCTCGATGGAGGAGAAGGAGCTGGAACGTGCCCGAAACCAATTCCAACGGGCCATCCTGCTGAATCCCTCACTGGCCCTCCCGTATCCGGAATTAGCCACTGTTTTCATGAATCTCGGCCAACCGGCCGAGGCCTTGAAGACACTCGAGGATTCGCGGAAACAGTTTCCGGCCGATTTCCGCACGGAGTTTCTGGAATCGCTCGCCGAAGGCCGCCTGAAGCACTTTGACGCCGCGTTCGACGCCCTGATGCGCGCCGAAGCCGTCGCGAAAACCAATAATCCGGCACTGATCGACCACCGCTTTTACTTCCAGGTGGGGGCGGTGCTAGAAGAAAAAGACGATCACGCCAAGGCGGAGGAGTACCTTAAGAAATCCCTGGCTCTCAAGCCGGACTTTGTCGAGGCCCTCAACCACCTGGGCTATATGTGGGCTGAGGCAGGCGTGAAACTGCCCGAAGCGCGGGCCATGATCGAGAAGGCGGTGAAAGCCGAGCCCGAAAACGGCGCTTATTTAGATAGCTTGGGCTGGGTGCTTTACAAGCAGGGTAAATTCGCGGAGGCGGTGCCCGTACTGGAAAAGGCCAACAAGCTGATGCCCGAACCCGACGCCACCGTGCTGGATCACCTGGCGGACGCCTATGCCGCGCTGAAGCGCTGGCCGGAGGCAAAGGATACCTGGAAGAAATCGCTGGCGGTGGAAGCCAGCGACAAGGTGAAACAGAAGCTCGACGCAGCCCCTTAACCCAACCGGACCATGGCCCATAGATTCTCCCAACATTATACCGTCAGCGAGGCCCGCCAACTCATTCCGCAGATCCGGCTCTGGCTCGACGAGTTCCGCCGCCTGAGCCAGAAGGCCGAGCGTCTCGACAATTTTCTCAGCACCCGACTCGACGCCGGCGAAGACCTCGGTGGCGTGCGGGTCAATGACAGCCTGCGCGCATCGCAACGCCTAACCGAGATCCAGCATGAATTCGTGTCCCGCGAAATCCAGATCAAGGACCTGGAACGCGGGCTCATCGACTTCCCGTCCTTGCGCTCCGGGCGCGAAGTATTCCTTTGCTGGGAGGAGAACGATGACGACATCGAGTTCTGGCACGACCTGGAGTCCGGCTTCGCAGGCCGGGAACCCGTCTAGTTTCCCCCCAGACTTCTTACATCCCGTGAAACGCACCCAAGCCTGGTTTCCGACGCAGATCTATACGGCGCCCATCCAATCGAACTGGCAGCGGTTCAATCGCGAATTGCTCAAGGAATGCCACCAATTGCGCGATTTTGATGAGGAGGGCCGGCGTTGGAGCCAGAAGAACTATCCCGGTGGCTATACGTCCTACGGGTCCATGGACAAGCTCCACACGTTTTCGTCCACTTTCGGGGACCTTGAACGGTTCCTCAACCGTCACGTGCGGAATTTCGTGGGTGGGCTGGACTGGGATTTGGGTGGGCGATCCCTGGTGATGACCGATTGCTGGGTCAATATTATGCCCAAGGGCGTGGTCCACAGCCTCCATCTCCATCCGCTTTCGGCTATCAGCGGCACCTACTACGTGGCGACACCGAAGGGTTGTTCAGGACTCAAGTTCGAAGATCCGCGCCTGGACCGCTTCATGGCGGCCCCGCCGCGCCGTGCCGACGTCCGGAACTCCAACCGACTCCATGTGACCTACCCTGCCAAGGCGGGTTACGTGACCCTGTTCGAAAGCTGGCTCCGGCACGAGGTGCCCGCCAGCCCCGTGACGGCGGAGCGCATCAGCATCAGCTTCAATTACGCCTGGAGTTGAACCACCCTTAGATACGCTTCTCGTCGGCGTCGATATAATCGACGAAGGTCGTGATATCGTCCCGGTGACCGAGTCCGGCCTGTTCCTTGCGCATTTTCAAGCGGGCACGGATCTCGGGATCATCCTGAGTGCCATTGGACAGCACCGCCTGGTTAAAGGCCGCTTGCTCGGCTGGCCGCTTCACGTTGGCGCGGACCCAATCGCACACTTCGCCGTCGGTCACCGTCTTGCGAACGACTTCAATAAACTGATCGGCATCGAGCCCGGCAGCCTTGATCCACATGCCGTCGAATCCCTTGCGGGCGAAGTTGGCATGGTAATCCTCGTGCAACTTCCCAGCGATACTCAGTCGGATCTTGTCGATAAAGCGTGGCAGGTACACCCACCCAGCCATGGTCTCACGGGGGCTGCGCGGGAAGATGATGTCGCTCATGAGCGGACAAGATGGCGGTAGATTTCGCCGGGTAAAGCCCAGAAATTCTCTTGTCCGGTATTCGCGGGCAGCGGCATCTGTGGTGCGTAATGAGCGATGACCGGGAATTACTGGCGGAATTCTGCCAGGGCGGTTCGGAAAAAGCCTTCCGCCAACTGGTGGATCGGCACTTGGGACTGGTCTATTCCGCCGCCCTTCGATTGGTCAATGGCGACAGCCACGCCGCCGAGGACATCACCCAGCTCGTCTTCACGAATCTGGCCCGCAAGGCGGCAGACCTGCCACCCGCCACGATTCTCCCCGGTTGGCTGCATCGCGACGCTCGTTACACCGCACTGGAGTGGATTCGCGCCGAACGTCGACGCGCCGTCCGGGAACAAAAGGCCACCTTCATGCAAGAATCTCCCCCATCTCCGGACGAAATCGATTGGGCTCGAGTTCGCCCCATACTCGACGAGGTATTGGGAGAATTGAGCGACGACGACCGCGACGTCCTGCTCCTACGGTTCTTCGGGGAAAATAATCTTCGATCCATCGGGGCTGCCCTGGGTATCAGCGAAGACGCAGCCCGCAAACGGGTCACCCGCGCCCTGGACAAACTGCGCGGGCAACTCGGCAACCGGGGGATCACTGCTAGCGCCACCGCCCTGGCCTTGGGACTCGCTGTGCACGGAGCCCCCACGCGCCCCGCCAAACCAGTCGATCAATTGGCACATAGCGCATTGGTCGGCGCCGGAGTGACTTCCTTCAAAGCCCTCAGCCTATTGGCCATCATGACTTCAACTAAAACCGTCACCGGTATTGCCGCCGCTACCTTGCTCCTGGTAACCGGGACCGCAATCCTGCGTCACCGTTCCGCACAGCGAGAAACCGAGCTCACCGAAAGTCTACCCGCACCCAATTTTGCGTCTGCCAAGACGTCCACGGAAACTCAACGACTCCAGACCAAACGTACACCAGCAAAGGAGGCGTTCGCCCAGCTAAAGATCACACCCTGGGCAGAAGCCGCCCTGATTCGCCTTCGGAAGCTGCTCTACGACCCCAAACGCACCCAGAACTACCCTGTTCGCGCAATCGTAGACGCAATCACAGCCTTGGGTGACCAAAAGCGTGCCGCGCTTCCCATGCTTCGGGAGGCCCTCAAAGATGCCTCAGTAGAGGTCCGTTGCCGGGCGGCCGAAGGATTGCGCCAATTGAGGAACGAGGGCCGCGAAGCCATTCCGGATCTGCTCGCGGTGTTGCGTGAACCCACGTCCGGAATTGAAGTCTCCCTATTCTTCAACGCGATCGAGGAAATCGGTGCGTCGCCCGAACTCATTCCGGATATAATCAGTATCCTGAAGTCCAACCCGGACGCCCGTCTCATGATTGCCGGGAGCCTATCCAATCCTAACTGGGGAAGCCCGGGAGACGTTGCCCCATTTCTGCGGCCTCTCCTGGGGGATCCTGACAGTTCGATTCGGATGGCTGCGGCTTATTCCCTGGCTCTCCTTTTGCGCCATGAGGCAGGACCGGAGGCGGTAGCCGCCGCAGTTGAAGCACTGCAGGGAGCCAACGGCGAACTTCACAGCGTGGCCCTTGCGGTGTTGCGCAATATAGGTTCCGATCCATCCGACCCCCAAGGTCATTTCCAGGCCAGCCGTCTCCCCGCCTCCGCAGCGGCAGCAGTTCCTGCACTGGCAGGCATCATTAACAATCCAGAGACCCCCAGCAATATGCGTCAAGATGCCTTGCGGATACTGAATGGGCTCTAACCCGACGCCAGCAAGGTCGATCCCGCCCTGGCAGACGCGATGCGCCACCAGCAGGCCGAAGAAAGCTACCGGAGGCGTTTGCGGGCGGATCAAGTGGACCTGCCCGACCTGATCGCCGGCATGAAATTATATCCCGATTCGGCCGGGCTCACCGCCGAGGCCCTGGCCAACCAAGGGAAGTCTGCGGTTGAAGCCTTGCCAGCCCTTCGACAGGCACTGGAGGACAGCCTGCAAAGGACCATGACTCTCAACCTCCCGGTGTCGGAACTCTCGGCGGCCTCGCGAACCCGCGATACCCTGGCTGATGCCATCCAGCGGATCTCGCCGGATCAGCCAAAAGCCTATTTCACCACCCGGGATCTGGGAGCCGTTTTTGCGGCATTCAAATCCTATTCAGACCAAGCCGATCAAGGGCAACTCAGGCAAATCATGACCGTCGTCCACCCGATCATGAAAGAAGGTCCACGTATTCAACAAGGCCTATCACCCGACCAGATGCGACGACTCCTCCAGGCCGTCCAATCCATTGACGCGGATGCCGCCGATGTCATGGCCAGACAGGTACGTCGGATCGACGCCCACTTCGTTGCCGGACATCCCTAACCTTCCCGAGCGTGCGATTGAAATTTGCCCTTTGCCCTGCGACTGCAAGACTGCTCGCATGCCTGACTTGGAATTCGATGCAGTCATTCTCGGCGGTGGCAGCGCGGGTTACGCAGCCGCCCGGACGCTCGCCAGCGGCGGAGCCAAATGTGCGGTGATCGAAGGAGGCGAGAAAGTCGGTGGCCTGTGCATCCTGCGCGGCTGCATGCCCACCAAGGCGTTACTCCACGCGGCAGAATTGCGGGAAGCCGCCCGCCAGGCTGAGTCGTGGGGCATCACCTCGGCTGAGGTGTCGGTGGACCTCGCCAAAGCAATCGCCCACAAGGACCGGCTCATCGAGGAATTCGCTTCGTATCGACGGCAACAACTGAGCGACGGCCGTTTTGCTTTCATCCGGGCCATGGCGTCATTTATCGATCCGCACCAAGTTCGCTTGGATGACGGGCGAACCATCAGCGCGAAAAACTTCATCATTGCCACCGGATCAACCCAAGCCATTCCCCCAGTCGCGGGATTGGTAGAAGCCGGGTACTTGACCAGTGCCACCGCGATCAACCTAACCACGTTGCCCAAGACCCTGGCCATCCTCGGCGGTGGCGCCGTCGCGGTCGAATTCGCGCAGTACTTCGCCCGCTTTGGGGTACAGGTCACCCTGATCCAACGCAGCGCCCAAATACTCAAGGATTTTGATACCGACGTGGCCAACGAGGTCACCAAGGCGCTACATCGCGAAGGCATCCGGGTCCTCACCCGAACCAAGCTCGAACGGGTGGACCGCGTCCCTGGGGGCACGCGGATACAGTTCACGGAAAACGGGGAATCACGGGAACTGGTGGTGGAAGAAATCCTGAATGGCCTCGGACGCATCCAAAATACAGCCTCACTACACCTGGATCGCGCGGCGGTCATGACCGACCACCAGCGGATCGTCACCACCACCGACCAGCAAACTTCCCAGCAACATATCTACGCCGCCGGAGATTGCTGCGGCCCACACGAGATCGTCCATATCGCAATCCAGCAGGGCGAAATCGCCGCCCACAATATTCTCCACCCCCACAAGCCCCGCCGCATGGATCACCGGCTATTGCTCTCGATTGTATTCTCCGATCCCCAAGTGGCGTGCGTTGGCATGACCGAAGCCCAAGCCAAGCTCAAAGGCCTCGCATACGTCACCGCCCAATACCCCTTCAACGATCATGGCAAATCGATCATCCTGGGTTCACAGGAAGGCTTCGTAAAACTCATGGCGGCTCCCGACACCGGCGAAATCCTGGGCGGCGCCTGCGTGGGACCCCAAGGAGGCGAACTCATCCACGAAATCGTGGTAGCCATGAGCAAGCGCATGACCGTCGCTGAATTGGCCCAGGTTCCTCACTACCATCCCACCTTGTCCGAGATCTGGACCTACCCCGCGGAGGATCTAGCGGAACAAGTGGGGAGTTAACATTAACGCCATAACAAACGCGTCAGCGTCGTGGAGCGCCATCGTTTATGGGATACCTCAAGCGACTTTGGGATGAACTAACCTCCAGGCCCGTCAAGCTTTCACGGGAGGAGACGGTTCGCTTCTATCAGGAGTTCGGCTTTTTTGCCGGGGAATCGGCCGGAGAGGTCGTGGCGGAGTATGATCGGGACTTCAGTGACGCTGGTGAACCCTTCAAGCGCTGGGAAGATGTCCTCCTTTTGTCGCTTTCCAAATCGCGCGTCTGGCAAGGCGACCCGGAAGCGGATGTTTGTTCCGGGAACGAAGTCTATATCGAAACGCTTTCCGAGTGGGGGCGAATTTCGGAGGGTGCTTTTGCGCCCTCTGAAATCAGTGAGGAATGGGGAAGCGATTCGGGACCGGTTACGGTTATTTTCCGCCTTGGTTCAGAACTTCATACAATCCATCCGCGATACCAGGACGACTACCTCGATCTTGATGTCCTCAAATCGATTAATGCACTGATCCTTCCCTCGGGACGCCAGTTTGCCTACGCCTCGGATGTCAATTTTGCCGTCGTGCTTTGCCTTAAGCCAGAGGAGCGTGCACGTATCTCCAAAGTGCGAGATTTTCCCTTTGCCTGGTTGGTTGCGAACAAGGGCGGCAACTCTTCTTCATCCGGTTAGGGACCATCATCGATTCGTCCAACTCAATGACCGGAACCGGCCCAATCGAATCCCTTGCATTCCCGAGAAAAGAATCCACATTGACTTACTGGACATTTCAATGTTTAGTACGTCACTTAAGTTACTCGGCGATGCCACTTAACGATTCACTATCAATAAGTTACAACGATTCAAACTGCTCTCTTCCGAGGCGGATTCAAGACTCGTTCCAAGGGGCTCTCGATCTTTTTTCACGACGCAGTGAACATGGTTGGCTTGCCATCCGCTGGGCGGACAGGCTCTGCTAGCAGCACGTTTCTGGCACATCGCGCCCTCGCCCTGTTTCCTTGATGTCCAACAAGAGCCGCAACGCACTGCCCGGATTTGGGCTCACGCTCGGGTTTACCCTGTTTTACCTGAGCGCGGTGGTGCTCATTCCCTTGGGAGGGCTGGTTCTTCGCACGCTGAATATTTCGTTCAGTGACTTCTGGAAATTCGTTTGGACCGAACGCGCCATCGCCGCCTACAAGCTGTCGTTTGGAGCCTCGCTACTCGCGGCAGCGGTGAACGTGGTGGGTGGCCTCCTGCTGGCTTGGGTCCTTTCCCGTTACAAGTTTCCTTTCCGGCGGCTGATGGATGGCCTGGTCGATCTCCCGTTTGCCTTGCCGACAGCCGTGGGTGGTTTGGCGATCGCCAGCATCTACGCGAAGAACGGCTGGATTGGTCAGTTTTTCGCGCCGGGCAGTCGGCTGGGGCATTATTTTGGGCCAACCGGCCTCGATTTGCTCTACTCGCGAACAGGGATCGTGATCGCCCTCATCTTCGTTTCATTTCCCTTTGTCGTTCGCACCGTCCAGCCCGTACTGGAAACCATGGAACGCGACGTGGAGGAGGCGGCTGCCACGCTCGGCGCAGGACGGCTTCGCACCTTTTGGAGTGTGGTTCTGCCGCCGCTCATTCCGAGTATCGTGACGGGTTTTACCCTCGCCTTCGCGCGTTCGCTGGGCGAGTACGGCAGCATCGTTTTCGTCTCCAGCCACATCCAGAAAAAGACCGAAATCGCCCCCATGCTCATCGTCGAGCGGTTGGACGAGTATAACTACGCCGGGGCGATTTCGATCGCCGTGTTCCTCATGGTGGCCTCCTTCGCCTGTCTGGGAGCCATCAACCTCGTCGAAGCCCTAACCCGTCGCTTTCAACGCTAAAGTCCATGGCCGGCTTTGTCTCCAGACGACCCAAAACGGATACCGCGAAAACACCTGGTATCCAGGAAAGTTCGTGGACCCGACGGATACTCATCACGCTGGCGGCCACCTGGGTCGCCTTGTTTCTCGTCCTACCGATGGTCAACGTGATGTTCGAATCCCTGCGCAAGGGCCTCGACACCTATCGCCTCGCGTTGACGGAGCCCGACACACTGTCGGCCATCAAGTTGACCGTCCTGATCACGGCGATTTCCGTCCCCTGCAACGCGCTCTTTGGCATCGCGGCCGCCTGGACCATCGGGAAATATAATTTTCGCGGGAAAGCATTGCTACTGACATTGATCGATTTGCCGTTTGCCATCTCGCCGATCGTGGCGGGACTTTCGTTCATTGTGCTGTTTGGGTCTCAAGGC
>DATJII010000287.1:0-81246 GCA_035493435.1 Candidatus Limnocylindria bacterium | reverse complement strand
CGTAAAACGCCCGGGTTTTGACCTCGGGAAGTTCTACGACGAGCCGGATTGGAGCGGTTTACCTCCTTTTGTGGCCATTCCCACGACTGCGGGCACGGGTAGCGAAGTAGGTCGCAGCTCCGTAATCACCTTGGATGCCACGCACCGCAAAGCGGTGATTTTTCATCCGGAGTTGCTTGCCAAAACGGTCATCCTTGATCCCGAACTGACACGCGGATTGCCGCCGAAACTGACCGCTGCGACCGGAGCGGATGCGTTAACTCACTGCATCGAGAGCTACACCTGTCCGGCGTTCCATCCCATGTGCGACGGCATCGCACTCGAAGGTGTGCGGTTGGTCGTGGAGGCGCTTCCCAAAGCCTGCCGCGATGGCGGAGACATGGATGCCCGCGGAAAAATGCTGGTGGCAGCCGCCATGGGTGCGGTGGCGTTCCAGAAGGACCTGGGCGTGGTCCATTCGCTCGCCCATCCGTTGTCGACACTGTTCGGCATGCACCATGGCTTGGCCAATGCGCTGTGCCTGGTGGCGGGCATGAAGTTCTGTGCGAAGAAAAAGCCGGGGCTGTATCGACGCGTGGGTATCGCTTGCGGCCTGGAAGTCATGTCAGTCAGCGACACCGCAGCTGATCAGGCTACCATCGAGTTCATCGCCAAGTTTCTCGAATCGATTGGAATCTCCGGCAAATTGAGTGCGCATGGAGCGGATCCCGCCAAAATCGACGCCCTTGCCGCGCAAGCTTGGGATGATCCCTGCCACAAGACCAACGCCGTGCCGGTGACACTGGACGATTTGCGGAACCTGTACTTGGAAGTCATGTAAGGAGGCGTCGAATCCGACCGAAGTGAATCCGATTCCTCCATCCCCCTCCGACGACGAGGCGCTGCTGCGGAAACTTGGCTACGAGCCATCGCTTTCGCGGCGGATGAGTGGGTTTGCCAATTTTGCGATTTCACTCTCCATCATCTGCATCATGGCGGGAGGAATCACCTCCTTCCATGTCGGGTTGGGTGGGGCGGGTGGCGCGAGCATTGGTTTGGGATGGCCCTTGGTGTGCCTATTCTCGTTGGCAGTGGCGTTGGCGATGGGCCAGATCGCGTCGGCGTTTCCCACGGCGGGCGGGCTATACCACTGGGGGTGCATTCTGGGGGGCCGGGGCTGCGGTTGGGCGACAGCCTGGTTCAATCTTGCAGGGTTGGTTACCGTGCTGGGCGCGATTAACGCCGGGACCTTCGATTTCGCCGCATCGGTCTTTGACTTTAATCCTTCATCCGCCGTCAAGATGTGGGTCGTGGTGGGGATGACACTGTCCCAGGCGCTTTTGAATCATTTCGGAATCCGGCTCACCACCTGGCTAACGAATCTAAGTGGTTGGCTGATCCTGGTGCTCGCGGTCTTCCTGACCGGAGCCCTGATGATTGGCACCAAGCACTTCGATTGGTCGCGCCTTTGGACCTTCACCAATTTTAGCGGCTTGCCCACCGAAGGCCCCACCTACCCCAAGCAGGCCAGTGTTGCCTGGCTCTTTGCCCTCGGATTTCTGCTGCCCGCTTATACGATTACTGGATTCGATGCTTCGGCGCATACCGCCGAGGAAACCCACAACGCCGCCTGGAACGTGCCGCGCGGCATCATCCGCTCGGTATGGGTATCGAGCGTTTTTGGCTGGATCATGATCTGTGCGATTCTCCTCGCGATACCCGATCTGCGTGAAGGCGTCGAACAAGGGGCGAACGTCGTGCCCTGGGTCATGCGCAAGGTACTCCCACCATGGGTCGCCAATGGCTTGCTGGGCTGCATCATCTGGGTGCAATATCTTTGCGGTTTAGCGGCGCTGACTTCGTCATCCCGGATGACGTTTGCTTTTGCCCGCGATGGCGGGTTGCCCGGTTCGCGCTGGCTAAGCCACGTGAATCCCGAGACGCGGTCGCCCTCGGCGGCGGTCTGGGCGGCCGCGACGATTGCCGCGTTGTTCACGATCTTTGTTCCTTATACCACCATCGCGGCGATTGGCACGGTATTCCTCTATATCTCGTACGTGATTCCGATTGCGGCCGGGTGTTACGCGCTCAATCGCACCTGGGTGCGCTTTGGCCCCTGGAACCTGGGTTCGTGGTACCGTCCCCTGTCCATGCTCGCCATCCTGGGTTGTCTCTTCCTCATTGTCATTGGCGTGCAGCCGCCCAACGAGCAGGGGATGTGGATTGGCGCCGCCGCGCTCGTGCTTTTGCTGGCCGTCTGGTTCGGCCTGGAACAATGGCGGTTCAAGGGACCGCCTACTATTTATAACGAAGAAGAATAATCGCCCCTGGTTTTCCGATACATGAAGCTTCCCACGCAACTCTTTGTCGACGGTTCCCGGCGCAACTCCACCTCCGGCCGCGTTTCGGTCCTGATCAATCCGGCCACCGCCCAGCCCTTCGCGGAAGTGGCGGCGGCGGACGTCGCGGACGTCAATGCCGCGGTCGAGTCCGCCCAGCGGGCGTGGGATGGTGGCTGGCGCGACCTGGCCCCGGGCAAGCGCGCCGAGGTGCTGTATAATATAGCCCGGCTCCTGCGCGAGAATCTCGAATATCTCGCCCAGTTCGAGATGCAACAGATCGGCAAGCCCATCGCCGATGCCCGCGACGAAGTGGCGCTGGGCGCCCGGATTTTCGAGTATTACGCCGGAGCGGTCACCAAGTTCTATGGCCAGACGATCCCGGTGGCCCGGGGAGGATTCGATTTCACCCTGCGCCAATCCATGGGTGTGGTGGCGGCCATTGTACCGTGGAATTTTCCGTTCCCGATTGCCGCCTGGAAGGCGGCGCCCGCGTTGGCGGCTGGCAATACGGTCGTTTTGAAGCCGGCCTCGATCTCGCCGCTGACGGCCCTGGCCTTGGGCGAGATTGCCCACGCGGCAGGTTTGCCCGCGGGCGTGCTTCAGGTTCTATCTGGATCGGGTTCCGCCGTGGGTGATGCCTTGGTGACTCATCCGTTGATTCGCAAGATTTCCTTCACAGGTTCCACAGAAATCGGCCGTCGAATCATGGAACTGGCGTCGCGCGACATTAAACGCGTATCCCTCGAGCTTGGCGGCAAGTCACCCAATATCGTTTTCGCGGACTCCGATTGGCAGCGGGCGGCGGAAAGTTCGCCCATGAGCGTTTTCGCCAATACCGGCCAGGATTGCTGCGCCCGCAGCCGCATGTTCATTGAGCGCGGCATATACGAATCTTTTGTGGAGCGCTTCGTGGCCGCGACGGGAAAACTCGTGACAGGCGACCCCGCCAAGGAAGAAACCCAACTCGGACCCTTGTCGTCCGAAGCGCAGCGAAAATCGGTCGAAGCCTATTTGGCCGACGCCAAATCCGCCGGCAGTAAAGTGGCCATTGGCGGAGACCGTGCGTTGGCCACGGGAGCTTACCTTTCGCCCACCGTTTTATTGGGAGTGGGCCAGAATGACCGTTGCTGGCGGGAAGAAATCTTTGGCCCGGTGGTGTGCATTGTGCCCTTTGACAACGAGGCCGACATGCTGCGCGAAGTGAATAATTCGCCCTTTGGCTTAAGTGGGTCCGTATGGACCAACGACGTGCGCCGCATGCTGCGCGTAACCCGGGCGGTGCAAAGCGGGGTGCTCAGCGTTAATTGCCACAACAGCGTCCACGTGGAAGCGCCCTTTGGGGGTTACAAGGCCAGCGGCATCGGCCGAGACCTGGGCATGGCCGCCATGGAAGGTTATACCGAAGTGAAGAACGTGTACGTAGCCGAGTAACGCGGATTGAATCCTCCAAGATTCACCAAAACCGTTGCCCAAACTTGCCGCGTTGCGGTGGCTAGCGATACTGTCGCGATAGTTCCCCTTTAAGAATACACACTATGGACCTCACCGAACTCCAAGCCCTGGTCGCCTCTGGGAGCATCGACACCGTGATCGTGGCCGCGCCGGATCCCTTCGGGCGTTTGGTGGGCAAACGGTTCGTGGCCACTCATTTCATCGACGGTGTTGTCCGGCATGGCACCCACGCCTGCCAGTATCTGCTCACGGTGAACATGGATATGGATCCGCTGGATGGCTTCGCCGTGGCCAGTTGGGATAAGGGCTTTGGCGATTTTGAGATGCGACCCGACATGGGTTCAATACGGATACTCCCCTGGCAGCCGGGAACGGCGCTGGTGGTCTGCGATTTCATGCACCACGATGGGACTCGGGTGGGCGAAGCCCCCCGTTCGGTGCTGCACCGACAGATCGAGCGCCTGCAAGGCAAGGGCCTGACGTGTTACTGCGCGAGCGAACTGGAGTTTTACCTTTTCAACCAGACCTATCACGAAGCCCATGTCGCCGGTTACCGGGACCTGAAGCCCTCCAGTGATTACCGGATCGATTACCACGTCATGCAGCCGACCCGCGATGAGCCCTTGATGCGGGCCATCCGCAACGGCATGAACGCGGCGGGGGTGCCCATCGAGAGCAGCAAGGGCGAATGGAGCCGCGGCCAGCACGAGCTGAATTTTATCTATACCAGGCCCGTGGAAATGGCGGACCGCCACCTCGTGTTCAAGCAGGGCGTGCGCGAGATCGCCGAGCAGCACGGCAAGGCCGTGACCTTCATGGCCAAATATGCCCCGACCGAGGCGGGCAATTCCTGCCATATTCATATGAGCCTCTGGCGGGACGGGGCGAATCTCTTTTGGGACGAGGCGGCCGGAGCCGGTTCCCTGCTATTCCGCCAGTTCCTGGGCGGCCTCATGAAGTATTCGCCGGAGCTATGCCTTTTCTACGCCCCCACGATTAATAGTTATAAACGTTACCAGGCCGGAAGCTGGGCGCCCACGCGCATGGCCTGGTCCGGCGACAACCGGACCTGCGGATTCCGCATCGTGGGCCACAAGAATTCCTTCCGCCTGGAAAACCGCATGCCCGGCGCCGACGCCAACCCGTACCTGGCCTTCGCCGGAATGATCGCCGCCGGCCTGGCGGGCGTGTCGGAAGGGCTCGATTGTGGTCCGGAATACCACGGCAATGCCTATATCGACCCTAAACTCGCACGATTGCCGTCGAGCTTGCGGGACGCGGCGGACTTGCTGGACGGCAGTGCTTTCGCCCGTGCGGCGTTTGGCGATGAGGTGGTGAATTTCTATGTCCACCACGCCCGCCTGGAAGTCCAGTCCTTCGCCGATGCCGTGACTGACTGGGAAAAGCAGCGCTACTTTGAGCGCATATAATCAATTGTCGATCCCGTCCTATTGGCTGCCCACGCCCTTGACCCGGGTCTGGATGCCATAGATGTGCTTGCTCGCCGTGATGAAGAGAAGGTCGCGGTTCTTGCCCCCAAAAGTCACGTTGCCGGTCCACGATTCGGCCACTGGGATCTGTTCGATCTGCTTCCCGGTTTTGTCAAAGACCAGCACCCCGCGCCCGGTGAGATAGACATTGCCTTCGTTATCGATCGTCATGCCGTCCGACCCGGAATTGCAGAAAAGGCGTTTGTTGGCCAGCGAACCGTCCTTCTGGATGTCATAGGCGTACGATTTGCCTGCGCCGATGTCTGCGATGTAAAGCGTTTTGCCATCCGGCGTTCCGATGAGCCCATTGGGTTGCTTGAAATCGGTGACAACCGGGACGGGAACGGAGGCTCCCTTGGGCAGGAAATAGACATACTGCCCGGGCTGTTGCATGTCCGGCTTGCGTTGCCAGTAGTCGCGGGCGTAGAGGGGATCCGAGAAGTAGAGTCCGCCGTCGGGACGGATCCACGCGTCGTTCGGTCCGTTCAATAACTTGCCGCCGAAGTCCTTGAGCAGGGCCGTGACCTTCTTATCCGGTGCTATAGACCAAAGCTCGTTCTTCTCGTCGGCGCAGGCAATGAGGTTGCCCTTGCGGTCGAAGATCAGTCCGTTGGCCCGGCCACTCGGTTTGAGCCAGTCCGAAACGGTTCCGTCCGCCGCATTCCATTTCACGATCCGGTCGTTCGGCTGGTCCGTGAAGTAGACATTGCCGTGGGAATCGGTCGCGGGACCTTCAGTGAAGACATATTCTCCGGGCAGCTTCTCAAGCTTGGCCCCTGGCGCGAGGATGGAAGTGCCCTTGGTCTCCTGCTTTTCAGAGCCTTGCCCATGGGCGGAGGTGATCATGAGGGTGACAGTAGTGGCGGATAACAAGGAATGCCAAAGAGGCCGATGGCTCGATTTCATGTCGTTGATGGTGAAAAGTGTGCCCAGATCCTGCCTGAGCGCCGATTGAATCACCAGCCCATATCGGCGGGGCGGTAGTAGCGCCTCAGCGCTTTGGCACACGAATTCATCCGTGGGACCCTGGGTAGCGTGCAGCCGGTTACAGCGATGGCGCCCGTCCGGCTCTCGGAGGCAACACGGATAGATTAGTTTTGAACAGGGGGAATACCCCCCTGCTCACCGAAAAATGTCCACTCCCGACCCCACTACAGCGACCAACCTTCGCGGTACTTATACTGGATGAATTCGTCCGCCTCCGGGGCGTTCTTGGCTCGCATGTTTTTGGCGTCCCATTCGAGTTCCTTGCCCGTGCGAAAGGCCACATTCCCCAGTAACACCGCTTCGGTGAGAGGCCCGGAGTAGTCGAAATTGCACAGGGGCTTGCCACGGCCCTTGCAGGCTTCGATCCATTCCTTGTGATGCCCAATCGACTTCGGGATAAACGGTGCCGGGGCTTGGAAACCAGCGAAGGCCTTCTGGGGTAGCAGGACGTGCCGGTCGTAGTCTGCGAGCAACATGCCTTTGGTTCCGACAAAGAGCGTTCCGTTGCCCCATTTCGGCAACTGACCGTCGGCGAAATGATGGGGTCGTTTGTCGCCATGGTACCACGTGAGCTTTATGGGCTCCGTAGCTTTGCCACCGGTTCCGCTGGGACGTGCGTATTCGTACTCCACGATCAACCAGGTGGGCGGGCATTCTGGATCGGGCTTCGGGCCATCAACAACACGGACCTTGCGGGGGGCGCGGATGCCCAGAGCCCAATGGGAAAGATCCACGTGGTGGCATCCCAGGTCGGCCAGCGTGCCGCCCCCAAAAACCCACCAATCGCGCCAGTAAAAGGGGAGGTACTCCGGCTCGTAAGGACGGTATTCCACCGGCCCCAGCCAAAGATCGTAATTAATATTCTTGGGTACTGGCGGAGTCGCCGTCGAACGCTTCTTGCCTCCGAATCCTCCGCCCACCCACACATGCACCTCGCTAACGCTGCCGATGGCACCGCCCTGGATCAGTTCCACCACGCGGCGGTAATTGTCGCCGCCGTGGATTTGGGTGCCAATTTGAGTCGTGAGACCCTTCTGGCGGGCCAGTTCCGTCACTTTGCGGACTTCGCCAATGGAACGGGCCAGAGGCTTTTCGCAATAGGCATGGCGCCCGGAATGGAGGGCGGCAGCGGTGATCACCGCATGGGTGTGGTCGGGCGTTCCAATGACCACGGCGTCGACTTCCTTGAGTTCGAGCGCTTTCCGATAGTCCGCGAATTTCTGCGCCGACGTATATTTTTGGCTCGCGGCGTTCAGCAGGTTTTCATCGATATCGCAGAGAGCGACGATGTTCTGGCTGGCCACATTGTCCAAGTCGTAGCGCGCCTGGTTGGCGGTGCCGATCATGGCGATGTTCAGTTTCTCGTTCGGGGACACCGCCCAGGCCGGGCCGGCGTAGCTGAGCAGCTTTACCCCGATGGCAGCTTGGCCGGTCCGCTTGATAAAACGGCGGCGGGACAGGGATGAGGTCATCTTATTTATTTCTCCGAATTGGGACTCTTCCTGAAGCAACGAAAATTCTTACGCAATGGTTCAGACCGGTTTTTAACGCAACGTCTTCAAATAGGCAAAGAGATCGGAGATCTGGCCCGGCTGAAGGCCATCCATCAATCCCTCGGGCATGATGCTGGTTTTTTGGAATCCCGCGCGTTTGAGCTTCGTGCGGAGGAACTTTTGGTCCTCGGTATTGGGTTGGCGCAACGTCACCGAGTCGGCGTCCTGGCCCGCCAACAAACCTTCCACAACATCCCCGTCCGCCGTCTCCACCCGGAAGCGACGGTAACCGGCCTCCATCGCTGCATTGGGAGTCAGGATGTTGCGCAGCAGTGCTTCCACGCCATTCGCGCCCGCACCGTCGAGCACCGGGCCGATCTTTCCGCCCTCGCCCTTGATCGTGTGGCACACGCCGCAGGTCCCCGTGAAGACCACCCGTCCACGGGCTAGATCGCCGGGTTGATTGGCCAACGCTCGAATCTGCGCAAACTTGGCCTCCAAGACCTTGGCTTCCGCCGCAGTAATAACCGAGGGAAGATCCGAAGTGCGATTGAGTCTGGCTTTCCCGTGGAGTTTGCCCCAGTTCTCGCCGGTACCGAGATACACGAGATCGGAACCAGCCGCCTGGGCATCGAGAATCAGGTTCGCACTCGCCCGGATTTCGTCGGCCGTCCGGCACACTTTCCAGACCCGGTATTCCGCAAACTCACCCCCCGTGCCTCCGCTGGGATTCGAGCGTCCCACAGCTTCGTGCTCATACTTCGTGGGATCCTTCTGCTCGCTCGTGTTGTCGAGTTCGCCATTGAGGTAGATTCGGAACCGTCCTTCGGCATCGCGCGTAAAGGCGATGTGAGTCCAGACCTCGGCGGTCATAGGTTTTTTGGCCACGACGGCGTCATGGATGGAACCTCCCACATAGACCCGGAAACGGCTGTCAAAGAAGTTGGCGTCCAGGCCTGTCGGGCTGCCGATCAAGGAGTCGGTGTTGGCGATGCCGGGATCGAGTTTCACCCAGGTTTCCACCGTGAATGGGCCATCGAGGGTCAGATCGGTATCAATATAATCATCGTCACCTCCATCAAGGTGCAGGACCGGGCGGAGGGTGTTTCCGATTTCGATTTGCAACTGCTTCACCTGGGCATCGCCAGGCAGGACGGTGGCGAGTTTCTCCAGCGAATAGCCGTCGAGTTCATCCGTGGCAATGGCTCCTTTCTTAACCGCGTCGAGGAGACCCCTGGCACTGCCCGCCGAACTGGCGAGGCGATCAACCGCCACCTTGCGCAGGGCGGGGGTTAGATTCGGCCAGGCATCGAGCAACGCGGGAACGGCGGCATCGCTTTTGGAAGCGGCGAGGGCGAGCACGGCTTCGCGCCGGACCGCGTCATTGCCGTTGAACGCCAATTGGCGCAACACGTCCACCCGCGTCGAACCAGATTCGCGCAACGCCCGGATGGCTGCCAGGGCGCCTTCGGGTTTTATGTTGGGCTTGGTTGCGGCGGTGATGAGTTCGCTTTCCAATCCGGTGAGATGAAATCCGGTGGCCAAGCGTACCATCAGGTCCTGGTTGGCGTCGGAGCCATCCTTGGCCAGCAATTGCTTGGCCGCGCTGGTCAGCAAGGGAGCCAGCGCCGCGTGATCGGGAATCCGGGTGCGGTTGTCATAAAGCAAACGTAAGGTGCCTGCGTCGCCCAACGCTTTCTCAAGTGTGGCGTGGGCCGTAGGATCATTGGGAACGGAAGCCAGGAGGACGAGTTCATCGGTGGTCAGGCCGCGGGGGAGTGACCCTAAGGTGCCAGCTAGCAGCTTGGCGCCATCCGTGCCGCCGACCGTAATAGCTGCGAAGGCCTTCGCTTCGGCAGAAACTTTGGGCCCGTTGCTACCCAATGCGCCGATGAGCCGTTGCGGATATTTTTCCAGCACCCGGCGGATGATATAGCGTTCGAAATCGCGGAAATACCGCGGGGCCTTGGCCCAGTCGCCATCGGGAGCCGCAGCGGCCGCCTGGAGCAGGTTCAAGGCGGCTTGGTCGGCGATCACGCCCGAGGCGGGGGTTCGATCCAGGGAGGTTTCGATGCGTTCCACGAGGCGGGCCAGGGCGCGCATGGCCTCCTGGCGAACCAGGCGGTCGGGATCGGTTAGGTGTTCGTTGGCCAGGGCGAACACTTCATTCGCCGGGAAAGTATTATTACCCATGACCCGGAGCGCTTCCTTGCGGATGGAACGATGCTTGGATTTGGCGAGCTGCTGGAGTTGCGGGACGGTGGCCTTGCTTAGGTTTTCCAGGCACCACAGCGCCCGGATGCGCAGGTCCGGCGCGCCCTGTTCATCGGTGACGAGGCTGGCCAACTGGGGTGCCAGGCCGACCGCCTGGCGATCGGAAATCTCCTGCCAGGCGGCATTCGCTTCCCAGGTATCGGCGGCGTTGAGGTGAGTGAGCAACTCGGCTTCGGATGCCTTGTATAGGTCGGGCAAATTGGGCCGTTCCGGCTGGGATTCGTGCCGGACGCGCCACACGCGGCCGCGGGTTTTGTCGCGTTCCGGGTGGTTCCGGGGCACTTCGTTGTGGGAAATGATCTTATTATACCAGTCCACGATGTAGAGGCAGCCGTCCGGGCCAAAGGTCATGGCCACCGGGCGGAACCAGGAGTCGCTGGTCGTCACGAAATCCGGCAGGTGTTCCAGCCGCCAGCCATTGCCGAAATCGCCTTGCGTGTCGCCCGCCGATCCGCGATGCAGCCGGATGGCCTGGATGCGCTCGGTGATCGGATTGGCGAGAAAAAAGACATCATGCCACACGCCAGGGAAACTATCCGCGCCTTCGCTCAGGGCGAGCCCACTCAAACCGGTGCCGCCCATTTCGCGCTCACCGGTCTTGGGAAACGGCGGGGCATAAGGCCGGGGAACATCTTCGCCGCAGAGCGGATAGGAGCCGCTTTCGAGGAACGGCATCATGGGCCAGCCTTGGTCGTTGGCTTCCTGGATAAACGTCTCGCCAAAGCGATCCATCACCAAGCCCCAGATATTACACGGCCCCCAGCCTATGATTTCAAACTGGCTGCCGTCCGGATGAAACCGGGCGAGCTTGGTACGGTTGAATTCAGTGACCGAGCCGGGCGTACCCGTGGTTTTGACCTTCGAATAATTGAAAGCGCCTTGGGCCATCCACAACCAGCCACCCGGCGCCCGGGTAAACTGGTGGGGAAACAAATGCGAGTCTTCATACCCGAAGCCGGTCAAGGCGGGAGTAAAGCCGTCCGCTTTACCGTCACCGTCTTTATCCTGGTAGAACCGGATTTCCGGTCCGTATTGGACATACGCGCCGTCTTTATACGGCAGGAGCCCCAGCGGTATGGCCAAACCTTCGGCGAACGTCCGGGCTTTCTGGCGCCCGAGTCGCGTGGGAGTGTCGAAAACCAGCGCCCGATCCTTGCCGCCCCGGCCGAAGAGGGCCTTGGCTTCCGCAGGCGTTTCGTTTGCGTCGAGTGGGTATTCCAGCGCAGTCATCGTCCACATGCGTCCGGCGTGGTCGAACGAGACAGCGACGAACTTTCCACCTTCCGGCTCAGCGGCCACCAACTCTACTTTGAAACCAGGCGGCACACTGAAGCTGGCCTGCTCTTCCTCCGGCGTCAGCGGGGAAGGATGGGGCAGGGGGGGAGGCTGGGCGGCTCCCACCGCCTTGGGCCGGACGGGCAGTTCCTCGATCGTGATATCTTTGAAATAGGCTTCGGCAGCCCCGCCACCGTGGATTTGAAAACCGATGCGGCCGCTGCCAATAATCGACGGGTCGACCTCGAAATAGTCCATCCCGAGCACACCGTTGATCCAAGTGGTGATCCGCGTTCCGTCCGCACGGATGACGTAGTCGTTCCAGTCATCGCGATGGAGCATTGGCTCCAAGGCAGCCATGTCCGACCAAGCCAAAACCTTGTTGCGCCGGGACTCGTCATAGAGGCTGCCCCACCAATTGGGATCGCCAATGTCGCATTGGTATCCGGCCATCTCCGGGCTGTTGGGTTCCCGTTCGCTGCGGATCTGGACGCCGCTGTTCACGAAGCCCGTGCCCGTGAGCTTGAACTTGAGCCGGATGACGAAGTTGGTGAAGTGGTCGTTGGAGGCGAGGAAATCGTTATGGGTAACCGTCTCTTTCAGTGATCCGCCTACGATCAGGCCGTTTTCCACCCGCCAGAGTTTTGGATCACCCTCCCAATTAGCCAGCGTGCGGCCATCGAAAAGCGAGCGGGTGGGATGGGTAGGGACGGGCGGCAGCTCGGCGGCTAAAGCCGCTGCTGGAATGGATAATCCGAGCAGTGCGCGCAACAGGCGGTGCATCCTGTAAGAATTGGCAGCAAAATGCGAAAGGCCAGTGGGAAAATACGTGCGCGAGTGAAAATCCTTTGAATAAAAGCGGGCAGAATTCTCCCGGCGCGGGTGCTCGTGACATCTTCACTTACCGTCGGCGAATCAAATTGTCCGCGCCGGAGTGGCGGGGAAAAATCTCTCCCTGAGCCGGAGCAAGGGGGCTTCCCAGAGGAGCGAAATCGCCACCCCCACTCCGACCACGAGCACGCTCACGGTCATTAGTTCGAGATAAACGTGGTCCCAATGGAAGCGGGTCCGTAGCTTGGCCCAGAGCCCAAAAAGAGGGTAATGGAAAAGATAGATACAGTATGAATGGCGTCCCAAGGCGGCTGCGGATGCGGCGAGGAAGCCCGGCGTGGGAGCCTTCAGCAAAGCCCAAGCCACCAGTGACGAAGTGCCTGCCTGAATCCAGGTGAATCCCAAGGGGGACCCCAGAAACAAACGGTCTGAGATCCAGAAGGCCGGCGCTAAAAAGGCCATTCCCACCAACAGATACCAATGGGCGTCAATGCGTGCGGCGCGCGCCCTGATGGCCTCCGTGGAATAAGCGCACGCCAGCAGCGCTCCGATAAGAAGCGAATCGATGCGCCGATGGGTCGGGAACTCCAGGAAGAAGTATTGCTGGGACATGGGCTCACCGGTGGCCGGAAAACAGGCGCGGATGGCCAGCACCAAGGCGGCCAGTCCAGCCAGCGTCCAAACGAACGGCCCCAGCCGTTGGCGCCCGCGCAATAGCCAGGCGGCCACCAGGGTGAGCAGGAGGTAAAAGTGCGCCTCCAGCGCCAGCGACCATGTATGCGCCCAGGCGCCCAGTAAATAATTAGTTAAGAACGCCGCATCCACCAGGGCTTCCCGCGCCACCACCGCCAGGGGCCGGAAGGTGCATCGCAGGGCCACGGTCAATCCCAGCATCAGGTACAGGGGAGGGACAATCTTCCAGGCTCGCCGTGCGAGGAAACGTCCGGGCCTGATCGAACCCGTCTTCCGCCATTCCGTCACCAGCAGGTTGCCGATCAGAAATCCGCTCAATGCGAAGAACAGATCCACTCCCACCCATCCGCCGTGACGCCAAGCTTCCAGGAAGGGGGCAGCGTGGATCGGGGCATAGTCCTCCAGGGCCTTCTCAAAATGCCGTCCCAGGACGAGCAAAATGGCGGCAGCGCGCAGTAAATCGAGTCCCTGGAACCTCATGGTTGGACGGTAGCCCGTCAAAAGAGGGTCAAGGCTACCGGTCTGGAAGAGAGGCGGCAAGGAATTGCCCGGATAGAGGTCGAGCCAACAGGCGTGTTGAGCAATATGGACAACCGGGCAAAGCGTTGGCGCCGGGAACGGCGCGAAGCGTCCCGGAGTGCGGCAGTCCGCCGTTTTGGTTTACCGGTGGGTCTTGAAGACTCGTTGCCCCGAATAGACCACCGGCCCATCGAAGCGCGAAGCGTCGTGGAGTGCGGTGGCAAAGCGCAGCGACGACACCGTTTTGGAGCGTGGTATGAGTTCGATTGTCCTATATGACTTCAGGCACGACACGACTTGCCAAAGTGGTATCGCGCGTTGCTTGCCCCTGCACTCCACGACGGCCGGCGCTCTCGTCATACCCATCGTCCTCCCACACCCGTTGCCCGGAATAAACCAGGCTGCTTCGCTGGGACGCTGTCGCGTTGCCCCGGCGACGGATTCTCTTGGCAGTCCGACAGGTTTGAGGAAACCCATGCCGAACCGTTTCGCCGACCGCCCGCTTTCCCACCCTCAATAAATATACGCGAATTCGTTCGAGCAGAGCAGGGCTTGGGTATAGCTTTCCCAGGCGGTCAGGTTGGCGCGGACCACCTTTTCCCCCTGGTTTTGAACGACGGCGTATTTGTCCTTCATCTCCCGGGGTTTCTTCCCCTCGTTCCGTTTCCGGGGCGTGGTGGAAGCCGTGGCCGGCAGCTTGAATTTGCCGCTTTCCGAGTGCAGCGGTTCGGCGCGGGCTATGAATTCGCGCGCCCAGAGGATCTCGCGCGCCTGGGGTTTGCGCTGGAACAGGACCCGGTAAATCGCCGTGACGCGTTGGTCGTCGTTGGTGGCTTCGCCGACTTCAGCCCGGTCCATCACGTGCCGGGCCACGTCCACGGACATCGGGCTATTCATGAAGAACAGGGCCTGCTGTGGAACGATGGTGCTGATGCGCCGGGTGTTGGCCATCTCGGGATCGCTAAAGTCAAATTGGGACATCAGGTCCGATAGCTTCCGGCGGTCAACGTAACCATAGATGCTGCGACGGTAGCTATAGGGCTCGTCGGTCAGGTTGACCGGCTTGCCGCCCATGGACTGGTCCATTTCCCCGGTAAGCAGCACGAGGGAATCCCGGATGGCCTCGAAATCCAGCCGCCGAACGTTGGCCCGCCACAGCAGGCGATTGCCCGGGTCCTTGGCCTCAAAGGCCGGATTGTTGTCGCTGCCCAACTGGTAAACCGCGGAGAGCATGATCTCCTTATGCAGCTTCTTCATCGACCAGCCGTCCTCGATGAATTTCGCCGCGAGGTAGTCCAATAGTTCCGGATGGCTGGGTTTGTCCGCCATGTTCCCGAAGTCGTCCGCGGTCCGGACGATGCCTTCGCCGAAGTGATGCATCCAAATGCGATTGACTGCCACCCGGGCGGTCAATGGATTCGAGGGACTGCCAATGGCGCGCGCGAGGTCGAGCCGTCCGCTGCCATGGGTGAAGGGCTGGCGGTCGCCTTCACTCAGGATTTCCAGGAATCGGCGGGGAACGGCTGCCCCCTTCTTGTTCCGGTTGCCCCGGATATAGATATAACTCTCGGCGGGTTTTGGCTTGTCTGCGACGAGCATGGCCCGGCCGGGTGCGCCCGGATGGGTCAGGCGCAGCTGGTTGATGGAGGAAAAAATGAAGCTGTCGGCGGTCTTCGGTTCAAACGGTGGCGGAGCCTGGCCCGATTTCTTCGCCATGGCACCGCTCAGGTAGGCTGAGAGTTTTTCCGTGGTTTCGATGGATTTCTCGGAGGGTATCACGCAGGCCGATTCGATGAGTTCGGCCACCGCCGGGTCAGAAAAGCCCGCAGGATCGGCGCCCGTGCGGCGATATCGGATCAGTTCGGCCGTCTGTGACGAGACTTTCGACATCAGGCCGGCATAGATTTGCGCCACCTCGCGCAAGGATTGGGGCTTCTTGCCCACCAGTGCTTCCGCGACCAGGCGATTAACAGTGACCTTGTGGTCCGAGAGGGCCTTCGCCAGGGTCTCGGGCGCTTTTTCGGCGAACTCGTTGGTCGACAATCGGGCGAGCCGGGCGTAGGGGCCGAATACCGGGTTGTCCGGTCCCAGCCGGATCGAGCGGAGCACTTCCTTCACGTGATAGTCATCACCGTTGACGTGGTAGGATTTCGCGACGTCGGAGCGCTCGACGGTCCGTGGTTTCATCGCCAGCACCATCAGGTAGCCCTCGGAACGGGCCTGGAAATCCGCGATGATCTTGTGAATGGCGCTGTAAAGTATATCGCGGTTCTTCTTCTCCAGGTCCGCGAGCTTCTGCTCGAAGTCGTCGCGCGCCGAGGGATCGAATTGACACGGGATTTCCGGGGTCTCTATCGGTTCGGACAGGTTGGCGAAGACGCCATGAAGTGAATAATAGTCGGCCGTGGGGATGGGATCGAATTTGTGGTCGTGGCAGCGGGCGCAGGAGACGGTCAGTCCCAGCATCGCCTTGGTGGTGGTGTCGATCTGCTCGTCGATCTGGTCGTCCGGATTCTCGAAGCGCTTGCCCACGGTGATGAAGCCCAGGGCGGCGAGGCGCCAGTCGTTCGTGGCGACCCCGGGGAGCTGGTCCGCCGCGAGCTGCTCCATCAGGAACTGATTATATGGCTTGTCTTCATTCAGGGCGCGGATCACGTAGTCCCGATAGGTCCAGGCATATTCGTAACGGTAATCGGCGAAACGCGATTTGCCGCCATCGCCGACAAGTCCGGTGGTGTCGCTGTAGCGGGCTGAATCCAGCCAGTGCCGGGCCCAGCGTTCACCATATTGCGGGGAATCGAGCAGCCGATCGATGACCTTCTCAAAAGCCTTGGGGGAAGTGTCGGCCAGGAAGGCGTTGATCTCGTCGACCGAGGGCGGCAACCCGATGAGGTCGTAGCTGGCCCGTCGGAGCAACGCTTCCTTTTCCGCCGGTCCGTTCGGCGTCATCTGGTTGCTTTCCAATTTGGCCAGGACAAAGCGGTCGATGTCCGTCTTGGGCCAGGTGGAGTCCTTGACCACCGGCGCCGCCGGCTTGTGCAAGGATTGGAAGGCCCAGTGGGCGCGGGCCTCCGGCGTCATGCCGGAGAGCCGTTTTCCGGCGCCTTCTCGGGGATCGGCTGCCCCTTCGGCGATCCATTGGCGCAGGATTCCTATATCCGCGTCGCTGAGTTTGCCGCCTTCCTTCTTCGGCGGCATGCGCAGGTCGGGATCGGTATAGGTAATGGCCTTGAAAAGGACGCTGTCGTCCGGCTTGCCCGGGACGATGGCCGGGCCATGCTCGCCACCCTTTTCCCAGCCGCCCCGGGTATCGAGGGTCAGGTCGCCCTTGGACTTGCCTTCGATGCCGCTGTGGCACTTATAACAGTGCTCGGAAAGCACCGGCCGAACCTTCGTTTCAAAGAAGGCCAGTTTGGCGGGGTCGGGGGTGGTTTCGGCCAGCGTGGCGACGGCGATCAACAACCCGGCAAGGGAAAAAGCTTTCATGGTGCGCGCTACCGGGACTAGGCAATGACCCCCTCGACGACCTTGCCATAATTATCAGTCAGGCGGAAATCCCGCCCGTTGTACCGGTAGGTCAGCTTCGTGTGGTCGAAGCCGAGCAAACGCAGCACGGTGGCGTGGAAGTCGTGGATATGGACCCCATTTTCCGCGACGTCCTGGCCGAGTTCGTCGGTGGCGCCGTAAGCAGTTCCACCTTTGACCCCCCCGCCTGCCATCCAGGCACAGAAGCACTTCGAGTGGTGATCACGGCCCGATTCCGCTCCCACCCGGCCGGGGGCAGTGGCAGTGCGGCCAAATTCGCCGCCCCAAATGACCAGGGTGGAATCGAGCAAACCTCGGTTTTTGAGATCGGCAATCAGTGCGGCAGCAGGCCGGTCGACTGCTTCCGCGGTGCCCTTGATGGCGCGCTCGAGATTGGCGTGATGATCCCAGCCACCGGCATCGATTTGCACGAAACGCACCCCCCGTTCGACGAGGCGCCGTGCACAGAGAAGTTTGGCGGCCAAGTCACCCTTGCCGTAAAGGTCGCGGATTTCCTTCGGCTCCTTGGAGATATCAAAGGCCTCCGGCGCTTCCGCCTGCATCCTGAACGCCAGTTCGAAGGATTCGATGCGGGCTTCCAATTGCTCGTCGTGCGGGGCCTTTTCCATGTGGAGATCGTCCAACTTGTGGACGAGATCCAGTTGAAGCCGCTGTTGATCTCGCGTGGAAAACTCGTTTTTGAGATTCAGCAGGACCTTATCCACCGGACGGTTGGGGGCGAAGTCGGCCTTGGCGCCTTGGAAAAGGCTGGGCAAAAACGCCGCTTGCCGCCATTCGGCGCTGCCTCCCAGCGAGACAAATCCTGGCAGGCTGGCATTTTCAGTTCCCAGCCCATAAACGGTCCAGGCGCCCAGACTCGGACGGGAAAGGGTAATCGAGCCGGTATGCAACAACTTGGCCGCGGCCCCGTGGGCTGGCACGTCGGTGTAGAGTGAACGCACGACGCAAAGGTCATCGGCCACTGTCCCGAGTTGCGGGAAGATTTCGCTGATCTCCAGGCCGCTCTTGCCACTCTTGAGGAACTTGAACGGCGACGGGAAGCCTACCCCGGTTTGTCCCGGCAAGCTCAGGTCACGGAATTTCTCGAGTGCCGGCTTGGGGTCGAAGGTGTCGATGTGGCTGGGCGCGCCTCCGGCGAAGATGTGGATGACGTGTTTGGCCTTGGCGGGCAAGGGCGGTTTGCGGGTGAGAAGTGAGGTGAAATCGTCCGCCATCGCCCGATTTCGGCCTGCCGTTTCGTCCAGCAGGAGCGCCAGTGCCAATCCGCCGATCCCCATTCCCGTGCGTTGCAAAAATTCACGGCGGTTCCGATACGCGACCCGTTTACCGCAGTCGCCAGCCAATCCTTCAAAGTTCATAAGACAATTTCCTCACCTCGACTCGCCTGCCATCGGGACGGATAGACAAGCCAGCTTCGCCCATAGTGGACCGATCAAACCAACCTAGGGGGCGACAATGGATAGCATGACCGATGCCGCCACGGGTTCAAGCCCATAGGGATAACGCACCAACCGGGGAAATAGACGGGAATATCGTGAACAAAGTTACTTTCGAGCCCTGTCGGAAAAACGCGAAACGCTTGGGTGCGGTTGCGTAGGTTTGTCGGAGCTGCCGCTTTGGCAGGGGTGATGGGTTCATTTGGCGGTGGCACCACCGGTTGCAGGTTGCCCGTCTCCCGAGTGCTACATCACCAATTCATCGTCATACCGTCATATCGTCATCGTTGGGCATGACGATATGACGGTATGACGATAGATTTCCCATGTGGCACGACGACCCCTCCGAGGTGTTTCCTTCGGCTTGCTTGATTTCGGTCACGGCAATGAATCCCCGCTTGCTTGCCAGGGAACGCGTCCGAAGCGGTGTCGCGCTGCGCTTGCCACCGCACTCCACGACGCCGGCGCGTTTGCTTGGGCCATTCCCACGCCCCACGTCAGCTCTTCACCGGCTCAATCTGCACTTCCACCTGCATCGACCACTTGGTATTGCCGCGATAGCGTCCCCGAACGGGTTGCACGTCGCTGTAATCCCGGCCCACGGCCAACTTGATGTACGATTCATCGGCGGTCCGATTGTGCGTGGGATCCAACGCCCGCCAGCCAATATCGGGAATGAAAACTTCCACCCAGGCATGCGTCGCGCTGGCGTTTTCCACCGCCAGATAGCCACTCACATACAGCGCGGGAATCCGGATGGATCGGCAAAGGCCCAGCATCACGTGGGCGAAATCCTGGCAAACACCCTGGCGTTGCTGGAGGACTTCCCGCATGTGGGTATGCACGTGGGTGCTCAGCGGGGTGTAGGTGAGCTGGGCATGGACGTAGCGCATGATCGCGACTGACGCCTGCCAGATGTCGGTGCAGCCGTGGGTAATGTCCACCGCCAAGCGCCACACTTCAGGATCCGGGTCCACGTACTCGCTGGCTTGGAGGAAATCGAAACAGCGTTCGCTACGCGCACATTCCTCCAAACGCGCCAGATCGGCAGGCATGGCGTCCAAGGGTAACGCTTGGAATAAGGTCGTTACCTGGCATTGGCTCTCGATGGTGAGCGACGTGTGTGGCTCGGGAATGTCGAAATGGTGGACCCAGTTGTGGTACAGGTCCTCGTAGTGACGTAACTTACAGGCGGGCTGTATCTTGAGTAAAAAATTCTCCGTGCGCTGATGCTCGTTTGTTACGGGCTTCAGGCGCACTTCGTTGAAACTGTCCCTAACGGCCATTTCATACGCGTAATGCGTTCGATGGAGGATGTTCCACTGCATCCGGCGGCGGAGAGGATAAGGGCCACCTCCGGCCAACGGCAACGATAGGTATCGGAAAACATTCTCGGAGACCTGTTCACCGGTCTCCGATGATACTGGCCTGGCAGTCACTGGCACAACGTCAGGGGAAATAACGTGGTTGAGGTAGATGCCAGACGGGAACGCCCGGAGGGCCGGTTAGGCCGCCTCCGCCAGCTCAACCGGCTTCAGCTTGACCAGCGCGTCGACATCCAGAATCAAGCCTACGCGACCGTCGCCCAGAATTGCCGCGCCGGCGAGGCAGGGATTCCGTTTGAAGGTTTCGCCCAGGTTCTTGATGACTACTTCCTGTTTCCCGATCAGTTGATCGACCAGGAGGCAGCGTTTCTGGCCGTCGCATTCCACAACGACGACGATGCCTTTTTCGATGGGCAATGATTCCGTCCGAAGATTGAAGTACGTGTCGAGACGGAGCAGCGGGATCAACTTGCCGCGGACGTTGATCAATTCGTCCCTGCCGTGGACCGTGCTGAGCATTCCTGGCTGAACCCGGAACGACTCACAGATCGACAAGGTGGGGATGATAAAACGGTGGCCATCCAAGCCAATCATGAGGCCTTCGATGATCGCCAAGGTTAGGGGCAGATGGATCGAGAACTTGGAACCCTCACCGGGCGTCGATTCGATGGAAATCTTCCCGCGCAGTTTATCGATGTTCCGTTTGACCACGTCCATGCCGACGCCGCGCCCGGAGAGATCGGTGACAACCGTCGCGGTTGAAAAACCGGGTTCGAAAATCAACGCGAAGATGTCCTTTTCCGAAGGATTTTGATCGGGTTTTACCAAACCGCGTTCAATGGCTTTGGCCAGGATTCGGTCCCGATCCAATCCGCCCCCGTCGTCCGCGATCTCGATCACGATCGTCCCGCCCTGATGAAACGCGCGTAGCGTTACCTTGCCTTGGGCCGACTTACCGTTTTTGAGTCGCGCCTCTGGTTTCTCAATGCCGTGATCGACCGAATTCCGGATCATGTGAACCAAGGGGTCATTGATGACCTCGATGATCGTGCGATCCAGTTCGGTTTCTTCGCCGTCAGTTACCAATTCCACCTGTTTGCCGGCCTTAAGTGCCACATCTCGCACGAGGCGGTTCATTTTCTGGAACATGCCGCGAATTGGTACCATTCGAAGGGCGGTTGAAATCCGCTGCAACTCTTTGGTAATACGCCCCAACTGGGCCAGATTTCGGCTGATTTTCTGGCTTTGAATGGCCTTGAGTTCGGAATCCTGCGCGACGAGGGACTGGGCAATCACCATTTCGCCCACGAGATCGACCAACGCATCGAGTTTGGCAGTGTCGACCTTGACGACCTGCCCATTGTTACGGGTGGATTCGTCCAAGGTCTGCTTCGCGGCAGCGATACTATGGATCTTTTCCGTCGAGAGTGGTGGGGCGGCAGGCACGGGCGCGGAACCCGAAGTGGAAATCTCCTTTGCCGCAGGCACGGGCACGGGCATGGGCACGATCTTTTCCTGCGCCACTGGGGTGGCTGCCGGAGGCGCGCTGGGGCGTCCTTCAACACGATGCCCGGCGATCACTGCCCGAACTCGACTCAACAGGTCCAGTGTCGGGATCAGGATAGGTTGTCCGGCGTTCTTGCCACTTAGTTGTGTTTCAATGGCTTGGACAAATTGCTTAAGCGTGTCCCCGCCCGCCAAAATGATTTCGATGATTTCAGAATCGATCTCGAGAATATGTTGGCGAGCCTGGTCGAGCAACGATTCCAACTCGTGCGCGAGTTGGTTGATCGGCTTCAGATTTAGAAACCCAGAACCGCCCTTAAACGTATGGAACGCGCGAAAAATAGAGTTCAGCGTGTCGGCGTCGCGAGGATTATCCTCCAAGGTCAAAACGCCTAGCTCGATGTTCTGAAGGTGTTCCTGCGATTCGTTGGCAAACTCGACCAAAAGTTCGGTGTCCTCGCCTAGATTCAGGATCATCGGTTGAGGATCCTGTTGCGCGGGAGCAGGGGGAACGGCGGGAGTAGTCGTGGTGGGAGACGCAGCGGGCGTCGGGGCACTCTCGGCGACTGGTTCGGTACTGGCCGGTTCCGGACTACCGGTTTCAGCGGCATTCACGGCGGCTTGCAGCCATTCGACCTCTTTGCCCATACCCTTAAGGGTGGCGGCGTCGAAAAGCCCATCGGTGTCGAAAAGGTGATCGATGTAGCTTCTCAGGCGCTTGATCGCGTCGCCAAACGAGGAAGGCAAGCTTCCCTGCGTCAGCATTTCCTCCATCTCGGAGACAAAGGAGTTGGCGGGCAAAAGACCGTTGTCTTTGCCGGGTTCCGCAAAAGCGAGTTCGAGAGACAGTTTCTCGGTCAACCCGCTAAGGCCTTGAAAATTGTGTTGGGACGCGTCAGGCATAGCCACCGTTCCGAATATCGGATGGAACACGGCGGGGCTTAACCTGAAGTAAGAGAACCGCGACGGCAGGGGCCTATTCTTCGCGCTTCGGTCGGGTGCCAAAGAGGGCCGTTCCCACCCGCACCACCGTGGCCCCTTCTTCAACCGCTACTTCCAAATCGCCACTCATGCCCATGCTCAAAACCGGCAATGGAGCTCCCAAAAGATCTGCGCAACGATCCCGCAACTCTCGCAGCCGCGCAAAAACTGGACGGACCTTTTCCGGGTCCACGGCAAACGGGGCGATGGTCATCAAGCCGTGAATCTCCAAACGCGATAATCGATTCACCGCCTCGAATTCTTCCAGCACACGTGTGGGATCCCAGCCGTGTTTGGAGGATTCTCCGGCGACGTTCACTTCCAGCAGGATTTTGGAGTGGCGCGCCTGTTTTTCCGCCTGTTTCTGGAGTTCCTCCGCCAACGACAAACTGTCGACGCTTTCGATCATCTCGAACAGCCCGAGGGCATCTTTCGCCTTGTTCGATTGCAAGTGCCCGATCATGTGCCAGTGCAGTCGCCGGGGGCACTGGGGGATTTTGACGCGGGCTTCCTGGATTTTGCTCTCACCAAAATAAGACAACCCCAAGCGTGCCGCTTCTTCCACCGCCGCCGCGGGATGGTTTTTGCTGACGGCCACCAGCGTGATGTCAGCGGGATTGCGTCCCGCCCGCTCACACGCCTGCCGTATCCGGGTCTGAACTTTTTCGAGATTTTCCGCCAAAGCGCTCACAGGCGGAAGGATACGAGGTCAGTCCGCCGACTCAAGGTTCCATGCCTTTCAAAGATGCATAAAAAATGAGTACACTCATTTTCTGTTGACAAACAGTGCTGAAAATCAAAAATGAGTACACTCATTTATGAAATCGAAACGTAAATCAGCCCAGAATGTCCCTCCCAGAGAGGGATCGGCAGCCGAGGGCAAACGTGATCGGAAGAAAGAGCTGACCAAGGACCGAATCCTGGCTGCCGCCTTGGAGTTGTTCCGGGAAAAGGGATTGGAAGGCACCACGACCAAGGAAATCTCGCAACGGGCGGGCATCGCCGAAGGGACGCTCTTCAACTACTTTCGGACCAAGGAGGATCTGGCGCTGTTTTTCTTCCAAAAGGAAACCGACGATTTGATTGCCTGGTACCAGGGAAATACCCATCTCGCCAAAGCCTCCCTGCCGGAAAAACTATTCGCGATCATGCACCGGCAATTGGAGTACCTCGCGCCCAGCGAGGATTTCATCGGTGCCGTTTTCTTCCGGTCGCTGCAACCCCACTCCAAGCTGAATCCCCTGAGCCTTGAGTCGCAGCAGTTGCGGCTGCGGTACCTTATGTTTATACGCGGGATCCTGGCCGAGGCGGAGGAGAAAGGCGAGATTCCGCCCCTGGGTGACTTGGGCTCTTACGGGGTGGGTCTATTCTATCTGGGAGTGGTGGCGCATTGGCTGAACGACACGTCGGAAGGCAAACAAAAGACGCTCGCGGTATTGGATCGGGTACTCCACGGAGCGATGCGGATCGCCCGGAAAGAGGGGTGGGAGTGGTGAAAAAGAAATCCGAATCTCTTTCCCGGGCAGCCCGCATCTTCCGTCTGGGAGCCGGGGTTGCCGGCGGTTATCTGGCCCACCAAGTCCAGCGGCCGTTCCTCAGCGAGGATGAGGCAAAGGCGCGCCGCCAATCGTTGGGAGCCCAGCAGGCCAAACGGGTGCGGGAGGAACTGCAAAGCCTCCGTGGCCCGATCATGAAAGTGGGCCAGGCTCTAAGTATGCAGACCCAGGCCCTGGATCCTGCGTGGATCGAGGAGTTATCGACCCTGCAACGGCAGGCGCCGCCGATGCATCCCAGCCTGATACGCGCCCAGTTCAAGAGCGCGATGGGGAAATATCCGGAAGAAGTATTCCGATCCTTTGAGCCGGAGCCCTTTGCTGCCGCTTCGTTGGGCCAGGTGCACTTCGCGGTCACCCAGGCTGGCGAAGAGGTTGCGGTAAAGATCCAGTATCCCGCCATTCGCGAGGCCATTGAGAGCGATTTCAAAGCCCTGCGGGCAGCGGGTTTCGCGGCGCGCATGACCGGCCATCTCAAGGAATCGGTGGTCCAGGAAGCGGAACGCGGTATTCTTGAGGAAACGGACTATGTGCGTGAGGCGGACAATCTGGAGTATTTCCGGAAACACCTGGAACCGTTGTCGTTTGTCCGTGTTCCCAAGGTGTATCGGGACCTGAGTTCACGTCGGGTGCTTACGATGTCCCGGCTTGGCGGACGTCGCTTGCAGGAGTTCCTGGAATCGAATCCTTCGCAAGAGATGCGCGACCGCGTGGGTGCCCAGTTGGTAAGGCTCTTCTTCTTTCAACTCTTCCGGATGAAGGCCCTGCATGCCGATCCCCACCCTGGCAACTATCTCTTCAATGATGATGGCAGTCTCGGACTGGTCGACTTTGGCTGCGTGAAGCACCTGAAACCAGAGGTCGTGCGCTGCTATGGACAGTTCTGGTCGCGCGAGTGGGTCCAAAGCAACAAAATATATGCCGAAATGGTCCGGGTGGCCTTTCCCGACGAGTACCGTGCCAATGCCCGCCAGGTCCGTCGAAGCATGGAAGAGATCAAGCGCTTCTATGACGAATTCCACCCACTGGCTGATCCGCCCGTGTTATTGGATCTGGGCGATCCTCGATTCATGGAAGCACTCGGACAGCTTGCCAAAGTCCTCCTAAAGAACAAGTTTCTCTCGCCGGATTTCCTTTTCCTATCCCGCACGGAATCAGGCATGTGCAATATACTCCACATCCTCAAAACCCGGGTGCGAACCACCCAGATTGTGCGGGAGCTTATTTCACCGGAGGTGGATCGCTCGTCACGGTGAATGCAGCGCCAATATTTGATGGGAATCGGCCAATCTTCGGTTGGCGCATCTTTTGATGAACGTCCACGGTATGCATAGAACAAGGAAAAGGCGGCCCGTGAGGAGGGCTCGCCACGTTAGGGAAGGCGTTATATGAAATCGAATCTTGGAACTCTCGATCGCTCGGTGCGGATCGCACTGGGTCTGGCCATCATCGTGGCGGGTTATTTTGATCCGAGCGCCTGGGCCTTTCTCGCGGCGATACCGTTGATCACCGGTTTGCTGGGGTTCTGCCCAATTTACTGTCCCCTGGGTCTAAACACCCGCCGGACCAGCTGACCCTGCGATTAGGTTGGTGAAATCAGGCGTGGAGTTGGGCGCGGACCGACTCGCAGAGTTTTATGACGAGCCGGTTTTTGATGCCGTAGAAGACCTGCTGCCCTTGGCGTTGGCGCTCGACGACCCCGCTGGCGGCCAGCAGTGCCAGATGTTTCGATATATTTGCCTGGGTGGCACCCGTGGCCTCGACGATATCGCCGACGCTTTGCGGCGAATGGCAGACCGATTGGAGTATTCGCAGTCGCATGGGCTCACCCAACACCTTAAAGAGCGCCGCGACGGACTCGATCTCGGCGGAACTCAAAGGTGCATGACTTTTCACTTGCTTCATATTACCAATTGATCATATGTTCATAACATGAAAGATAATCTCGTTCAAGCGGAAACCTCGATCAGCCCCAGGGAACTGGCCGGGCGGATGGCGCAGGGTGGGATCGTGGAATTGATTGATGTCCGGACTGCGCCTGAGTTCCAGGCGGCCCACGTTGCTTGTGCGCGTCTCTCGCCGCTTGATCGCCTCGATCCACAGTCGTTCGCGAAGAAGGCATCAAGCCCAGCCCGGCCGCTTTATGTGATTTGCCAGTCAGGCGCCCGAGCGGCCAAGGCGGTCGAGAAGCTGCGGGCGGCAGGGGTGGAAGATTGCGTCTCGGTTGAAGGCGGCACCCAGGGATGGATCGACGCTGGCCTGCCCGTGGTACGAGGGGAAAGCAAGGTGATACCAATCATGCGCCAGGTGCAAATAGTGGCGGGAACGATCACCGCCATGGGGGCGGCTTTGGCGCTGGGGGTGGATAAGTGGTTCGCCGTCATTCCACTGGTGACGGGCGGTGGACTGTTGTTCGCCGGCGCGAGTGGCACCTGCGGCATGGCCTTGGTCCTCGCCCGCATGCCCTGGAATCGGGGAGAATCGTGTGCCACATCCGGTTAATCGAATCAGCAATCCTTCAATCAATGAAAAAATCTCGTCGGATCCTGATAGTGGGTGGCGTGGCGGGCGGCGCTTCGGCGGCGGCCAGAGCCAGGCGCGTCGATGAACTTGCGGAGATCCACGTATTCGAGCGCGGTCCCTACATTTCATTCGCCAATTGCGGGCTGCCTTATTATATCTCCGGCGAGATTTGCGACCGTGCCAAACTGGTGGTCATGACCCCGGAAGCCTTTTGGGACCGTTCGCGGATACAGGCGCACGTGGGGCATGAAGTCCTCTCGATTGATCGGGCGAACAAGACGATCGGGGTCAAAGACGAGGATGGCCTGGAGCGCGACGAACGCTATGACAAGCTCGTCCTCAGCCAGGGTGCCCAACCGATCGTCCCCTCCATCCGTGGCGTGGACCTTCCGCAAGTGTTCACGCTAAGGGATATCCCCGACATGGACCGGATCGTGGCTTTTCTCGAAGAAAAGAAACCCCGGCATGCAGTGGTGATCGGCGGGGGGTTCATCGGGCTGGAGATGGCTGAGGCGTTTCATCACCGGGGAATCCACGTCACGGTCGTGGAGCGCAATCCGCACATCCTACCATTGCTGGATCGCGATATGGCCACCCATTTGCAGGACCAAATCCGGCGATCCGATTTCGACTTCAAAGTAGATGCCAACGCGGTGGCGTTTGAACCGGAGGGCGTGCGCTTCGCCGATGGCAGCCGACTGCCCGCTGATCTCATCCTGTTGAGCGTCGGTATCAAGGCCGAGGTGGGATTGGCCAAGGCTGCAGGTCTCGAGATCGGTGTCACGGGCGGAGTAAAGACCAATGGCCGTCTGGAATCGTCCGATCCCGATATTTATGCCGTGGGCGATGCCGCCGAAACCATGCACGCGCTTACCGGTGCCCGTGCTCGCATCGCACTGGCTGGCCCGGCCAACCGGCAGGGGCGCATCGCGGGGGCCAATGCAGCTGGAGCCCGCATGACTTATCAGGGGGCGTTGGGAACCTCCATCGTCCGGGTCCGCCATATGGTGGCTGGATTTACCGGGCTCAACACCAACCAGGCCACCAAGGCGGGGTTTAGCTACTTCTCCAGCCTCACCCGGGACTATAGTCACGCCCATTATTATCCCGGGGCCAAACCGGTCCTGATCAAAATTATAGCCGAGGAAGGCACAGGTCGCCTGCTCGGAGCCCAGGTTTTGGGCGAGCGGGGGGTGGACAAGCGTGTGGACGTCCTCGCCACCGCGATCGCAGGAAAGTTGAGCGTGTACGATTTGGAATCCCTGGACCTCGCCTATTCACCGCCTTTCGGATCGGCCAACGATCCCATCAACACGGCGGGATTTGTCGCCGGCCATATCGCCCACGGGGATATCGCCACCGTTTCACCCGAAACGTGGCGTCCTGGTGGCGACTTCCTTCTGGACGTGCGGGATCCGGACGAGTTGGCGGAACACGGAAAACTTCCGGGTGCCGTGAATATACCGTTGCGGGAACTGCGGGACCGCCTGGACGAATTACCCCAGTCGCAACGCATTGTCACCTATTGCCAAAAAGGGCAGCGTGGTTACCTGGCCGCCTGTGCCCTCCAGGGCAACGGCTTTGCCAGGGTTGCCAATCTCCGTGGCGGATATCTGCAGGCGAAGTTGTGGGGAATATAGATTTCGATTTGCCTGGCGCTTATTTCTGGGTGGCCAGGAATTCGACCAGGTCCCGCAGGTCAAACCTGTTGATGAGGTCAGGAATGCCTTCGGGCATGCCACTGAGTCCTTTTTCACGCTGCTTGATGTCGGATTTCTTTAGCTTCAATTCGCCCTCGTCGGCGGAGAGCAGGGTGACTTCGGTTTCAGTTTCACCTTTGACGATGCCCGAATAGAGGGCGCCGGTTTTCGTAGTGATAACGGTGGTCTCAAACCCCGGGGCGATTTGCTTGTTGGGCAAAACAATGCTTTCCAACAGGTACTCACGCTGTTGACGGCTTCCGACGGCGGTGAGCTCCGGTCCGGCATTGCCGCCGCCGTCGTTGCCAATACGGTGACAGCGGACGCAGGCGATCGAGGCGTTTTCATAAAACACTTTCTTTCCACGTTGGGCATCGCCGCCCACGAGGGCTTCACGAAAGGGAGTGAGGTGGTCCTGGGGAAGCCGCCAGGCTTCGTACTGTTTCAACCGGTTCTGTACTGCGGAAGCCTGACGCTTGCGGGCGGCTTCCACGACGTCGAGCTTCAGGTCGTCGGCCAGCGACCGGTTCATTATTTTGTCGAGTGCGTCGGCGAGAATGGCGTCTGCGGCATCGCTTTTCAGCGTGCCCAGGGTGGCGTAGGCGTCTTGTTGTTCGGCGAGTGATCCAGATTCAATACGATTACGCAATTGGCCTGCCGCATCGTTGGGGTTCAGTTCGGCATTCAGCCGCGAGGATTCCAGACGGAGCTCTTCGTGGGTGTCGGCAGCCGCGGCCTTGAGGAGGGATTCAAGGGAAGTGACTTTGAGTGCTGCCAGCGACCGCAACGCGGCAGCGCGGGCCAAGGCGGCCGCATTGAAGTCCTGGACCAGGCTCGTCAGGGAAGCGGTGGCACTACCGATCTGAAGTTTGGCCGCCGCCTGGGCGGAGGCTATTTGTACGGAGGCGGGGCTTTTGCCCAAGAGGTCGGTAAGGGCTGGTTCCAGGGCTTTGCGGGCTATTGCCGGATCACGCGGAGCCAGGGGGCGGTAGATTCCCACGATCCGGTCCCGAGGCGCGGGCACGGCCCAGGCGGCAAGATCCTGGACGGCTTCGCGACGGACGGACTCGCTCAAATCGTTGCGTCGGGCGATCAGTGCCAGCCGGGTCGCGGCTTCGGAAGTGCCAAGTCGGTAATTGGCGTTGACGACGCGCAAGAGCATGGGCGAAAGCTGGTCCACCGGGGCGTTAGTCCAGGGCAGGGGCTGGTCCGCTCGCACGTCTCGAATCACCGTGCCGACCGGTCGGGGCAGAGACTCTGGTGTGGGGTAGGAGGTGGGTGCCGACGAGAATTTTCGCAGCAGGTCGTCCAATTCCTTTGGCTCGCCGAGAGCTGCCAGCGCGGACTGGCTGGCGGTGATCGGCACATCGTTAATAGCCCGGGCTGCTTCGAGTACGAGCAGGGGCTGGGTGTCGTGGAGAAACTCGGCGACATCACCGTGACTGGCTCGGCGTAGGGCGACGATCGCGGCTTGGCGGACCTTCGCGTTCGCGCTGGAGGCAAGAGATCTGACCGCAGCCGACATATGCCCGTTGGCTTTGCCTAGCAGGTCCGCAAGGGCGAATGCGGCCGCGTGTTGCAACCACAAATCCCCACTGGCGGCAGCGGCTTCGATCCCCGAGAAAACCCGGGGTGCCGGAGCTTGAGCGCCGCGCGCCGCCGCGCGAACTCGGGTATGGGACATCAACGCGAAATAGCGCACTCGCGCTTCCGGGTCGGTAAAGCGATCAGCCAGCCTGTCCAATGCGCCAACCCACTTGCTATCGCCCAGAGTCTTCGCGGCCTGGGCTCGAATTTCGGGTTCGGAATCGTTCAAGAAGGAAGACAGCAGGCCAAACACGCGGGTCGAGTCTGTGCCGTTGGCTGCCCGCCCGATTTGTCCCAAGCCCCAAATGGCGTGGATACGGGCAAATTTATCGCCGGATTGCGCGGACTTCTCCAAAGCGCCGACCGAGGACAGCCCGCGCGAAGCCAATTCAAATTGGGATTCCTGGCGGACGCGCATATCGCGATGGCCGAGAAGCCCGGTCAATTGCGGTTCACTCAGGGCGGCGAATCCAGCGGCCAGCAAGTTGGAGGTTTCTTTGGCCGCAGACGCTGCGGTTTCGGCGAAGCTCACTCGATAGAGGCGTCCCTTGCTGCTTTTCGGCCAGCCTTCGTGCCAGTCGGCGAACCACACGGCTCCATCTGGCCCCAAGTCGACGTCGGGAACCAGGGCGTTCCAAAGGAATTCGTCGTGGGCAATCAATTCAAACCCGGCTCCCCGGGCCTTGTTGCCAAGGGTGTAGACCCCGCTCTTGGAACTGGTGCCTTTGAAGTAGGCGAGGAAGAAACGATGGTCGAGGCTGGCCGGAAGGCCGGTGCCATAGTTATAAACCAGCCCGCTGGGGCCGTCGCCGATATTGGCCAGCGGTGGCATGAGGTAGGCGGCCTGGCCTTCGAATTGCGGTGCCCACAGGCGCTCCATGTTCCACGGCCCGGCATTTCCAAGGGGAGCGTGCTGGTATCCCACCCGCCAACCACTGTCGGCGCCCTCCACCACGAAGACCCAGCGTTCCCGGTCGCCTTGGTCGGAATCGTTGTCCCCGGTGAACAGGTTTCCGTACTCGTCAAAGGCCAGTTCCTGGGGATTCCGCAAACCCCGTGAGTAGCGTTCGAAATTCGAACCGTCGGGCTCGCACCGAAAAACCGCGCCCTCGTCCTCGGCCTGGACGACTTGGTTTTCGCGATTAACCACGTGCGTCCCGCGGTCTCCGCAACTGAAGTACAGGCGTCCATCAGGGCCGAATTTCAATCCGTGCAGGTCATGCCCCGTAAACGAAAAGCGAATACCGAATCCCCGCAGTAACTCGGTGACTTGGTAGCCGTCCAGGTGCGCTTTGGGATGCGAAATCAGGGCCGGGTCGGTGGGCGTGGGAAGGTCCTTGATCGGCCGGTTCTTTGAGTCGGCTGGGTTTAGTTTCCAAAGGCTGGGAATATCGGTGAACCAGACTCGCCCGTTGCGAGCAAGCACGCCGCTGGCGATGCCATCGAGCGGGGAGTTCAGGCCGTCCAGTACCAGAGTCGACTTGTCTGCCTTTCCGTCTCCATTGGTATCTTCCACCAGATGAATGGCTTCCGTTTCCAGCGACAGGTTCTTTTCGCCTTCGGGCCCAAATTGACGACGAATCTGGGCCAGACGGTCGTCGATGGTTCGGTTGTCGAGGTCGTCTTCCAGCATGAACATGTAGTACCGGATATCCAGCACGCTGGAACGGTAGCGGTACGTCTCGCTGGTCCACACCCGCCCCTTCTCGTCGACACTGAAGGCGACCGGGTTGGCGAGCATCGGTTCGGAGGCGAAAAGGTCGATTTTGGCGCCTGGAACAACGCGGAACTGCTTGATACGTGCTTCCCCTTCACGGGAGGCAGTCGCCGGATCGGGTGCGGGTAACCGGTCGGCCTTGACCAAGGGATGGAAGCGATTGGTGCCAGCGTCCGTCGACGATTTCGGCGCGTCGATATCCGCTCCGAGAACCGAACCCATCAACGCCAAAGCGCAACTCGTTCCGGACCAGAACCGGTACTGCAATGTGGACATGGGGACACATTGGAAGTGGTTGGCCGATTGATCAATCGCGATTTCGAATTGGCATTCGTGCGACCGTCACCACCCTTCCTTGACCGTTTCGCTTGGGCTTTCTACCGTGGCGGGCAATGAGACGGCTTATCCCGGCACCTTGGCTGGCAGTATTTCTGGTGTCGTTTGCCTCGGCCTTCGCGGCCGATCCGGTGCAAACGCACCTCAATGGCATTTCCGCGATCGTTAACGACACCGTGATTAGCCGGGACCGCGTCATGGCCATCTCCCGCGCAGAAATCACCGCCGCGCAACGCACGGCCCGGACTGACGACGAGTTCAATCGCACGGCCAACAAGATCATCGAGGATACGCTGGATCGCTTGATCGACCGGCGCTTGATTGTCGATGAGTTCAAGACCAAGGGCTATGTCATGCCCGATAGCGCGGTCGATGAGTTGGTTCGGGACCGCATTCGCCGCGACTTCGGCGGCGATCGCATTGTGTTCGCCCGGACGTTGCGTGAGGAAAATAAGACCTTTGAGGACTTCCGCCGCGAGGAATACGAGTCGATCGTGGTTTACCAGATGTCGCGGAAGAACATCAGTGAAGAAGTGGTGATCTCACCGAAGAAGATCGAGAAGTATTATAAGGAAAATCTGCCGGAGTTCCACGTGGGCGACCGGGTCAAATTGCGCATGATTGTGGTGGACCGCTCCAAGCATGCCATCGGGGAACCCGAGAAATTGGGCAAGGAACTGTTGGAACGGCTGAAAAAGGGCGAGGATTTTGCCAAGCTGGCAGACGAGTTCTCGGACTATAACAAGAGCGCCAAGGGCGGTGATCGCGGCTGGATTGAGAACAAGGACGCGGACCTGCGCAAGGAGCTGCGCGATATTATTTTCAAGATGAGCCCGGGCGGCATCGAGACGGCTAATATTGGTGGAACCGTCTTTCTTTTGAAGGTGGAAGAACGCCGCCCGGAGGAAACCAAGACGTTGAACGAAGCCCGCGTCGACATCGAATCCAAGCTCAAGGACGCGGAACGCAAGCGCCTGGAAGACGCCTGGATCAAGCGCCTCCGCAAAAAGGCGTTTATCCGTTACTTCTAAATGGTCGGTGCGGGGCAGTCTCCGGAAGCTTGGGGATGAGCACTCCCATCGTCATCGGCATTTCCTTGGGTGATCCCGCCGGGATCGGGCCGGAGGTCACGTTCAAGGCGATCCAGGCAATTGGTCCCGGCGAAGGGGTTCGATTTGTCATCTATGGTGAACCTCGAATTGCCGCCGATGTCGCCGCGCTGGCTCGTTTTCACATTCCACGAGAGCCCGATTCAGTAGTGAATTGGGTGGCTCTGGGATCAATCCAGGCGTCAGAGTTAGTTAACGAACCCGTCGCGGCAGGAGGTCCCATTGCGGCCCGGGCTGCCGTGGCCGCTTTGCGTGACGGCGGTTGTGCCGCTATCGCGGGAAACGTGGATGCTTTGGTGACGGCCCCAGTCAACAAGGAAGCCATCGTCAAAGCGGGTATTCCCTTCGTTGGCCAGACCGAATTCCTGGCGCAACTCTGCGGCACGAAGAAGTTCGCCATGATGCTCCTGGGTCACGACGCACGAAATCGCTGGCTGCGGGTGGCCTTGGCAACAACCCATATACCTCTCTCACGGGTGCCGTCCGCGCTAAATCCAGAAGTGATTGCCGATGCCATTGAATTGGCCGATCTCGCGTGTCGTTTGCTGGATCTGCCCTCACGTCGGGTCGGGGTGTGCGGCTTGAATCCGCACGCTGGTGAAGGCGGAACGATGGGTTGCGAGGAAGCGTCAGTGGTCCAGCCTGGAATTGTGCTGGCTCGTTCCCGAGGAGCGAATGCCAGCGGTCCGATTCCCGGCGATACGATTTTCTACCAGGCATTAAAAGGCGACTACGATGCAGTCGTCGCCATGTATCACGACCAAGGCCTGGCGCCGCTCAAGACGGTGGCCTTCGACACGGGTATTAATTGGACTCTGGGGCTCCCCATTATCCGGACCTCGCCCGACCACGGAACTGCTTATGACATAGCCGGCCGTGACATCGCCAACCCCAGCAGTATGGAATGCGCGATGCGCCTTGCGATACGCCTCGCCCGGAATAAGTCCATGATTCTGATGGCATAAGGCAAACGGGCCTGATTCCAAACAGAATCAGGCCCGCCAAACGAGGCAAAAGAGTCCGACGACACCTACCGTTGCACCATCCACCCACCTCCGATGCTGGTAATGGTCACTACGTTGGTTACCGCCGCGGTGCCGGGTGAGTACAAGGTAAGAGGACTGCCGATTGCCTTGGTGGTACCCGTGGGAATATCAATGATGACCTGGTTGGTAAAGGCCCCACCCCAACCGTTGGCATCAGCCTGGATCGCAAATCCAACATTCGCAGTAGTGGCAATCTTGTTGAAGATGATCTTATAGCTCCTGCCCGAGTACGCCGCGGGGTCCGGAAGATGCACAACGCGCGTTCCGGTGGCCGCGCCGGAACTCGTTGGCAGCGAAAACCGAATGGAAGGCGTGAACTCATGATCCCCGGGCGCGGGACTTATAGTGTAGTCAGTGAGGCCATCGGAAAAAGTGTAACCAAAATACGGAAACAATGAAACGGCGGTCCCGTCGAAGTAATGATTGTCGTTTTCGTAGACCATGGCTCTTCGGTCGTCACCCAGGTGGACACTGTCAAAAAAGGACTGCATGCCCGGTTCGATGGAGTTTCCCGTCAACGAGATGTTGGAATTGGTGTAACCCGAAACGAAATCAGCTATATCCACAAAATACCAGGAAGAGTTGGTCGCACCCCTCAAATCAGGCATGATTCGGACGGAATTATTCGCTACCAGAAGGTTCTGCACATTGCCCCCAAATCGGAATCCGGTTGGAAGATAGTAGCCACCGGCGTAACTTCCACCAGCGCTGTTCAGAATATAAAAATCGCTGAGTAGAATCGAGTTGTCAGTGATAAGAACCGATTCAAAAGGCATCACCCAATTCGTGCTTATATTTCCTTGATTGTATGTTGTTCCCATTCCAATTCCGAGTCCGACATCCACAAATTTGTTATTTATGATCGAAACGCATTTGCCCCCCCAAGTATCCTGGTTGATTCCCTGAATGGCCCCCGAGACCTCATTGCCTTCAATCAAAACATTGGCGCCGGCAAACTGCAACGCGACAGATCTAATCGTGCCTACGACATGATTGTTTCTAATGATAATATTGGAATTGGTCTGTGCAATCGAGCCCGGGATGGAGCACCCTTTGATGCACGATGCATAACCATAAGCCCCACCCTGATGAGCGCCCTCGACTATGCAATTCTGAATTGTTATGGAGCCCCCGCTGTTGGTGGGTGTCGCCGCACTGATCACGAAACACTCCGCGCTGGCCTGGCCAGGGTCGATTGCAGGGGGGAGCCCGGCGCTGCCAAAGTTTATGGCCCTAACGCGTTCGATCGTGACATCGGATGACGAGACGTCTATGGCACCAGCCTTCTTCACCGAACCCGCGAGGGTCGGCCACCCGCAGTCGATCGTGAGATCTGATATATAGAAACTGGAACGCGGATCGGAATTATGAAAAACTGAAAGATCGTTGTTTGTGCCGGCAGAGTATGCCGACTGCGTTACGATAGTGTTGCTCATCCCGCTGCCAACGATCCGGATTCCATCGGGAATCGACATCATGGTCGAACCTCCCGTATAATCAATATTATATACTCCCGGAAGCAAGTGGAGCGTGGTATTTGTGGATTGGGCGAACGTGCCATTTCCATTCCACATGCCCTGTATCAACCAACGGAAGTTATCAATGGCGAACGGATCATCAGGTGTGCCCGCGCCCGGATGGTGGCCCGCCGAGTTTGTGCCCACCCAGACCTCTTTATTGGAAAGGTCAAGGGGAGCGCCAATAGAGATCCCGCAAAGCAGGAGAAATGCCACTATCGTGCTATAACATTTCATACTATGTGATGGGTTGGTTGGCGCACTAGGGTTAGTTTTGACGTCATACTCCTCCCTATTTTTCCAACATCCAGCTCCCCCCGATGGATGTAACGCGCACCGGCAGTATCAGCCAGGAACTGCCGGATCCATATACAGAGTAAGGACTCCCGACGGCTGCAACCCCACCGGTTTTTGGCTCGATAATGACCTGGTTGGTGTAGCTGCCCCCCCATCCATTGCTGTCCGCCTGCAGGGCGATCGAATTGGTCGCGGCAGTCGGGCTCTTGTACAGGAAAAGGTTGAACGTCTTCCCCTGGTAGTAATAGGGATCGGGAATATGGACGACTTTCTGGCCACTCATCGCGCTCCAGCTTGCGGCGCAGGCGACCCAGATCGTGGGCACCCATTGGTGCAAGGATGGAGTGCCATCAAGCGTGATGGTGTTGGTGGTGTCGGGGATGGCGGCTGTATAGGAAGCAAAGGGATCGATTTGAGTGCCGTCAAGCATATGGTTGCCCGACATGAAGCTGATGTCGATGGGTTCGAAATATTTTGCCAGTGTTGGGCAAAGCGTATTTCCGATGACCACAATGTTCGTATTCGGTAGACTCGAATTGAGACTGTTGACCAGCAGCGAATACCAATTCGGATTGTTGGTTGACCTGGCGGACCCAGCGACCTGGACGAGGTTATTCTTGATCGTCCCATTGCGCACGCCGCCTGAAAGCCTTATGCCGCCCGGGAAGTAAGACGAGCCGATTGCCGGCAAACTCCCGTTGACCTCTATGAGATTATTCGCAATCAGCAAGCCGTCATCAATGTTGGTGTTTGACGAGGACTGGTGGCCGGCCGAGATGCCCAAGCCGACGTTTTCGAGTATGTTGTTTGCTATTTGAAGGTTATTTACCGCTCCCCAATCGGCCGATATGCCCTTGGAAACCCCAACAATCACATTGCCATCGACCAGCACGTTGTTGGCGCCGTAAACAATGTCGATTCCGTATCCCGCACCGATATTGCTGATATGGTTGTTGCGGACAATGACGTTCACGTTTGTTCGTTGCGTGGCGGCACTGCTGCTATTGCCCCAGATTACAATCCCCTCACCAACCGTGCTGCCTCCGCCACCTTTAACTGCGCCCTCGATTCGGCAGTCTTGGATGGTGAACGCGCCGGTGCCGGCCGACGTCGGCATCCAATTGATGATGGAGACATCTCCGTTGCTCGCACCATAGTTGAGTACTCGAACGCGCTCAATGGTGCCGGCCGATGAGTTGACATTGAGGCCCGCTATTGAAGCAGCGGTTACTCCAGAAGCGCCGTAATTGCAGTCGATTGTCAGGTCTGAGATATGGACGCTCGGATTGTCGGTGGTCGAAGCGAGAACATAAAATGCCGCGGAGCTATTTGTTGCGCCTGAGAGTTGAACAAAGGTGTTGGTCGGGCAACTGCCGATCAAGCGAACTCCTTGAGGGAGAAGGATTCCACTATTGGTGTTCCAAGCAATACTGTAGGTCCCAGGAAGGAGATGCACAGTCATGTTTGAACTTATCGAGCACGATGCATTTGAAATGCACGCCCCGTTCATTATAGACTGGAATTGTGTTCGATCGAAGGGGTCAGCCAGTGTTCCTGTAAGGTTGGTGCTCGTGGGAGTGCCAAACCAAACCTCTTTGCCGGTTAGGGAAAGGGCGGCTTTTGCGGAGTGGGTGGCCAGCACTATGGCTAGGGCTGGCCAAAGGTTGCGTGAATTCATTTTGTGGATTGGGCGGAGTGCGCGTGTCGCCTAGTTTCGTTTCCGATTGAAACACATGGAGTGTCGACAGCAAGAACTTTTTGCGTGATTCTTGACATCGGTAATGATTACAGATGAAACGGATGCAAAACTTTTGGTAATTCATTAATGAGAATGGGCTTTTTGATCGAAGCAAATGTTTGTGGATTAGATGGTTGCGTGAGGATTGGAAGTGGAACGAAACGGAGAAATGGGCTTGTGTGTCCGAGGCATATGTGCAAATCGCGACGGGTGCCGTTTTTGAACTGCGATTGGATTCTTGAAGATTACAAAAGGAAGCGATAGGATGGAGAACGCTGTTCAGGGTGATTTTAGCCTCCGGAGAAAGGGGAGATAACGCCATGGATTTCCATCGTGTCGACCGAGTCTGTTTGTGGGCCGCGAGGTTCGGTCTCAGTTTTGGTTCGGTCCCAGGATCGCTTTTCGTAGACCGTGAAGAGGTGGGGACAAGCTCGGTTCGAAGTCGCTGTTGATCGGACGTGGGCATTTGTTGCCGTACCGTCACTTGCCGTTTCCAGGCCACGGCACATGGTATTGGATTGTGCGAATTTGTGTCGCAGAGGGAGGATGTCACTCTGGCGAGGTGGTAGGAACTTGCTTGGCCTGCCGTGTGGTAGTCGCTCGCCGTGCGTGTCTGATGTTCGCGGGGAGGGATTTGACGCCTATTTGCCCGGTGTTGGAGAGCGTGGGTTTTTGGAATCAACCTGGGAGGGCATCGGACAATTGGTGGGTGGGTGTGGCTGATTCAATTGGTAGGCAAAGCCACCTGATGATCTGCCATTAGATAGGCGAGCAAATCCCTGACTTCGGTTTCCTTGAGGGTGTCGAGCAGGCCTTCGGGCATCATCGATTGGTCGGACTGTTCCATGCTTTCGATGTCCTTGCGGTCGACGGTAACGGCGTCGGTGGCGGTTTGGAGGGTGACGCTGAGATCCGAGGGGCGGCGGGTGATACCGTTGAGCACCCGGCCGTCCTTGAGGGTGAGCACCGTCATCTTATATTCTCCCGGGACCAAGCCGTTGGGATCGACGATGTTGCTTAGCAGGTAGTCGAGGTTGGCCCGTCCGGAACCGGTCAGGTTGGGGCCCACATCCTTGCCCTTGTCATAGAGGCGATGGCAGCCGGCGCAGATACGATCAAAGGTTAGGCGGCCGTGGGTTAGATCGGGGACGGGTTTGCCCGATGAGGTTACCCATTGCCTGATCTTGGCCATCTGCTGGATTTTGGCATCTTCGGTGGCGCGAACCGAACCCCAGACTTCACCCAGTTGTTTGCTAATCTTGGGATCGTTGAGACTGGCTATCTGCCGTGCGAGGACTGGGGTGAGACTATTCTTGGATAGTTGCCCTGCCGCCATGGCATCTAGCACCGCGTGCGCCGAAGCGGGACGGAGCACCAAGGCCGCCATTAGTTCGCCTTTTTCCTGTGAGTCCAGGCGGCCGAACATCTCAAGCGCCTTTTGAGGCGCGTTGGTGTCACCCAGTTTCAGCAGCCCGACCATCGCGGGGGCTCGCACAAAGGCGTCACCCAGAAGTGATCTGAGAAGCGGCGCCAGGTTTTCCGGCTGGTTGTCCACCAAAGTTCCGATGGCGTCCTTCCGAATCAGGGGTCCGCTGGCAATATTGGTGGCGACAGTCCGCAATTGTTCCAGGGGACGGCCATCGCCGAACACGATCGCGATGCTATTTACCAACGCCACAATTTCCCGGTTTCCGCCCGCGAGCGCCCGCGTGGAAAAGGTATCCCAGCCGGGAGGCATGGGGCATTTGCGCAAACCTTTGAGGGCGTTGGCCAATCCGTATAGATAAGGAATTTTTTCGGCATCGGATAGGTCTTGAATTGCAGCGAGAATCTCTGTGATGGGACGCGGATTCTGAGGAATCGTTTCTGCCAGCCGACGTGTGACGAGTTGTTTGATCACGCTAAACTTGCTGGCTTTGGCCAGGATTACGCCCTCGTTGGGATCTGCCGCCACCAGGGGTTCGAGGCCGTACCACAGAAGGAGGCCCAAGTTATGATCCTTCTCGTCGCCAGTGCGTCCCAGGAGGCCGGTGGCGATTTCCAGGGCGGCCCGCTTGGATACCCGTTGGATGGACGACGCGAGATAGAGGCGAACCAGGGCCGACCGGTCTTCGACGCTCATCGTGTGGAACCGGTCACGGATCTGGTCGAGTGGGGTCTCGATGCCGATATCCACGGTGGCAGCCGGGGTGAGGTCGTTGGCCGCCCACCAATCGGTTAGGAGGCGCACGGCCCAACTCCGGACATATTCATCACCTGATCGGGTCTGTTGCAGCAGCCAGGGGGTGCTGGCACCGCCCACGGCGTTGAGTGCCCACAAGGCGCGCAGTTTCCCTGGGGAAGTGGTCTGGCGGCTATAAAGGTCTTGGAGCATTCCAGCGGTGGAGAGCGAATTCGCACCTGCGGCGTGATGATCGGCGAGCAGGCGGCGCGACTGCCTAGAATACCATTCATTGTGGTCCAGCACGAGCGGCACGAGATCGGCATCCGCAAGCTGCGTGAGATCCTTGATCCCGGGCTTTGCCGGAGTGCCGTAGGTCACTTTATAGATCCGGCCGGAAGTGCGATGCACGCCGTCGTTCTCGTGGCATTCGCCGGTGTCCGACCAATCGGCAATATAGACGCCACCGTCCGGCCCGGCGATTAGATCGAGCCCTCGAAACCAGGGGTCGCCGATGGACAGGAGATCGGCGCCGTGCCTGCCGACATAGCCCGATCCATCGCGTTCCAATCGATCCTGGTTAATGCGCCGTCCATGGAGGTTGAGCGTAAAGACTTGGCCCCGGTATTGTTCGGGCCAATTCTCGCCCTGGTAGATCATCAGTCCCGCGTGGGCATGCCCGCCGCCGAGGTTGTCACTGCCCGCCGCGAAACTTCCGTCGGACGCGGCGCGGGATTTGGTCCAACCGGCTCCGGTGTCGAAGTGATAGTGGTCCGCGTGCTGGTCAATCAATATATAGCTGTGGGGATTGACGTCTTCGCCGTGCATCCGGCGGAAATGCGCGCCGGGAATGGCGTGCCACAGGTGACCGATGACAGTGTTAATGAAAAACGGCTCACCGACCTCGTTCCAATCCAGTCCCCAGGGATTGGTGGTGCCATGGCTCACGGCCTCGACGACGTGCCGTTGCGGATGGTAGCGCCAGATCCCGCCGCGCATTTCCACGCGTTCCTTGGCGGAAGCTCCCGGCGGCCCGACGTGGGCTCCGGTCGAGATGCCGATACGCCCCCAGAGCCAGCCATCCGGGCCCCATTTCAAGCCATTCGGAAAGGTGTGACGGCCAGCACTGACATTGTCGAATCCGTCGAGCACCACCTCCGGTTTTCCATCAGGCACGCCGTCAGCATTGCGGTCGGGCACAAATAGCAACTGGGGCGGGCAAAGCAGGAATACGCCGCCCATGCCTACCTCGACGCTGGTCAGGATTTTGGCCTGATCCCAGAAAATCGTTCTTTTATCGAAATGACCATCGTTATCCGTGTCCTCAAATATCAGGACCCGGTCATTGAGGTCGGTTCGGTAATTCTCCTTGGTGTCGCCGTAGGTATAATTCTCGGCCACCCACAATCGACCCCGGGCGTCAGTGGTCATCGCGATCGGTTGGCGGACGTCTGGTTCAGCAGCAAAAACACTGACCTGAAAGCCTTCTGGCAGATGAAAACTCTTCGCCGCCTCCGCCGGTGTCATGGGTTCCACGCCGAGCTGGGAGTTGGTGGGCTCAGGGAAATTTTGCGCGTGGAGGGCGGAGTCCAGCGCAATCGCCGACAGGCAGGCTGCCAAAGAGACGAACCAAGAAGGAACGGAGGCTGGCATTTCCGGGTTATTTAGCGGTCTTGAGGACCGCGATCCAGCACGAAAGCCAGCATTGGCGGACGAGACTGGCCGCCTAGGCCGCTGGTTTCCGCCGCGCCGCGCGCCGTTGCTGCAGGGCTTGGAGGTAAAATCCAGTGTAATGCGCGCCACTTGCCTTTGCGGCATGGAAGGTCATTTTCCCGATCACCAGAAACGCGGTGACTTTGACCAATCGGACAATAAAACCTTTGAAACTAGGCTGATAGCCGAAGCCCAGCTCATTCCCGATGCGGTAGTCCATTTGGCCCTTGGTGTAGAAATGCGACATGGATCGTTTGGAAATATATCGCACTTCGGCGGCATGGACGCCGACTAGGGTTTCACCGGCCGCCAGGGCGGCAAAGTACCAGCGAAAATCCTCACCATGGCCGCCGTCAGGAATAAAGAAGGGGCGTTTTTCCCAAGCGGTGCGGCGATAGAGAGTATTTGGATTGCCGGCTCCGAAGCCAAAACCACGGGTCAATTCCCCTTGAACGTAGAAAGTCAGCCCCGAAGGGATGGGATTACCGTGTTCACCAACAATCGGGCCAACCATGGCCGTGACCCGCTCGTCCACCCGCGAGATCGCATTGCGGTACCGGGCGAGGAGGTCACCGTTTTCGGGCAGACAATGGGAACTTAGGCTAAGTACCCAGGCTTTGCTGGCGGCTCCGAAACCCGTGTTGAGTGCGCCATCATAGGTGAAGGTTCCCGGAGGCAATTGGATGATCTTCGCTTGGAACGCCCGGGCGATTTCCAGTGTTTTGTCGGTCGATCCAGAGTCCACGACGATGAGTTCGTCTCCGGGTTCCAGATCCAGCCGCTTGAGCACCATGGGCAGGGTAGATTCGGAATCAAAGGTGCGGACGACGACACTGAGGCGTGGCAATTCCATGCGGCTACGGGAAAGTACCGCATCGTGGACAGCAGGTGAATTCAGAAACTTGAACAGTTTCCAGCCCCGCCCTCACTCCGATACTGGGCGCTTCGCTTCCCGAAACGCGTCGTAGAGGTTCAGCGCCCGTTGGCGGGCTTGGTTATGGTCCACGATGGGGTGGGGATAGGTTTTGCCCAAGGTCACTCCGGCGCTGGCCAAGGACAGGGGCGTCGCCTCCCAAGGAGCGTGGATTTCCTCCGCGGACAAACGCGCGAGTTCGGGAACCCAGCGCCGGACGTAGTCTCCCTTCGGATCGAATTTCTGTCCTTGGCTGATCGGATTGAAGACTCGGAAATAGGGAGCGGCATCGGCACCGCAGCCTGAGGTCCACTGCCAGCCCAAGGTGTTGGACGCGAGGTCGGCGTCCACGAGCGTATTCCAAAACCAGCGGGCACCTTCCTGCCAGGGAATGAGCAAGTCCTTGGTCAAAAACGAAGCCACAATCATCCGCACCCGGTTGTGCATCCAACCGGTCGACCAAAGTTCGCGCAGGCCTGCGTCGACGATGGGATATCCAGTTCGGCCTTGGGTCCAAGCCTGCAGGGCGACCCGATCCAGTTTTGGCCAGGAGAATCCCTCCCATTCGGTACGCAGGGGATGTTCCGGCGTTTTGGGAAAATGGTAGAGCAGGTGGTGCGCGAATTCACGCCAGCCAATCTCGGCCAGGAACTGCGAACTCCGCCATTCTGTGATGGGCCAAGCCCTCTTTTCCGCCGTTGCTCGCAAGACATGCCAGATTTGCCGGGGACTGATTTCGCCGAAGTGGAGATAGGGCGAAAGCCGGGACGTCCCTGCCTGGTCTGGCCGGTTTCGTCCTTCCGAATAGTTTTCGAAGATCGATTGGAAGCACCGGGAAATCATCTTCAGACCGGCTGCCTCTCCCGGTTCCCAAGCCAAACGCAGGCCTGTGTCCCAAGGAATCGTGGGTTCCAACATGAGATCGGATAACAGCACTCCTTGTGGCCAGGAGGCGGGGGCTTTGATCTCTTTGGGCACCGAAAGGGGAAGCGCCGGATTGGGGCCGGCGAGGCACGCTTTCCAATAGGGAGTAAAAACCTGATAAGGCCCCCTGGACTTGGTGGCGATAGTCCAGGGTTCATGGAGGAGGGCGCTGTTGCTGCTCTCCGCTGTCAGCCCGGCGGCCCGCAAAGTGTCCTTGATATGTTTATCGCGCGCCAGCAGCGCGGGTTCATAGCGCCGATTCCAAAAGATATTTTGTGCGCCAGTGTCCCGGGCCAGTTTTTGCAGGGTTGGCAGTGTCGGGCCACGCAGGACAATCAGACGGGATCCGAGCGCTTCCAGCGAGCGGGTCAGGCTGGCGAGTGACCGATGCAGCCACCAGCGGGATGCGCCTCCTGGCTGCCAGGGAGCCTCCTCATCGGGAGCCCAGATATAAACCGGCACCACCGCCCCTCCCGCCGCCACGGCGGCGGTCAACGCCGGATTGTCGGCCAGCCGCAAGTCGAGCCGGAACCAAACGATGCTAGTCGGCGGCGAGCCCGCCACGTTGGTTTTCATCGCTAAAGCAAGCGCCGCTTCTCCGCCTGTCAAACGCGCTTTGCCCGCGGTTCCAGGTCGCCGAAGAGCTTCTCATACTGGACTGCGTAGATGGTCGCGTTCAGGGGCACCGCAAAGGCCAGGCCCAGGCAGAAGGCAAGTGTGCCCGCGAACTCGATGAGCTTGGCCAGGAGCAAGAGAAGCACGTGGGAAAACCAGTGTTTCCTGGCGACCCGCCATCCCAGGCCAAGTGCTTCGACCGGGCCCAGCCCTTTGTCCGCCACGAGTGGAACCGTCCATTGCACCAGGGAGTATAATACAAAACTAACCAGGCCGGATATTATGAGGGCGGCGATACCCGGTATTAATAGCAATAAAATCTCAGCTGGATCATTGGGGGGTGGTCCATGGAAGAATCCGCGGGCGGCCAGGTTCGCCGCCATTACGCTCAAACCAAAAAGGAAAGGGATGAAGGCGACGAGACCGCTCAGAATATGAGCGCCAATCAGTACCCCAAAGCGGGCACCGAAGCCTTGAAAGACGTCTCCAACCGCGACCGTGCCGGTTCTTCGTTTCTTTAGTGCGGTAAGATAGATGCCGCCGAGCAGGGGCCCCTTCGTGAGCAGGGTCACCAATCCGAAGGAAAAGGGAACCAAACCGGTCGCCAAAATGCAGAGAAATCCCACCAGCACCGCCCAAAACGTCGTCCAGTTGGGTTTGGTCAATACTTCGAACGCCTCACTGATCCGCGCGCCATAGTCAAATTCGTAGTCCCGGGCAGCGACTTCTTCGAGGGTGGCCCATCGTCGTTCGTTGGGAGTAGGTATGGGATTCACTGGGAGTGGTGGGGCGCCTTCCCTCGGGTTTCCCGCCTCCCCCTGGGGAACCGATGCCGGCTCCAGAGGGAACACGACTTGGCGCACCGTGGCAAACGGTTGCCACGAGGGCATCCCGACCTGCCACACCAGTGTTTCGTTGCGAACCACCCCTTGCTCCACGAGCCGACGAAGTTCTTCCACTGAAACGGGACCATGTTGCTGGCCCTGGACCGCATAAAACCAAGCCGTGGGTTCCATTGGCTTGGGAGACTGGCGTTTCGGACAGAAAAAGCAACGCGGATTGGGAAAGCTGGGAGGTCGCTTCCGATGTAGCCGTCCGCTATTTTTTAGTGTAGAGTACCCACGAATGACATTTCCAGAGCTCGGTTTTCGAGCTGCGATTCTCGATGCGGTAACAGAATTGGGCTACACGGAGCCCACGCCAATCCAGGCGCAAGCAATCCCGATTTTAATGGCTGGCCAGGACGTGATTGGCTCGGCCCAGACTGGCACCGGCAAGACAGCGGCGTTCGCCCTGCCCATCCTGCACAAACTCGGGCCCCACGGCCCCGGGCCGCGTTGTCTCGTACTCGCCCCGACCCGTGAACTGGCGGTGCAGACCCACGAGAATTTCGTCAAATTTGCCAAGTACACCAAACTCCGTTGCGGCCTCTCGTATGGCGGCGTTGGTTACGGAAAGCAGCGCGAAGAACTGGCGCGCGGTGTGGATGTGCTCGTGGGAACTCCGGGGCGCCTCCTGGACCATCTTTCCACAGGAATACTGAAGTTGAATCTCACCTCTTTCCTCGTCTTGGATGAGGCCGATCGGATGCTCGACATGGGATTTTTGCCGGACGTCCGGCGGATCATCATGAAGTGTGCGAAGATTCGCCAAACCTGCCTTTTCTCCGCGACCGTGCCGCCGGCGATCGAGTCACTGACCACGTGGGCGATGACCAAGCCGGTCCGAATCCAGATCGACCGCGATCCTACGATGGCGACGACGGTCAAGCACGTGCTTTACCCGGTGGCCGAAGGGCAAAAGAAGGAACTTTTGCTGGCGTTGCTGGAGCAGCTTCACTGGCAGAGCATCATCATTTTCTGCCGTACCCGGCGCCAGGCCGATACTGTCGCGTCGTTCCTGCGCCTGAATCGCCATCGCGCGACGGCCATTCACTCGGACCGTTCCCAGTCCCAGCGCGAGCAGGCGTTGAAGGGCTTCAAGGACGGTAAATACGAAGTCCTTGTCGCCACGGATATTGCCTCGCGCGGCCTGGATATCTCGGACGTGACCCACGTCATTAATTTCGACGTGCCGGAGTCGGCCGAGGACTATGTGCACCGCGCTGGCCGTACGGGCCGGGCCAAGGCGACAGGCGACGCCCTGACCTTGTTCGTGGCGGGCGATGCCCCCTACGTGCATGCCATCGAGCGCTATATCAAGCAGAAGATCGAGCGGCTTAAGTTGGAGACTTTCCCTTATCAGTATACTGCGTTATTCGACCAGCAACGGCTTGGTGGCGGCGCCCCGCCGCGCAAGTCCCGCGGGGCACGCATTGGCAAGGGCTATTATTTCGGACCAGCGCGCGGGCGCTGACCCCTCGGATCTCACCGGCCGCTGCTTCCTATCGCGGCCGGATGATCAATTCCTCGATCACCGCGTGCTGCGGCAATTGGATCGCGAACACGATGCATGCGGCGACGTCTTCCGGACGGAGCATCGTGGCGCGTGCCGAAGCATCCGGCGGCGCCGGGCGCTTGTTGAGGAGCGGGGTATCGATATCCCCGGGGAAGATAGCGATGGCGCGAATTCCCCGTCCCCGTTCTTCGGCGTTGATGCTTTGGTTTAAGCCGGCGAGCCCGAACTTGGACATCGCGTAGCCCGGGCCGGCTTTTGGGGAAGCCTGTTTTCCGGCGTCTGAAATCACGTTGACGATCGTCCCGGAACGCCGTGACCGCATGCCGGGAAGGAAGGCTTGGGTGCAGTAGTACGGCCCATTCAGGTTCGTATCGATCATGTTGTGGTAGTCCTCGTCCGAGAGGATTTCCAGGGATCGTTTGGGCGCGTTTGTGCCTGCTCCGTTGACCAGTACTTCGACCGTTCCCCACTGACGCTGGACGTTCTCTCCCAATGCTTTGACGTCGGCGGATTTACCAACGTCGCAAACGTGTAGGGACAGATTGGATCGGTGGCTTTCGGCGAGGCTGGCGGTTTCTTCCAGCGTGGCAGAAGTGCGTCCCACGGCGGCGACCTTCCAGCCCAGCCGCAGGAGTTCCAAAACGGTGGCCCGGCCGACTCCGCTACCGGCTCCGGTTACAACGGCGTTCTTTTCCATGATTGTGGGCACGATCATGTCGCGGCGGGAATAAACGACCAAGTGTGAAATCGGCGGGCTTGAAAAGGGCGGTAACCGGCAAGCCCTGGGATTTCCGTGCGCCGAGATTTCAATGCCGCAACCTCTCAACTGCCTGGCGATCCGCTGGCCGGAACCAGCCGGGAATATTGCCGGTCTTTGCCGCCCTGGCAATCTCCTCAGCCGTGGCCACACGCCCATTGGCGGAATAACCGCTGGTTTGTTGGATGTGGCGCGAGGCGCAACCCGCCACCGCCGTCAGGAGAATCAAAATCGCCGTCTTCATGGGAGGTTTCTCGAACAATTAGGGAATAGGACTCAAGCCGCTGGTCACGCCTGGGCCAGGGCAACAAGGCGATCGATCATCGCCCCATACGGACGCTTCGGCCGGTGGCGCCGATGCGGCATTCCAGCTTGGAACGCGGATTTTGCTAGCAAGAGTCTTGCCGCCGGGGAAAGCCCGAGTTTCTGGACAGACCTCAAACGAGGGCTAATGTTGGGGCGATGATCCGCCATGACTGGTTTCCCACTCGTTTGGGCGTGGCCTTGACGTGCGTTCTGGCGATTGGCTGTAACCAACCGGTGGCCAAGGACGCCTCGCCTGAAGCCTCAGATGATCATTCGCTTATGGTCCTTGATAACCACGGTGGATATTCCCATGGCGGCCGCCGAATCCTGCTCCGGGCGGATAACCACTATAAAGAAATCCGTTATACCGATGTCCGCGGCACCGGGACAGCGGCCTCAGGGCAATATACATTCAACGACAGGCTCACAGAGTTGACACTGGTCCTGGACGGAGGCACGCCGGAGCTTCTCCACCTTGTACCCTATCAAAACAAGTCCTATTGGGTTCATGAAGCCGACCGCGCCCGCGTCGTCCGACCGGGCGAAGATTATCTGAGGCAGGTTTCTCTACGGACTGAGCCGTAGAATCGTGACAGAGTGGTGGCCTCTCATTGGCTATTAATCTATAATAATAGCTCGGCGGATACGCCGATGTTTCTCCCAGTTTGCAACTCGCCATCTACTTGAATCGGACCGCGGGTGTGGGTTTTTGAGGAGATTGGCTGGAAATCTGCCGGAGATGCCGCGTCAGCGTGGCTCCCGACGTTTCTGATGTCTGGATCTGAAAACCGGGCGAGAGAGCGATGACGGCCGGACGTATTGGAACCTCAGTCTCAATTCAACGTCTTGATAAATGCGTCGGCCTCCGAGATCGAACTGTTCATTTCGGAAATGAGCGCCTGGATTTGTGTTTCGATGCGCGAGGCTTCGCCGTGGAGCGAGCCGATGGCGGCCGCGTTGAGGTTGTGTTTCAGGTAGAGGACGTTTTCCTGGAACGATCTCAGGACGGGTTCCATTTTCGCTTCCGCACTCCGCAGGGACGCGGACAGTTGCTGATATTTGCTCCGGGTATCGAAAAGTTTCTGGCGGCTGTCCGAGGCAAAGGTCGGATTGGAAAAACGGCCAATCTCGCCTTCCCATTCCGCGAAAAGATCGGAGGCGACCCGATCCATGTCCTTGATCCGCTTTTTCACGTCGGCTGCCTCGGATTCGCACCGTTCGAGACTCGATTTCAATTTGGAGTAGGTCTTTTCAAGGTCGGTGCCCGTGCCCCCGTAAGCCTGCTGGAGACGTGTCAGGGCATCCTTGAATTCCTCGCCCGCTTCCTTCTGTTCGTCCCGTGCGCGGGTGACGGCTTTTTTGAGCAGGTCGCGCTTCTCGATGCCGAACGTTTCCATCATGTCGTAGTACGCGGTCTGGCAGCCTGAGAACAGGGTCACCAGCAATACCGCGAGGAGTCCGAAGCGGATGGGAATGCGATTCATCGAGCGCAAAGCTAGGTCCCAGCGGCGAGGGCGCAAAAGTCAAAGGCTTCATTTACCCTTGGGTTCCCACAACTCAATCCGGTTGCCTTCCGGATCGGTGACCCACGCGAAGCGGCCGTAAGGTTGGTCGTCTACCTTCTCTACCGCTATTCCGTCAGTGCGAAGCTGGGCCAGCAGCCGCTCCAGATTGGCCACCCGATAATCGATCATCATCGTTGCCGTCGTCGAAGAACCGAAGTAGGTGGTATTGGTGGGAAAGAGCGTCCAAGTCGTGTGGCCTATACGATCAGGGTTATCCTTCTCTCGCCAGGTAAAATCGGCGTATCCACCCCTGCTTTGGATGCCCAGATGATCACGATACCAGGCCGCCAGTTTTTTGGGCTCGCGCACTTTGAAAAAGATACCGCCAATGCCGGTGACTTTTTCCGTTTGATTGTCGCCATTAGTGGCGCTCGAACCAGCGGGCTCCCGGTTGGTGGTGGCTGCCGCGACTGACAGCATAACGACTGCGGTCATGGCCGAGCCAAGGATCATGCTCTTAAGGTCGATTTTCTTTTGCATGGTTTTTCCAAGGGGTTGGTGAGGTGGTTTTGGTGATTGGGCCCAGATCGCGGCCCTAAATCGTCGATGGCTACTGGCGCATCAACGAAGCACATGGATTCACATGTCGTACGAGTGTTGAGCTTGGTGCAAAACCCGGCTGATGTCACTCTTGGACGGAGCTTCCCACTTAAAAAAGCGGCCTATCGACGTCAACCTTTTCTGTTTTTCAATCTGTGCACTCTTTGCCGTAAATCTGCGGACCAAATCCCTTTGTTTTTTTGACGAACTGGAGGAGGAAATAATCCACAGATTCACAGAGATTACGAAACGATTTGGGTATTGCCCCGGCGTTGCCGAATCGTTGCCATGCTCCGCTTGTGAACAACGCCCATTTCTGAACATTGTCCCCGCCGCGTTCGTCACAACGCGGTTTGAATCATCAGTCATGAAGCAATCCCCATCCTTGCTCTTCCAGATCCTTGTCGCGTACTTGTCTCTGGCCGCGGTAACACCGCTGTTCGCGCACGAGGACAAGGTCGAGCGCGACCTCTTGATGCATTTCGCCACCGGCACGCACCGTCCGGAAAATGGCCAATGGGAAGACCTGACCCACAAGGCCAAGGCCAAGATTATCGGTGCCCCCGTGCTTACCAATCTGGGTCCGGCGCAGGTGCTCGCCTTCAACGGAGTCGCAGACTATCTCACCATCGCGGAGACGCCTGCCGAGGCGGCCAGCTTGTTGCCCAAAAGGGAGATGACCGTGGCCACCTGGGTTTTCCTCGACGATCCCGCCTCCGCCGGTGGAATCCTGGGCCTCCTTCAAGATCGGAGAGGGGTACAGAAAGGCTGGCATCTCGGTTATCAGAAGGGCCACGTTCATTTCATTCTTTCATCGACCGGCGCGGATGACGGCGATGGTAAACACACCCGGTTGATCGGCGGCACGGCCATCACCCCTGGTCGCTGGCATCACCTTGCGGCGGTGTACGACGGCAAGACCATGCGGCTTTTTCTCGATGGCCAGGCGGACGGCGAAAGCCAGGAGCAATCGGGCGATATTATCTATCCCGAAAAAGGCCGCTACACCCTCGGCGCGTTATCGAATCTCAACGAAATCGAGACGTTGGAAGGCTCTCTCTATGAAGTCAAAACCTACGCCCGGGCGCTGACCCAGACGGAAATCCTGGAGACCGTCGCCAGCAATCAGTCGCTCCTCGACTACCGGCCACCGGTCAACGCCGAACTCCAGTTTGTCGTGAAGCCCTATCTCCAATTCGGCACCACCACCGGGATGCGGATTCTCTGCGAAACCACCCAGCCGGCCGTCATGACGGTCGAGTACGCGGAACGGCAGCCGTTGACCAACAAAGTGACGGCCACGAACGCCGCCGCCATCAGCGAGGTGCGACTGGAGAATCTCAAACCTTTCACGATCTATTTCTACCGTGTCACCTGCGTGGACACGGCCGGGAATATTGCCCGGAGCGACGTGTTCTCTTTCCAGACGATGCCGGAGAAGGATATGCCCTGGGCTTTCGGTGTCATGGGCGACACCCAGCGGAACCCCGAGATTACCCGGCGGTGCTCCGAGGGCATTTTCGCGTTGCGCCCCACCTTCACCCTCCATTGCGGCGACGTGGTGGATGACGGCTTTGCCAAGCACCAATGGGTGAACGATCTCTTCGTGCCTTGCGAACGGCTTTTCGCCTACGTGCCCACCTTCCCGGTGATCGGCAATCACGAGAAAAACGCCCACTGGTACTACGATTATTTCAGCATGCCGGAGCCGGAGTATTTCTATACCTTCAAGGTGGGCAACGCGGAATTCTTCATGATCGATTCCAACAAGAATTGTCGCAAGGGCAGCGAGCAATATAACAAGCTGGAGGCTGCCTTCGCAGCCTCCACCGCCACCTGGAAATTTGCCGCGCACCACCACCCTTGTTTCAATTCCGACGAGGACGACTACGGAGACAAATGGAAGGGCAAGACGCCCGAGGCCTTCGAAACCGGCGAGGATCACGTCAAGGATCTGGTCCCGCTCTACGAGAAATACGGGGTGGATATCGCGTTCGCCGGGCATATCCACAGCTACGAGCGCACCTGGCCGATCCTGCAGATGACGATCAACCAGAAGAAGGGCGTCCGCTATATTACCAGCGGCGGCGGCGGCGGCACGCTGGAACAGGCAGGCCCGCAACGCTCCTGGTTCTCCATCCATGTCCAGCGGGGGCACCACTTCTGTTTTGCCACGGTGCATGACCGGACCATCCAGTTCAAAGCCTACGATCTCGAAGGCCGCCTGTTCGACACCTTCGAACTGACCAAGGCCGCCGACCGGTAAGTGTCCGTATAGGGTTCCAAACGTTGACGCGCTGGGAATGCAACGGGAGGTGAGGGATGTAATCGGCGGCCTACGCGATAATTATTATGTCCCAATAGTGCTTTTTCAGAGCTAACAAAACTAATTAATTATTTTCTCGAATTGCTTTTTCGGGCTGTTTGGCGTACGTCAAGAGAAAGGGATTTGATCAAGGGACATGACACCTAGAACTGGATTTTCTGAGATGGCGGCCTGAATCTCTACACATGGTCTCTTGACTTCAGTCCATGAGGTCATAGGCGATGCCTTTACCGAGATTCACGTTCCTCATTTGTCCATTCTTGGTATAGCAAGAAACCAGATCTTTGACCAATTTAATGCGATAATGCGGCAACAGCGAGGCTCCGGTGTAATCGGCGATTTTTTGCCGAGTGCCCGCAACAAGCGGTATCGGTCGGAAGACTTCCGGAAAAAAGATACGAGAATTGACGAGTGGCTCGTCCACCATCCCATCAGTCAAGATTTCAGGGATGTCTGCAAAGAAAGTCCGTATATCTCCCGCTAGAAAATCGGCGATCTGGAGGCCTGCGGACTTGTGAGAGGAAGCGTCAAACTTGATTTTAATGCGCCGACCAAGGCGCGGCATTTTAGAACTCGGTACAGGAGTGACTATCGTTCCGGCGTGCGGAATTAGCGGAACATGGATGGGAGTCAGCGGCAAGAATTTCACGAGTTGTTGGCGCAAATCGTCGTCGAGCTTCTTCGAGCGCGGATCGAGCCAAATTTCCCCTGCAAAATTTTGGGAGCCGAGGAATTGTCCCACCGCAAAGGCGACGGTCTGAGCCAACCGGGTGACCGATTCACGAACGGCTGCCTCGACTTTGTCATGTGATGTGGCATTACTTAGGTCTGCTGGAGTGGGGCTGGTATTGGCATAGCTTGCAAGGGCGCGAACAGCCCGGACGGGTTCTTGGAGCCACCCTTCGCTGGGAACGTAGATTGAAATAATAGCGCTGGACCGAAGCGAGCAAATGAGATCGCTGATGCCACGCCCTACGCGCTCCAATAGACCGGGGCGCTTGGAAAGCCGGCTGTATTTGATCTCGTTGGGAACTTGGCTCCGGTAGGCGGCGGAGAGAATTTTGGCGAGGCTAGGTTCGAGCTTCGCAACCTCCTCTTGAGCCACAATGAAGGCGGCCAGCGCGAGCGATCCGTCTGGTTTGCGCGGAAATTCGTTCGAGTACGACTCGTCAATGAAGACGGCGTATTTTTTTCGGCGTGTCCGGGGAGGATTCGTTTTTTTCGCTGTCTTGGTGCTGCAGCGCTCGGTTTTCTCCGCGATTTTCGTCATGTCCATCATCAGTGTGAACTCCGACCCGGCACAGTGTTGGCAGTGATAGATGTCGTATTTTGGTTGCGAGGTTTCAATGAACAGCCAACCAAACTGATTCGAAAGATTGCAGGCCCAGTCGTAGATTTCATCGGACCGACGGTCGCCAAACTTCTCCTGCACGGCCTCATTGACTGCATCGGGATCGTAAACTCGGTAGCCACAGTCGCACTCGTGCAGCAGTTTCCGGTGTGATAGCCATTCCGAGACGGTAGGTGCGGAACCGTTTAGGAGTTCGTCCAGTTTCATACTGGGGAAATAATCCAGCATTGCGCATCCGGAGCAAGTGCTTCGGGAGGAAGTGGAATTGGGATGCGGTGAAGCAATTCAACCAACTTTTCTACTACTTGGGTGAATCAGTTCTCATCCGTTTGCAGAGGTTTTGCGCTTATTCCCGAAGTGTTCGGAGCAAAAATCTATCACCACATTTGATACCCTTGGCCGAGTATCTGTAGGCCGGTCGCGGAAAAGCCGACCCCGACACAGGTAGCTTTTAGGCGCCTAAGCAACCTTCGCGTGGCGCCATTATGATGCCGGCCTCATTTGGACGTGCCGAAGGAGTATAGGTTCTTGGCGGTGCGGATAAGGATGGTTTGGTCGATCAGCGCGGGCGTGGCCAGGATTTGTTCGTCGAGTTTATTTTGGGCCAGGATCGTCGGTTTGTCGGCGGTGGCGTCCATCACGGTGACAATTCCTTTTTCGGAGGCGAAGTAAACGCGGCCGGCGGCGGCGATGGGGGAGGACCAATAGTCATCGGGCGCGTTGATCCGTTCGTCCCGGTAAATGGATTCGCCAGTTTTAGCGTTGTAGGCCGTGACGAAGCCGCCTGATTTGACGGTGAAAAGGCGGCCCTGGTAGTAGAGTGGGGAATTGCCGTAGGGAAGGCTGCGGACGCTATTCCAAACAACGACGGTGCAGCCGCCGGGGCGAATCGCGCGGAGCGCGCTGGCGGCTTTGGGAGGCTCCGTCCCGGTGAGTTGGGTCAGATCGTAGGTGGGGATTCCAATGGTGGGAACGCCGTCCTCATCTGGAGTCTCGCCAAAGCCATCTTTCATGGTTAGGGCGAAGATCAGGTTTTCGCCCACGGCGGGCGAACTCATCGCCCAACGCGCCGCGCCCGGGAAACGCCATTTTTGCGCGCCGGTGTTTGGATCGTAGGAGGTGAGCGCGAAGGAGCCGGATACGATCAATTCCTCCTCGTGGCCGTGCTTCCAATGAAAGGGAGTCGCGCGGGCGCGCCGAAATTGCGGGCGTTCGGCGCGCCAAAGCGAGCGGCCAGTTTTCTTGTCGAGAGCTTCGACGAACGAGTCGGTTTCCCGATCACAGACAATGATGAATTTGTCATCGATCAAGATGGGAGAGGAACTGGCTGAGAAGTCTGGTTTGGCGATCGGGTGACGCCATAGCTCCTGGCCATCGAGGCTATACGCAATCACACCAATCGAGCCAAAATAGACGTAGACGGATTTTCCATCGGTAACCGGCGTCGGGGTGGGAGTGCCTTCGCTGCCTAGGCCGCGCTTCCAGAGAATGCGACCGTCTCGGCGATCGAGGGCGATGGTTTCGATCTTATTTCCGGTGTCTGCGGTAAGAAAATTGAGTTCGCCAGACAGGGGGAAGGTCTCGGTCTTTTTCGCGGTTGGCGCGGTGAGAAAAATCCGATCGCCCGTAACGATTGGCGAGGAGACGCCCTCTGGAATCGCAACTTTCCAGAGGAGATTGCTGGAGGGCCCAAAGCCGATGGGAGGGGTCGCCGATTCGGAAACCGCGCGCCCGCCTGGACCGCGGAATTGCGGCCAATCCTCGCCCCGCACGGTGAACACGCCCAGGGAGATGGCAATCGAAAGGAGAAGGAGAAGGCGCATGGTGATCAATTATTACAGGACTTTCGTTCGGTCATGTTTTCCTTCTGATTCTTGCCTGCTTAAACACGACGACAAAAGTGTTTAACGAACCGCCTCGCCGACTCTTATACCTTGGGCAAAAGAGGCCGCCGCCAAAGGGCGCGGTTGCGCCTTGGCGCCGGCGAGGAACTCGCTCACGGTGGGGCCGTTGCTCACCCGGTGGTCGTGAAACAGCCATTGCCATAGTTCGAAAAACCAAACCCGGCGGCCGATGATCGAGTACCAGCGCATTCCTGCCCGGAATCGTTCCTCGGGATGAGCCAGGAGGCGGAACAGCGACTTGGGGCGAGTCTGGCAGATTACCTCGATCATTTTCACCCATAGCATCACCCGCCAATTAGGCACGCGCTGGCTTTCGAGAACCTGATGCTTGTAATCCCAGCGGCTGAGATCCGTCTGGATCACCCGGTGTTTGGCCTCTTGCGTCGCAAAGGGGGTCCAGCTATGCGGGGTGGCGTACAAGGCTTGAATTTGGTCGGGATCATAAGACAGAAGCTGCCGGAGAGTCCGCCAATAGTCGCGGTCGCTTTCTTGTGCAAAACCAGCCACCCAGGCGGCCATGGAGATAATGCCGTGCTGCCTCATCAGCCGGATCGCTTCACGATCGATCGCCGTGGTGCTGCCTTTGTGAATCGCCTGCAACGTGGCATCATCGGTGCTCTCCAAACCGAGCAAGAACCGGGCGACGCCGGCCTTCTTATAGAGGTGCAGGATATCGGCGTCCCGCACGATATCGCTTGCCCGGGTGGTGCCGATGAGGATGAGGGGGACGTTTTCGCGGATCAGGGCCTCTAAGAACGCCTTCCACGCCGCCCGGGATGCCGTTGGATTTTCGTCGGCGAAATTAATGAGCGTCACGCCGTGCTCGCGGTGAAGCCACGCCAGTTCGGCGGCAAACTTCTCCGGATCCCGGTGCCGCCAAGTCCGCCAGAAACTATGCTGCCCGCAATAGTGGCAGCGGTGCGGGCAGCCCCGGGAGAATTGCACGACCACGGCCCGCCGTTTCCCGTAATAAGTATAGCGGCGATGCTCGATGAGCTCCCAGCCGACCCGGCAAGCGTCAAGATGGCGTATCACCGGGGCAGGGGGATTTACCTGAATCCCGCCCTGTGGCGAGCGGGCAGACTCCGGGAGCCGGCGCGGCTCAGGGGTGGTATCCCTTCGGAAGACAATGCCGGGAACGCTCTCCAATGGCTGCCGCTGTTCAAGGGCGGTGACCAACCGGACAATGGTTTCTTCCCCCTCACCCCGGACGATGAAATCGATCTCCGCTTCTTCGTCTAAAATCTGTGATGAATGGTAAGTGGGATACGGGCCGCCATAAACAATCCACGCCTGCGGCAGCGCGGCCCGGACCGACCGCATGATCCTGACGCCCGATGGATGACCGGAAGTTGAGCCTGAGTGCCCGACCAGCACCGCATCGGGTTGGAAATCGATAACTTCAGCGGTTATCTTAGGAACGGTCATCGGCCCGAATTCTGCGTCAAGCAGCTTCACGGAGTGGCCGGCATCGATCAGCGGTCCACCCAGCGATAGCAATCCCAGTGGAGGCAAGTGCTCGCGAGGGATCCGGCTTCCGATCGAGGGGTGAGGCGGATTGATAATGAGAATTTTCACACCGGCGGAAATGAGATGGAATGGATGCTATCCTTGGCTGATTGAACCACAACCATGCGGTTCACTTTGTATCACAAAGTAAAGGAGTGTGACGGCGGACAATTGTTCAAAATGTTTTTTAAATTCCGTCGAGGCGGCCGCTATGACCGGGCCAGCCACGCGCCCATCTTTCAATCACAGGCAAGCGCCAGCCCGCAGAACATATCGGAAACGGGCGCTTGCGGCGTCTCATGGGAGGTGTCCTTTCAAGCACGGTTGGTGTCGGCAGGAAAGTTGCTGGGCTGCCAAAGATTTCCCGCTTCATGCACCCATTTCACAACTTGGCATTAAAGCTATCGATTTTCGCATACTCCTTTTGACAGAAATCGATTGCGTTCGCCGACGGGATGAAAGGTGAAATGTGGTGTCCGAAAACTAAATTCGAACCAGCCTTGGAATGGAACATTTCACAGTTCAAGCTTGTATGCCGGATTCCCCATCGCTGAGGCGTAAAGGATGTTGTTTATGGGATCCCATGCATAACAACCGAACCAATTGGGTTTGAACGAAAAGCCTGGCCCGTTCGGCCTGAGATCCCCGATTTTCGCCCAAGTGGTTCCGGCATCCCCTGTTTTGTAGGCGCCATTTTCTCCAACGACCACCATTTCAGTCTCCTTGCGCCCAAAGAACGGCCCGAGCCAGATATTAACGGACGAACCCTGCCGCTTCCACGTTACGCCTTTGTCCGGGCTGACAAGCAGACCCTTCGCGTCTCCCAAATAATGCGCGCCGCGGAAGAATACCGGGACACGTGTTTGCGGATTTTCCGCGGAAACCACGGTCCAGGTGGTCCCGAAGTCTTTGCTGAGCTGAATACCCTCCCCCTTGCAGTAAACGAACGTGGCGGAATCAAGGGCACCGAGCATCGACAGGCGGTCTCGCTTATCCGACAGGTGAATTGATAGTTGCTTCCAAGTCGCGCCACAGTCCTGGGTTAGATAGACTTCACCAGGCGGATCTGTTTCGTGTTTCGCTGCGATAATAGTGCTGGGAACTGGCGCTGACCAATCGACCGAACCAAAATCCCAGTTGCGGCCCAAAGTAGTGAAAGGTTTCCAAGCAACCCCATCGAACAAGCCGGCCCGCCCATCGAGTGAGAAACTGCCCATCCGTGTGGGATTGTTGGCGTCGACACTGGTAGCCCAACCAGTTTCGTCGCGGCCTGAAATAGCGTCATTATCAATCCGTTGCCAGTTCGTGCCTTTGTCGGAACTGCGCCAAAGCCCGCCACCGACCACTTTGATCGTCACAGTCCCGTTCAAGCGATTGACGGCCACTCCAGAGCATCCCCCAGGCCACGCGAGTTTTGCGCCGCTGTTGGTCAATCGCCCGATCAGTGCACCGGAAACATCAATCCAGTTGTCGGCAGCCCACGCATGCGGTCCGACCCACAACCAGGCCAGGCAGATGATTGTCAGGACGCAGGCATACCGGCTGCGGCGGCGTTGCGAGGGGCGATTCACGAGTGTCCTCATATTCTTTCCACCCTCTCTTGTCGAGAAGAGTGTTCCTAAAGCAGCCCCCGGCTCGGCAACGAGAAAGCCCCATAACCAGAAAACATAATCCACGGCACTGCCCTGTCGTTCCCCGTACCGGGCTACTGACACTTTAACTGACAGTGGCTCCTGGGTGCATCTCAAAAAGGCCGCTTCGCAAAGGCCCGGCCCGAACCGCTTTTCAGATAGCGCTCAAACGCCGACGCTTTTTCGCGGTCACAAAAGGCGATAGCATTCTTGATTTCCCACGCGGTGAATTTTGAAGTATGCGGGACTTTTCCGGCGTTGTGCTCGGCGAGGCGCTGCTGGAGATTTTCTGTCAAACCAACGTGGTAATGGGCCGAGTCCAGCTTGGATTCCAAAATGTAGACTTAATAAAATAAGACTATTGAACAAGGAGCTGGCTTGCCGAGCCGTAGCTTGCGCGCCGTGAGAGCCCGCTTGGCGTTCGGCTCGCAGAACTACGGCGCGGCAGCCTTCGCTGTTGCTTGCCTCGCGCAAGTGAAGGCTCCCATCGCTCCGCTGTAGAACCGCTCCAGCCGCAGTGACAGCTTCCACGATGGGAACGACTCCGTCCGCTCTCATCTTGTCCAAGATTGAAAAGATGAGTTCGCCTTCAATCATGAATCCAATCACGGTTTTGCCATGGATAATGGATTTACCGGTCTTGGAGTCGATAATGCCTGGCAGTATCGCCGGACCGTGGCAAACCGTACCCACGCCGCCGCCCCACTCACAGATGTCGGCAGCAATCGCCTGTAAGCCCTTCGCTTTCAGGTAGTCATACAGAGCGGCGTGGCCGACTGAACCGAAGTAGAAGGCATAATCTTCTTTTTTCAGATCGGCATAGTTCCTATCAGCGTCACCCGCCTTCCGGATCAGGACCGGATGAACGCGAGCAGGTCCGGATTGAGCACTTCGGCGTGCGTGGTCAGCATCCCGTGCGGGTACCCCGCGTACGCCTTGAGCTTTCCGTTCTTCAGGTGTTCGACCGCCCGTGGCACCGAACTGCCGAACGGCACGATCTGGTCGTCCTCACCGTGCATGACCAAGACCGGAACGGTGATCTGCTTGAGGTCCGCGGTGTAGTCCTCTTTCCACGAGGACACCGTCTCGTAGGCGGCCTGGATGCTGCCAGCCATGCCCTGCCGCCACCAATTCGCAATGACCGCCTCCGACGGCACAGCCCCCGGCCGGTTGTAGCCGTAGAACGGGCCTTCCGGCACGGCCCGGAAGAATTCCGACAGGTTGCTCAGGATCCCAGCCTGCACCGCGTCGAACCATTCCGGCGGCTGACCAGCAGGGTTGTCCTTGGTCAGCACCATATTCGGCGTCAACGAGGCGACCAACACCGCCTTCGCCACCCGGTCCTGGTACCGGGCCACGTAGCGGGCGACCTCGCCGCCGCCGGTCGAGTGCCCGATGTGCACGGCGTTGCGCAGATCAAGGTGCTCGGCAAGTGCCGCCAGGTCCGCGACCCAATGTTCCATGTCGTTACCGGTGCCGACCTGCGACGACCGGCCGTGGCCGCGCCGGTCGTGCGCAATCACCCGGTAGCCCTGGTGTAGGAAGTAGATCATCTGGGCATCCCAGTCGTCGGCTGACAGCGGCCACCCGTGGCTGAAGACGATCGGCTGTCCGGTACCCCAGTCCTTGTAGAAAATGTCAACGCCGTCCGACGTGGTGATAGTGTTCATTGGTGAATTGTTTCGGAGTTTATTAGACATAATTCCAATCTTTATTTTGTTATTTATGATGCTTGACTGAGGCAAGGGATGAACTCGTTGAGATCGTTTTTAGACTGATACTGCCTTTCTCTTTTCTACTCTCCTGGACCAACTCCGGGAATAAGTGCAATATCGGAATCGTCTCCGATTCTTTGATTTTCCATTTTACGATCATTCTCTTTTCCATCCGCTTGCAATAAGCCTCAGTCAGTAACGCGAGAAACTCCGTTAAAAAGGCTGGCTGTTAGGAACGAAATTTAGGAATTGGAAAAATCGGCGAACGTGTGATTTGCGGAGAAACCGAATCCCCGGAAGAAAACCCTCAATCATTCGCAATATGGTTGCGAATGGAGCCAAACAACCATGCGCAAGCAGCGGTGAGGAGGGATTATTTTACTGGAGTTGCGTTCACCCTGACACCCTGGCATCGACACACCCACCGGCCAGGCCTCGGTTTCACCTCTGGTCACGAGTTGCGAATCGCGTCGAACAACCATGCGCGGGCGAAGATCCAGTAGGTTTTCACGGTCGAAATGGAAACATTGAGGGCCTGTGCAACTTCCTCATTGCTCATGCCGCCAAAATACCGAAGCTTCACGACTTGAGCTTGGGCGGGATGCTGCGCCTCAAGTTTTTCCAAGGCTTCGTTCACCGCAAGCAATTGATCATCTTCCGCCGGAGCTGTCAGTCGAGTTTCCCACAGTTCCATTTCGACGCGCTCGCACTGGCCGCCGTGCCGTTGAGTTTTCCGCCGCCGCGCGCGGTCTATGAGAATCCGGCGCATGGCTTCCGCCGCCAAGGCAATAAAGTGGTTTTGATTTTTGAACTTTTGCTCACCAACGCCGATCAGTTTCAGCCATGCCTCGTGGACAAGCGCAGTAGGCTGGAGGGTTTGCCCCGGCGCTTCATGGGCCATCTTGTATGCAGCGAGGCGTCGCAACTCGTCATACACAAGTGTCAGCAGCGATTCTGCAGCGTCTGAGTCGCCGCGTTCAACCGCTTGCAGCAGGCAAGTTACGTCGTTTCTGTTTTGGCCCGCGGAATCCACAATTAATTAAGCTACCACTGACATTGCCTGATCGCCAGTGATTGTCTGTTACGGTTTCGCCGCGTTCTGATTCATCGGATGTTCAGCCTGGATCAGCGCCTCCGCTTCGCCGAGCACAATCCTCGACATGAGCCAGGCTACCCATGAATCGCTGCTCTTCCGCTTCTTTAGCGTGGGCATTGCGGCTGGCGCCAGTGCCTCCGCTTTTGCTAGATTTGCTCGCGCGTCAGCCTCACGTCCGAGTTGCCAATTTGACATCGCCAAGATCGTGTAATTCAGAGCCCTGGTGTAAGTCGGAGTCTTATCTCCCGACTTTTCCGCCCACGAAATGGCGTCGTGAAAGCGTTTGAGTCGATAACTCGAGAACGCTTTGCATAAGTGATGAAACGGAACGGCTCCCGGGTCTCCGGCGCCTCGAAGGATTGCAACATCTGCGAGCTTATCCACCGAAGTTAAATCGATGACGGGCTCCGGCAGTAACAAACAGGCTACGGCCATCCTGTTAGCGGCATAAGGGTCGGGCGTGTTGATGAACCTGGTTAGAATCTTCTGGCACAATTCGTCGTAGGCTGGTGGGTCGTGGGTCGCTATCAGCAACGGCGCCAGCCAGTGGTATGAGAAATCATCATCGGGTTTATGCTGGACGCAAAGAGTCACATCAATCGCTGCCTCCTTCCATCTGCCAAGACGGCCCATAAAATCCGCCCGCTCTCTTAGCAACTCGGCGCTCGCGGGATTGCCTAAAAATTCCGGAGTGAGCGTTTCGTCGAGCAATTTTTCCGCAGCCTCGAGTTTGTTCTGTTCTCGTAACGCACGGAAAAGTCCTACGATGTCGAAAATCAGCCGTGGATCCGGATCGCTTGCTTGTTCGTGTTGATGTTCCAGTGCTTGTCGATGTAGGCCTTCCATTTCAGCCCATTGGCCATCCTTTTCTAGAATGGAAGAGAGTCTGCGACGACTGGCCGCGACATCTGGATGGTCGTCGCCCAAGAGTCGGCGTTGAAGCGTTAGCGCCGCGATCAAAACTGCATGCGATTCAGCCAGTTCGCCCCGATTATGCATGCGCTCGCCTTGCAAATAAATAGATCGGGCCAAATCAGGATGCTCATCCGCGAGCACTTTCCATTGAATTGCAAATGCTTGCATCTCTGATTTCTCGCCTTCTGGGGAGTTTCCGCCCAGTACGAAAGCCAAATCTGTTAATGAAAGCGCTACCAGCGGATCGTCGTCACCGAGTAATCGGCGGCGCATCTCAAGCATTTCACGCGCGGCGGCCTCGGCTTCCTTGCGTTGGCCGCGATCGACGAGAATGATTGAGAGATTGCGCAATGATTCTGCTACGTCCAAATGCTCGTTGCCGAAGAGTTTTCTCCGAATCTGCAGACTCTCCCGTGTTAACGCCTCAGACTCCGCGAGCTTGCCCTGGCGGCGATACACGGCTCCGAGAAGACTCAGCGTTGCCGCGACATCAGGATGTTCATTGCCAAAAAGTCCTTTACGAATGCTCAGCGCCTCCTTGAAAGCAGCTTCGGTATCGGCCAACTTGCGCAGCTTCCACTGCGCCAGGCCAAGGTGGCTGAGCGCCGTGGCTGCTTCCGCGCTTCGTGGCCCGCTCAATTTCCGTTGCAACTCCCATTCCGCCCTGGCCATTGCCTCCGCTGCTTCATAATTTCCAATTTCACGATAGAGCGGTCCAATGAAGCCACGAATCTCCGCTTCGACCTTCGGTTGATTGGTTGTCTGCGTGCCTATCTGTTTCGCAGTTCTGTCAAGAATCTCTCTCAGTAAGATTGTGTCTCGTCCACGAGCCGCAGACGGGCCAACGCCTTCCAGCGTGTCCTTTAGAAAATGGGTAACCAGTTGGCTACGCGCTTGCTCGGTCTGAGCGCTTAGTCTGGTCGCTCTCTCCTTGGCCAGGGATGTCACCACAACGATTAGACTCGCAATCAAAAGCGAAGCTATTGCGGCGATGCATATAAATAGCAATTTGTGACGCTGCACAGTCTTCTGCAGCTTATAAATCTTGCCAGGCGGACGAGCCCCTACTGGCTCGTTGTTCAGATGCCGCTTAACATCGAGCGCGAGACCATTGGCGGTCGCATACCTCCTCGCGCAATCCTTCTCCAGGCATGTCATAACGATCCAATCGAGATCGCCGCGCACGGAACGGATCAATCGGTGCGGCTCGGCCAGCCGGTGCCTCGCTGCGCCGGTGAGAGTTTCGGACGTCATCTTGCTCAATCGGGCCGAAGGGCTCGGCGGCTCCTGTTCCCGAATGGCACGGCGAACCTCATCGATTCCGAGTTGAAGTAGTTCACCGGCGTCGAACGGCGTGCAGCCGGTCAACATTTCGTAAAGCAAAACACCGAGACTATAGATGTCCGTGCGCGTATCAACGTCCACCTTGCAAAACGCCGCCTGTTCAGGACTCATGTAAGCGGGTGTTCCAATGAGCATTTCAAACGCGGTGAAAAGCGTCTTATCGGTCAGGCGTTGGTCCGTCGTGGCCTTGGCGATTCCAAAATCAATGACCACGGGCAGGGCGTTGCCTTCTTGCGTTTGCGTCACCAAAATATTTGAGGGTTTAATATCCCGATGGATTACCCCTTTCTGATGCGCGTGCTGGACGGCTTCGCAAACCGGGATGAACAGCCGAAGACGCTCCTCAACGTTCAGTGAATTTTTATCGCAGTATTCAGTTATCGTGACACCCCGAACGAGTTCCATCACAAAATACGGACGGCCCGATTCCGTTGCGCCTGCATCAAATATCTTGGCGATGTTTGGGTGATCCATCAGCGCCAGTACCTGCCGTTCCGCCTCGAACCGGGCGATGACATTCTTAGTGTCCATCCCGGGTTTGATGACTTTCAAGGCAAGCTTGCGGCAAACCGGCTCTTGTTGTTCCGCCATGAACACAACACCGCAACCGCCTTCGCCGATTTTCTGAAGCAGGGTATATCGGCCGATGCGGTCGCCCGGTTTTTCGCCGATGCTGCCGGTGCTCAACAAGCCCGCGTCAGGGGGCGGCTGCTCCAGGAAATTGCCCGCCTCCGAATTAGCGCGCAGCAACGCCTCAACGCGCGCTTTCAGCGCGTGATTGTCGCCACATTCTCGGGCCAAATATGCGCCCCGATCCTCGGCTGGCAATTCCAAGGCCGCAGCAAAGACCGCCAGCTCACTGCTCGGTTTGCTGTCCATGTTTTGTCCTACAGTGTCTGTTTCCGTTCAACGAACGGCACTTTTTACGGCATGCCGCTGTTAAGTCATAATAGTAACGCGATATTTTGGTGCGAATAGGACAAATGCTCGTACCAAATCATGGACAAACTCGCCACCGACATCCCGGTTCGTCCGGCCCCCGCCATGTGTATACCTCTCGATTACGCATCGTGTGGCTCAGAAAAGTGTAAAATTTGAAATCCTCAGGCGCGTTATTTGCACCTTGGAAGTAATTCAAAGGCTGCCGGATTCGGGGCACGCAAAGCGAGGGTTCGGTTTTCATCCAACACTTTTCCGGAAAGCCGCCAACTCCGACGATTCGCTTTGGAATGTAAGTCTCTATCAAATAGAGACTTGGAGGCAGAAATCGGAATCGAACCAACAGGGCTTTCGGCCTGCTTCACTGTTGCGGCTGCCGCCGTCGCTTTTGGCCGTTTGGGTTTGGGTTTGGCAGGGCCAGCGGGTCGGCGGGAAGGCCCATTTCGATTCTAGCTTCGTTTACGCGTTGTCGGATCCGGCGGCAGAATTGCGAGGTCCGTCGTTGGTGGTCGGCCGCTTCCTGAGGGGCGACTTTTTCGAGTTCGGCGTCGATGCATTTGGAGACCGTTCGGACGCGATTGGTAATGGCGTCGACGTCGAAAACGTTGGTCAACAACTGCGTTACTCGCTGCCGATAGAGCGCTCGGGCTTCGGGAATTTCCAATAGGGAGCGGGCGACGAGTCCTTGCATCTGAGGAAGAATCGACGAGTTCTGACGTTGAAAGGTTTGGTCCATTCCGTGCGGCAAAAAGACGATTCGATCCGCGTCGTGATCGTCGTACATCCGGAAATTATTGTGATTCAAGGAATAGCCATCCCAGTGGCAGACCATGATCTCGACGGCGACGAACGATATGAACCGATCCACATCCAAGTTTTTCTTGAGGGCTTCCCAACGGTCGTCGAGGTCCGGCATTTGGGCCGCCTGGGCGAGCGCCCGCAATCGTTTGTGGTTCTTGGGATCGTCGCCCGAGGCGACGTGCGGCGGATGGACCACGTCGCTTCCGGAATGGCCGTCATAAACGTTTCCGGAAACGTCTTTGAAATACCGTCGGAGGAATTGTTTATCCACCCCCTCCAAGAGAACGTACATGCCCATTGGAGTGCCATTAAAAGTGAGCGTGGCGTTCGCCGCACGTGGAACGGGAACCCCTGCTGCCTCAAATAGCTGGCGGCAGGTCCGCTCAGATAGATAACTGGGGTCCTGAACCGAGTTGTTCAGGTGCATCTTTTTCAAACCGTGGAATCGTTGGCCTTCGGCAAAGTGATCGAAGTTGAGGGTAAAGGCAGGCGTGTCGTCCACGGGACGAAAGCTTCCCGGTCCGCCCTTCAAGTGAATCGCGACATTGGTGTAGGTTACGGCTCCCTCCTTCACGGTGGCAGGCACGTATTCCCTGGGATTGCCGCGCAGACGGCGTACTCCATCGCCGGAGATTTCGATGCTAAGCGACGGGATGTTGGTCCCGCTGAAAAGGTCGTCGGCCTCTGCCAAGGCCTTCGCCTTGTCTCTTTTGTCGGCGTGGGCCGCGAAGGCAAAACACGCCGACATGATCCATGCGAAGACGGTTGGAAATACGGTGTGACCGGCAAAATGCGAGCGTACCCACGGCTCGGTTTCGCGGCGCGATGCGGCGGAGTCGATGTGAGTCATCCACGGTTTTACTCCGGACTCGGCGATTTGGTTTCAAGGTATTTGAAGAAAATGACTGGGATGGATTCCCACATTGAATCAGGGGTGCGCCACCCCCTCATCCGGCCTGCGGCCACCTTCTTCCCCAAGGGGGCGAAGGAAGTTACTTCGCTTTATCTGCACGCGTTCGTGTCCCCTCGCCCCAGGATTTTCTGGGGGAGAGGGCTAGGGTGAGGGGGAAACCCACGATTTGAAGATGCGCCCCGTTGAAGCCAAGACCCGATTGGGGGAACTGCTCGACCGAGTCGGTCCTGCGAAGAAATCATCATCACCCGCTACGCTCAGCCAGTCGCCCGAATCGTCCCCGAGGGACGTCGGAGCCAGAAGGAAGTCTGACCGGCAGGTGGCACTACAAGGAAAATCCCGGTCACCGGAAAAAGGGGCAGTTCCAATTGGAGAGATAGGTTGCGGACAGTCCAGGGTGATGGGTGACACTATCACGGCTCTAAAGTCGGTTGGCGGTGAACGTGTGAAACGGCGCTTCGGAAACGGTCTGTCGGCGCGGTGCCAGGTGTTTTTATAGACTTTTTCGCTTGCAGACAATCAACTCCTGATTGTTTTTGTCTGATATTTCAGTGGGGCGCAAACCAGGACTGGCGACCACGATCTTCAACGAATCTCCGTTCAACTCATAGGCAACGCTGACCGGTGCCGAATTGGCAGGCGCCTCCTCTGGCTGAATAATAATGAGCTTGAGGCTGCTGGCAGTATCCAACTTGAACGAATACTTCATCTCCTTCCCGTTTTCGTCTTTGAAGGTAACCCTGTCCCCTCTGAAGGTATACTGATAATCCACGTTTCTTTGGTGGCCGTTTTGACTTTCTGAATATGCCAGCCAAACCCCCTGTATGCTTGCCTGGTCGGTGGATTTTGGCACGCCCACGGGAGTGCTGCACGATGAAGCACAAACAAGAACCAGTGCAATGAGCGATCTCTTCATAATATTGTGGCACAAAACGCCCAATGGCAGAAATGCTGAATTGGAGCCTCAGCGAGATCAAGCCGTCAAATTCGCGATTTCTGCCAAGCTCCAGACGTGATTGGTGATTCCCACTTCCATCGCGGGTGAGTTGGCGCCCGCCGCGGATTCCCGTCAATACAACCAGCGGAGGCCAAGGCAGAACAGTCCGCAGACCAGCGTCCCGAGACCGAGCACGACCGCGCCGGCCACACGTTTCTGGGGCAGGTCCCACCACATATACAGGCTGCTCAGCACCATGAAAATCAGGCCGGCGGCCACGGCATCCATCGAAAAGGCCCAGATCGTAGTCAGGGTCCAGTCACGGCTTTGACGGGGATCGTCGAGGCTCACTCCCGAGAACACATGGAGCACTTTCATCACGCCCCACAGGTTCACCGTGCTGTGCCGTAGGGTGACGCGATTTTGCGTTAGATCGGCCTTGAGGAAGTAGTAATGGCCGGGTCGCCGGACCTGGAAATCGAACCGACCGTCGTTCGTACGGGCCGTCGTCCATAGTATTTCACCCTTGATCCCCAACTGTCGCATGATGCCTTGGGCCTGCGCGAGGTCACCGCGGAGCTCGGGGTCGAGCGCTGTGATTACGCGTTCCGTGGTAGTATCGGTGCGTTTGGTCCAGGATTCGGCGAAACTCCAGGTCGGATGGTTCAGGATCAGACCAGTGACCGCAAACAGCCACATGAAGAAGAGCAGGAACAGACCGGCATAATAGTGCAGCTTGCGGTTCCAGCGCTCCAGTCGGACCCGCAAGCGAGAGGGGGCCGGAGACGGAGAGTTGCCGGCGGCGGTGGTTTCAGTAACTGAGAGCATAGGCTAATCCGAAAAGCGACAGCGCCCCCGCGAAGAGCAGTGCAAATCCAACACGGCGTTCCGCGCGCAGGACGTACCAGAGGTAGATGCCGCTGACCGAGATGAACAAGATGAGATAGGCCGTGGTGTCAGCCATCCAGCGCCACGCCTTCATCCAGAACCAATTCATCCGTATCGCTGGCGCATGTTCGCCCGGGGATCGGTGGAGGATCGCGAGCGCGGAGGCCAGACCTACCTCTCGGGTCACAACGGTGGCGTCACCAGTGGCGAGGTTGAGGGTCACAGTCGTCTCGCGTCCAGGGATCGTCACCGGGATGAGCAGCGCATCTTCCTTGACCAAGCGGCTGACGAAGCCGACCTCACCCTGGGCGCCCGCCGTCTTCAGGATCGGCCGGAGAGCGTCGATGAGGGGTCGACCCGAAAGGGTCCGCAGATCACCGGGCAGCAGCAAGGCCGGCACAAGCCGCGTGTCGGACGTCGGGGAGCCGAGCCGTGGCAGCCACGTATGAACTAAAAAGAACACAGCGACCGAGAAGAGTAGTACGAACGGGCTGCCGAACAGCCCGAGATACAGGTGAAAATCGCGAGTGAATCCGTAAAAGCGCCGTCTCATTCAGCGGGATGCCCTTCCGGCGGTTGAAAAGCCAGCCAAGCCATTACCACGGAAACATCCCGACAGGAAACCGGTTTGCGTGGTCATTCCCCATTGCGTCCTGCCGACCGATCTTTGTCAAGAAACGCCGCCTTTTGGTACACCAACCTATAACAGCGTCTATCGAGCCCAATTGCGCGTGTTACTCACGGCTACGGCTAGATCCCCGAGGTGTGGATGGGCGGCGCTTTTCCGGACGGCGAGGCCGAGACGTTGGTTTACCGGCTCGTTCGGTACGAAATTGGTGGAAGGGGCAGTGGCCGAACGTTCCACGGATTCACTCGGAAATACCGATGACGTTTATCGGCCGCCACGACCGAGGTACGTAACTACGCTCATGGTCGGCGAAGCCTTTACAAAAGGACAGCGCGTGGAGTCATTCAAGGTGGACCTGCTCGACGCTGACAAGTGGCGCGAATGCGGCAAGGGCTCCACGATTGGCAGGAAACGCCTTGTTCGCTGGCAGCCGCAACGCGCGGAAGCCGTGCGTATCAGAATCAGCGGCACCCGAGCCGATCCCAGGCTGCGCTTCGCCGGATTTTACGCCGCGAAATGGTAGCCGTCTTTGGAACTAATTAAAGAACTCCGGCCTCCAACTGTTCCAGATAGATAAAATCCGGCGCCTTCACCCCGGCTTCCTGGCGGATTTTCACCAGGCGAGGAGATTCGAAGAAAGCCTTGGCGTCGGTGATCGAGGTCCAGACGGAGAAATGCACGATTCTGTTGGGGTCGTTCTCGTATTTCAGGACTTGGTAGGAGCGTTCGCCCGCTTCCTTGCGGATGTCGGCGGCGCCGTCGAAGATTTTCTTCCAGGCAGGGTAATCGGCGACTTCGTGAATGATCAGGACGTGTTGCATGCAGTTGAGACCTCTCGGTGCGGCGCCGAGTGTTCCGGGAAGGCGGGGTCTTTCCGAGTTCAAAGCGCGGCAGGCAGGCACGAAACACCCACCTTCGTGGCTGCGGATCGCAGGGCTTTGTCCAGGCTCGCCAGCGGGAGTTGTCGACGCATGGCAAGTTCGAGATACGCTGCGTCGTAAATAGTCAGTCCCTGGCTGCGAGCCAGGTCTAGAGTGACTCGAGTTGCGTTCGTTCCGGTGGATTTGTCGATCTCGATGTGAAGCGCGCCCAAAATGTTTAGAAAATGCGCTACATCGGCTTGGGTGCATCGTTGACGGCGCTCGCCCATGAGGAGTGTATTAGCCACTTCCAGCGGCCAGTGCTGGGCGACGACGACCGCACCCTCCTGATTCAGGAGGTCAAGCAGGGCGTCGGTGGCCAAGGTGGCCTCACCTTGGAAGAACCACGCCATGGCGAGCGAGCAATCCAGGACAAACTCCTGGCTCATCGGCGGCCTTCGTTTCGCCAAGTGAGGACTTCCACAGTAGAAGCGATGCGTTGGGAACGGTTCGCCCGCATCTTGGCAATGGCGTCACTTACGTCAGCACGACTGGGTCGGCGCGCAGGAATGACCCGCGCGACCTCAATGTCATGCTTCGTAATGACAAATTCCTCGCCTCGGCTTACCCGTTCGACGAGTTCCGACAACTTGTTCTTGGCCTCAGCCAAGGGCACAGAGAATGAAAGAGAGGCCATAAGAGACCGAACGCAATTAAACTAGACTGAAGCTAGCTTGACAGATCCAACCGGATTGAGCAAGAGAATCAAAGGACGTCCCCAGCCCCTTCCCATGAACATCATGAACATATGAACGTTCATTCGTGATGTAGCACGGCGACCCTTTCGCCCATTGAGGAAACGTGAGAGGCGGTTCGCAGACTGCCACCCCATCAGTCGACCATTCACGTAAAAGACCAGAGCGCGGATGTCGGTTTGTTCCGATAGCAAGATAAGCCGTACGAATTCCCTTTTTTTGCCTTTCGCTTGCCGAGTAGGTTCTTTGGTGTGGGCTTGTTCGGGCAACCGGCGCCATTGAAGGCGTTGATCAGGAGCCGCATCGCCGAGCAGGGCGGGGCGGTGCCGTTTGCCGATTTCATGCAGTGGGCGCTTTATGAACCCGAGCACGGATACTACGAGCGCTTTTCCGAGAAGATCGGGCGCCGGGGTGATTTCTACACGAGCGTCAGCGTGGGGCCGCTCTTCGGACAGTTACTGGCATTTCGTTTCAGCGATTGGATCGAGGAACTCCAGTTGGACGTGGCGGAACCTATCCAACTTGTCGAAGCGGGCGCCCACGATGGTACCCTGGCCAAGGACGTGCTCGAGTGGTTGGACGAACATCGGCCCGATATCTTTGCCCGACTTCATTATGTGATCGTCGAGCCGTCGGCCCAACGCCAGGTTTGGCAGCGCAAAACGCTGGTGGATTTTCTCGATAAAGTCACGTGGAGCAATGACTTACCGTCGATAATCAAGGGGATTATCTTCAGCAACGAACTGTTGGACGCGTTTCCAGTGCACCGACTTTGTTGGGGAGTCGATGAACACCGCTGGCGCGAGTTGGGGGTGCGTTGCACGGAGTGGGGATTCGAGTGGTGCTTTCTGGGCAATGATTCTTCTGACCGATGGGAACCACCCAATCTGCCGGAGCCGCTGCTTGATATTCTTCCGGACCGTTTTGTGATTGAGACCGCGCCAACCCGGGTCGAGTGGTGGAAAAAAGCCGCCAACGCCTTGGTTCAAGGTTGGCTGATGACTTTCGACTACGGACTGGAGACCCCGGAGTTTTTCCAACCTCACCGTTTCCATGGAACCCTGCGCGGATACCGCCAGCATCGGTCTAGCGACGATTTATTGGGCAGCCCTGGTGAAACGGATATCACGTCCCACGTGGACTTTACGCAGATTGCCCTGGCGGGCGAGTCCTGCGGGTTGGACACGGTGGTCCAGACCTGGCAAAGCCGGTGGTTGGTCGATGTATTTGGCCGTCTGTTGAACAATCCGGCGAAGTTCGGCGTCTTGAACCCGGCCCGTGTGCGACAGTTCCAGACATTGACGCATCCTGAGCATATGGGACGATCCTTCCGGGTCTTGGTGCAGCGGCGGCGGTAAGCCGACGGCGGGCGGATTTTTGGAGCGCGGCGATCGATAAGGGTTGGTGGGGGAGAATTGCTCCTCGGCCCGTCTTCATGCACATTCCCGGGCCGAAATGGAGAAGCAGACAGACACACGAAAGCGGCAAGGGACGCGTTGGCGCCCCTTGTGGGTGGCTTTCGCCCTGTCGATCCTGTTTCATATCATTGCCTTTCTGGGTATCGGGAGCTTGCAGCAATGGGTCAAACGCTCGCCAGAGACGGCCCCAGACTGGGCCAAGTCCATTGTGGCTGCCGTGGAACCCAAACCACCGACGCAGGACCCCCTCAAGCAATTCCAGCCCCGCCCAGACGAGACGGAAATCCCGCTTACCTTCATGGAAGTAGATCCGACGCTGGCCAGTGCAGAGTCGCCGAAAGACGCCAAGTTTTACTCCACAGAGAACACGTTGCAGGCCAATCCGAATCCCCAAAAGGAGAAACAGGAAGCCCCTCAGGTGGACGGCAAGCAGAAGAACATTGCGAAGACTTTCGATACCAAACGCGGGGTACCGCAGCCGCCTCCGCCGACACCACAGCCGAAGCCACCGGACAAACCCGAACCCGAAGTGGCCAAAGAGGAACCTCCGGTAAAGCCGGAAACCTCGCCACAACCTGAGAAGAAACCGCAGACTGCGGCGGTGGCCAAACCGGAAGGCGGGCAAACGGCAGGTGAAACGGAATTGGAACCGGTGCGCCCCAAGGCAGTCGTTCCTGAGCATCAGGAGCCCCAGAAGGAGCGTCCGGAGCAGGCCGAACAGAAAGAACAGATTGCCCAAACCCAGCCTGTCCGACGCAAGCCCATCGCCCGGGTCAACCAGGCCAAGGAGCTGAAGGGCGTCATCGAGGGCCAAAAGATGGAGCAAAAAGGGGCTTCCAGTCGCATGGGTATTGAGGCCAGTTTTGACGTGCGACAGTCCCCGTTTGGCAACTACGACCAGAACATGATTGCAGCGGTCCAAGCCCGTTGGTTTGCCTTGTTGGACGGGCGTTTCGCTTTCGAGCGGTCCGGCAAGGTGGTTCTGAAATTCCAGTTGCACACGGACGGGACGGTCTCCGATCTGGAGACGGTGACCTCCGATGTGGGCGAATCGCTTTCATTCACTTGCGAAGCGGCCATCCTGGGCGCGGCGTCCTTTGGCCGATGGCCGGCTGACATGCAGAAAATCGTCGGTCAGAGTACGCGTCCCATCACCTTTACCTTTCACTACACGACAGATTGAGTCTGAACCCTGCCCCGGCGGTGGCGCCGGAAAACGGGACCACGAAATCGTATGCTTGAACTCTTTAAAAACGGCGGACCTTTCTTCTATGTGCTGCTGCTCCTTTCGGTGGCGGCGGTGGCCTTGATTGGAGAGCGCGCCTGGGCATTGCGGCGATCCATTATCTTGCCGCGCAATCTGCTCGATTCCCTGGCTGATGGAGATTCCGATCGGCTTCGCGCTGCCTGTGCGGTTAATCCGTCGCCATTGGGCAGGCTCATAGTCTCGGTGCTCGATCATCTTCCGTGGTCCAAATCGGAAAATATTTCTGCGCTGGAAGTCAAAGCCCGTCTGGAAATGGCCGAGATGGAGCGGAATCTGGTCTTCCTGGAGATCATCGTCGGCATAGCCCCACTCTTGGGACTGGTGGGAACGATTTACGGGATCATACCGCTCTTCGGTGATTTCGGCCAGGCGCTGTCGGGAGATAACGCCTTGATCGCCAAGGGGATTGGCGCGGCCTTGAACAAGACCGTGATGGGCCTGGTGGTCGCCATACCTTCATTGGTCGCGTGGAGCTTGTTCACTCGTCGGGTGGAAGGCTTGGCACTGGAAATGGAGTCCCTGTGCGACGCGGTCTTGCGGCGGCACTACCTGAGCCGGAAGCCGGGGGGACGGGACGAGAACGCCGCATGAAGTTCTACATCCGCAAGAGGCGACAGGCGCCCGCGATCATCATCATCTCCCTGATCGATGTGTTGATCGTGATGGTGATTTTCCTGCTCGTCACCACGACGTTCAAGAACCAGCCCTCCGTTGCGCTGAAGCTGCCCGAATCGAGCGACGCGCTCAAGAAAGGGGCCAGCCAGGAAAAGCCGCCTTTGATCATTACGATTGCCCGCAGCGAACCACGTTTTTACTTGGGCAAACGAGCGGTCAACGCCGAAAAGCTGCTGGCCGAATTGCGGGCCGCTGTGACCAACGATCCCCAGACGAAACTGGTACTGCGGGCCGACGGCGAATCGACCTGGCAGGATGTAATCAAGGTCATCGATTCCGCCAAGCAGGCGGGTATCCACGCCAGCAATGTCCGGGCCTTTACACGCGGAGCGCGCGAAGGGCAATAAAACACGGTCGCGTATTGGCTGTCTTTGGCGGGATGAATTCCTAAATTATCCTTGGATCGCGGTCGGGATGCGCGATTCTGGACCCACGGCAGAGCCTGAGGGCTGCCGCCTGGCGGGCATTCGACAACGGTCTATTTTTTGAACGTTTTGGGGTACCCACCAGTGATCAGTGACTGAACCCCGTTTTTCGATAGATCGTTGATGACTCAATGTCCAGGGCTGGCCTTGGTCGCGGACTTGGATTTTCCCGGTCCGGAGGGTGGCCTTTGCCACAAAAGTCACACGAGCATAGCGCAGGGCTTTGGTCGTCGTCCGGACAACCCCCTGCCGAGGGGAGTTCCCCCCCTAATAAGACAGGCCCCGATAGCGCATAGTCCTCCCCTGGTTCCATGAATACTCCCCCCGTCGAACCTTCGCTCTCCAACCGTCGCCTCCTCTTGATGGACGCCACGGTGGAGCCCGAAATTGACACCTTGCCGCCGGTGGCCTTGTCGGCACTGCTCACTGAAGGCGGGTTCGACTGCACGACGGTGGAGGACTGCGCCGGGATGATCGTGGCCGTGGAGAATTCCGGGGCTCAGGGCAATCCGTTTGCGGTGGCCCTGATTAATATAGCGGCGGGAACCGAGGACGACGCCATTCGGGCGGCGGGCCGGTTTTGGGAAACGGATCGCGACCTGCAGGTTATCCTGATGTCGGCTCCCTTGGCCTCAACCTTGAAAGGTCCATGGGCTCGCAAGCTCCGTTTCAATGACCGGCTCATGTTCCTCCGCAAGCCGCTAAACGAGATGGAGGTCAGGCAGGCAGTGCGGGTGATGGCGGAAAAACGGCTGCTTCTCCACGCCGCGCCCAAGCAGGCCGAGGTCAAGGAATCGGAGGGAGCGGCGAGAAACATTGAAATTGAAGAAGCCAACAGCCGGATGCTCCAGGAATTGAGCGAGCGCCGGACCGTGGAAGAAGAATTGAAGGCGGCCAAGGATCGCGCGGAAAGCGCCAGCCGCGCCAAAAGCGCTTTTCTGGCCAATATGAGCCATGAGATCCGCACGCCCATGAACGGCTTGCTTGGACTCACGGACCTCCTGCTCGAAACCAGTCTCACCGATTTGCAGCGTGACTATCTGGAGACGGCTCGGAAGTCGGGCAATAGCCTGCTCGCTCTCCTCAATGAGATTCTCGATCTCTCCAAGATAGAGGCGGGACGGATGGAGATCATGCAGACTCCGTTTAGCCTGCGGGAGTTGCTTGCGGAGATCATGCGCTTGTCGGGTCCCCGCGCTTTTTCCAGCGGGTTGGAACTGGTCTGGCGCATCCGTTCCGGAGTGCCGGAAGAGTTGGTGGGTGACGCGCTGCGCCTGCGCCAGATTCTGCTGAACCTCATCAACAACGCGCTCAAATTCACCGCCAAGGGTGAGGTCAGTGTCGATATAGGTCCCACGGATGGCCGGGTGGAGGATGGCATGGTACGCGTGCAGTTTACTGTCCGGGACACGGGTATAGGGATCGCCGCCGACAAATTACAGTCTATATTCGATGCCTTCACCCAGGCGGATAGTTCCACCACCCGTCGTTTTGGCGGAACGGGACTGGGCTTGGCCATCTGCCAGCGATTGTTGGACAGCATGGGCGGAAAGATCTGGGTGGAAAGCCAGGTCGGGGTCGGAACCACGTTCCATTTTGTCGTGCCTTTCAGACTCGGTGAATCCACCGCCAGTGTGACGTCACCGGTGGTGCTCGCCGGACGCCGGGTTTTGGTGGTGGATGACAATGAAACCAGCCGTAATATGCTGGAACAGGTCCTGATCGAGTGGGGCATGCAAGTCACGCAGGCACCCAACGCGGCGGTGGCACTGGAAGTTTTCGCCGAGGCGTTGCGGCAAAAGGAGCCGTTCGAAGCGCTCCTTATAGATGCCCAAATGCCCGAGAAAGACGGGTTTGCCTTGGCGGAGGAACTTACCCGGCATGGAATATCACCCGATCACACCTTGATGCTGCTGGGCGCCGCTGACACCCATGGCGATGTCAATCGGGCCCGCCAGATGGGCGCGGGTGGTTACCTCTTAAAACCGATCGATTCCGAGGAACTCCTGCGGGAGTTGGAGAAGATATTTGCGCTGACCTCGCAGGATGCCAAACCGGGCGTGCCGGCCCGCGAAGCGGGGGTTGCGTCGGGTCCGGCGAAACCGCGCACGATACCGCCGGATCTCAATATCCTGGTGGTGGACGACGTCCTGGTGAATCGGCGTCTCGCGCAGGCGCGACTGGAGAAATTCAAGTGCAAGGTGACACAGGCCTGCTCCGGACGGGAAGCCGTCACGTTGGTCGCCAGCGCGACGCAGCCCTTCGACCTGGTCCTCATGGACGTCCAGATGCCGGAAATGGACGGCCTGGAAGCGACCGCCACGATCCGGGAGAAAGAGGCGAACACCGACCGGCACCTGCCGATCGTGGCCATGACGGCGATGGCGATGGTGGGGGATCGCGAGCGTTGCCTGGACGCGGGAATGGATGCCTATTTATCCAAGCCCATTGAGGCCACGGCTCTGGAAGAGACGTTGCGCCACTATTGCGGGACGGGTGGGGAAAGCGACGAATCCCCCAAACCGGCCACCCTCATCCAAAAGACGGAAGTGTTGTTCGACGAACCCGCAGCACTGGCGCGATTTGGCGGCGACGGGAGGTTGCTGAAGGAACTGGTCCAGGTTTATTTGCTGGATGCCAAGGAATACTTAGATCAGGTCAGCAAGGCGTATTCTAAGAACGACATCAAGGCCCTGGGCAAGGGAACCCACAAGGTGAAAGGAGCCATCGCTTATTTTTGCAGCGCCGCCCTGCAGGCGGAGGCGGCCCGGCTCGAAGCGGCCTGCTCGCAGGACAAACCTGCTGGCATTGATGACCTGGTGCTCTCATTCGTCAGCAAGGTTGCCGCCTTCAACCGGGCGCTGGAATCCTATGCCGGGCACTTGAACGAGTGAGGGCAGCGGCCGTACGAATCGACGGTTTACTGGCGTTCGCCCAGGCCGTTGAACAGGGCTTCCTTCGCCCGCCAAAGCAGGGTCATGGTCAACGCGAGTGGCAGCAACGCCAGGACCACCACCAGCCAGCCCCGGCGTTCGTTGACCGTCACCAAAAGCAAATTGAGCCAGATCGGTGGCGCAGGCAGCAGGCTGGCCAGCATCCACGCCGCGACCAGGGCCACCAAGGCGAAGATCAGGGTGCTGTTCAAGGCGGTGAAAACCCCGGTCTCCGATCGGAGGGTTTCATCCGGAAGCATGGCCGCGAGACGACGCAGGGCGTGGTTGAGACAGAGCAACAAACTCATGCCCGAGAACAAGAGCAGCAACATACTCTCGCCGAAAAAAGGTTCGTCCGGCCAACGATTCCACCACCAGGGAAAGGGGGAGAGGGCGACGTTGAGCAGCGCGAAAAGCTTGGCCCGCTCCACAGCCTTGATCCAGACCTGCTCCTGGGGATGAAATTTCTGGAGCTGCATGACCCCGTATAGGATGAGCCCGTTCGCCGCCAGTGCGGGAAACAGGCCCAACTCGGGAGACATGTCACCCATGGCTGTCCGACCGCAAGCCAGCAGGCTTAGGGGCAGACCCCAGAATAATGCCGAGAGCCCGCGGATCACCCGGACCAGCGACGAAATGATGCGCCCCCCGGTCACGCGGAGAATCTCCCGGGGACCGGGCTGGGCCTGGACTTGAACGGCGGCACGCTAGCTAATGCGAAGGTAAGTGTATTCCTTCAAGCCCCGTTCGTAATCGTCGAGCAGCCGCATGCCTTCACTGGGCTTCAGGCGGTCACTCTTGATGGCGGCGTCCACCTGGGCCTTCATCTGGCGCTTGAGCTCGCCTTCCTCATATTGCACCGCGGACAGGGATTGGAGGATCGTGTTTCCCTCGATAACTTCTTCGATATAATAGCCCGCAGGCTCATCCGGTTCGAGGAAGACGTGCACCTCGTTCACCCGGCCAAAAAGGTTGTGGAGATCGCCCATGATGTCCTGATAGGCGCCCATCAGGAAGAACCCAAGGTAATAAGGTTCCTGTGTGCCACCGCCATTCGTGCGTAACTCGTGCATCGGCAGGGTGTCCCGGTTTTCCCTCAGGTCGACAAACTTATTGACGCACCCGTCGGAGTCGCAGGTGATGTCCACCAGGGTTCCTTCCCGGGTGGGGCGTTCGTTTAGCCGATGGATCGGCATGATTGGAAAGAGCTGGCCCAGCGCCCAATGGTCGAGAAGCGATTGGAACACCGAGAAATTACACAGGTACTGGTCGCCCAAGTGGTCTTCCAGGTGGCGGATTTCCTCGGGAACGTAGGGCTGGCCCTTGAAGGACTCGACGACCGCGCTGCTGATTTCCCAGTAGAGCGTCTCGATCTTGGCCTTATCAGGCAATTCCAGCAGGCCCATCGTGAACATCTGGTGGGCGTCCTCCTTGCGCTCGAGGGCGTCGTGCCAGGCCTCCAGCTTGTTCATGCGCGGGAGATGCAGGTTGTCACGGATATCCAGCAACTCCTTTACCAGCCGGTGTTCGCCGGAACCGTACTCAAACTGGACCTCGCTGCGGGCCTTCTTGATGGCCCCAAAGACTTCCACAATGAGCACGCTGTGGTGCGCCACTATGGCCCGCCCGCTTTCACTCACGATGTCCGGATGGGGAACATTCTCCGCATTGCACACATCGGCCAGATAATAGACGATGTCGTTCGTATATTCCTGGAGCGAGTAATTGGTCGAGCTGTCGTAGGCGGAATGGGAACCGTCATAGTCGACACCCAGCCCCCCGCCCACGTCCACATATTGGATGGGGAAACCCATCTTGTGGAGCTTGGCGTAAAAGCGGGTCGCTTCCTGGACCGCCTTCTTGATGGTCAGGATGTCCGGCACCTGCGAGCCGATATGAAAATGCAGCAGCTTGAAACAGTGCTCCAGTTTCTCCGCTTTCAGGAGTTCGGTGGCCGCCAGGAGCTCCGCGGTGCTCAAGCCAAACTTGGCATTCTCTCCGCCGCTCTCGGCCCACTTGCCCGCGCCTTTGCTGAGCAGGCGAGCCCGGATGCCGATATGAGGCTCGATGCCCACCTGCTTGGATACGGTGATGATCTGGCGCAATTCCTCCAGCTTCTCAACGACCATGACCACGGTTTTGCCAAGCTTGATTCCCTGCAGCGCCAGCTTGATGAAAGCGGAATCCTTATAGCCGTTGCAGATAATCAGGGCACCCGGCTGGTCCTGGAGCGCCATGCCGGCGTATAACTCCGGTTTGCTCCCCACCTCGAGTCCAAAATTGAAGGGCTTGCCGGCGTCGAGAATCTCCTCCACCACCTCGCGCAGTTGGTTGACCTTGATCGGGAAAACGCCGCGATAGACGCCACGATAGCCATACTCGGCGATCGAGTTGCGGAAGGCGTTATTGAGCTGTCCAACACGGTCCCGGAGGATGTCCTGAAAACGAATCAACAGCGGAAACTTGAGCCCTCTTCCCTTGGCTTCCTCAATGACATCGGTGATGTCCACGTTGGTGCCCTGGTCCCGCAAGGGGGTGGCGATGACGTGGCCTTCGTCATTGATGTCAAAATAATCGGCACCCCAGCGGTCGATGTTGTAAAGGGTGCGGGCGGCCGCGGTAGTCCACGGCGCACCACCGGATTTGGATGGAGGCAACTCGCTCATTGATTGCGTTTCAAGCGGGCCGCATCATAGGAAGGCAGGCCAGCGATTCAACATGTGCTTGAGGAAAGTTACACGCCCCTTATCCACCAACGACCGGCGAAGGCTGGTGCGGCGCGTTACGAAACCGTGACGGGGAGAGGGCACTACGCCGCGTTGTGCAGTTTCCGGGCCAAGGCGCGGCAGACGTGTGGGGGGACAAAGGCGCTGATGTCTCCACCCAGCCGGGCAATCTCCTTAACCATGCGGGAACTGAGGAACGAGTAGGTGTCTTTGGGCATCAGGAAGACCGTTTCCACGTGTTCGTTCAGCTTCCGGTTCATGAGGGCGAGCTGGAACTCAAATTCGAAGTCACTGATGGCGCGAAGACCGCGGACGATCACGCAGGCTCCTTGGTTGACCACGTAGTTGACGAGCAGTCCTTCGAAGAGATCCGCCTCGACGTTTGGCAGGTCGGCCAAGGCCTCGGCCACCAAGTCACGGCGTTCTTCCATGGTGAAAAGCGCCTGTTTGGCGTCATTCCGGGCGACAGCGACAATCACCTTGTCGAACAGCCGGGAAGCGCGCTGGACCACGTCGAGATGCCCGTTGGTCAAGGGGTCGAAACTTCCCGGGTACACTGCGATCCGCATGGGATTCAGGCTAGCAGACGAGGCGATGCCGCTGACAGGATTTTCGGAATACCCGTCCTGCAGGAGACGAAAGCGGCCATAAAGCTCCGATAAATGAACTTGCCAAGAGTGCTTTGCGTCCATCCCGCAGGTTGGTCATGCTGAGGGGAAGAGATGATGCGACGTTGGGTTCAATATGTGGCCGGGTTTTGGATAGGGGCGATGGCCTTGACGGGCGTGGCTGCGCCGCGCCCGGCTTCCACGAACGACACTGCCACAGCGCAGGTGACCGTGGTCAGCGACGCGGCGGCGACGACGGCCTTTATCCCGGAGGCCAGCATCGTCGCTCGCTTGGTGGACCGAGGTTTGGTTGGATTTTCAGGTAAGTCCACCACGGCAGACGCGTGGCGGGCGTACGTTTCCGCCAAGGATGTGGTGGGGTTCAAGGTGACTTCCGGCCCGGGGCCGCTGACGGGCACACGCCTGGCGGTGGTGGATGCCTTGGTCAAGTCGTTGCTTGCCGCAGGACAGAAACCGGAGCAAATCGTCATTTGGGATCGTCAATTGAGCGATCTGGAAGCTGCGGGTTATGGCGATTTGTCCCGTAGGTTGGGGGTTCGGTTGGCGGGGGCCGTCAATTCCGGCTGGGAGAAGGACAAAGTCTACGAATCGTCGATGTACGGGAAACTGATGTTCGGCGATTTGGAATTTGGGAAGACTGAAAAAGACCCTTCCGCTGGCCGCCGTTCCCACGTCAGCAAGCTTCTTACCCAGGATTTGACCAAGATTGTCACGGTCGCCCCGGTGCTGAACCATAACCTGGCGGGGGTCAATGGCCACCTGGTGGGTCTGGCCTTGGCGAGCGTCGACAATGCCTGGCGTTTTCAAAGCGAGACGAACGTCATCGCGGAGTCCGTTCCTGAAATCTGCGCTCTCGATGATATCTGGCAAAAGGTGGCGTTCGGCGTCAGCGATGCCTTGGTCTGCCAATTCCGGGGGGAGGCCACCACCTTGCTCCATTATGCCATTGCCTTGAATGAGCTCCGTTTCAGTACCGACCCGGTGGCGCTGGATGTACTGGCCTTGGCAGACGTAGAGAACGCCCGCGCCAATTCCAAGTTGGAAGGCGAACGACCTTATCAAACCGATCTCTTTCGCAACGCGGCGTTAATTGAGCTGGGTGTGGCGGACCGGAAAGCGATCCAGATCAAGGCGCCATGACCGCACTAAACGGACTCATATTGGCGTACTTGTACCTTGTTGGACTCGCTGGGATGATTGGCGCGTGGGTGGGTATTCGGGGGATTTTCCAAGAGAAAGCCAACCGATTCAGCAACCTTGCCCTGGGGTTGGGAGGGGTAGCGATCGCGACGGGAGTCGCAACTGGTTTGACCATTCGATTTACCATTACCCCCAATGGCGATCATCCTGTTTTGTGGCCGGCTCTAGCAATGCTCTTGTTCGGCTCGGCGATCGGCGTCGTGTTCTCAACCGTGCTGGGAATCATCGCGATCATTCGATATTATGCGCGGCAGAATTATACCAGACGAGGACTCGTAGTCGGCTGGATAAGTGCGACTGCGGGCCCTGCTTTGTTTT
>DATJII010000286.1:0-70366 GCA_035493435.1 Candidatus Limnocylindria bacterium | reverse complement strand
AAAACGAGCGGCAGCGGGTATGGACTGAGCTCGGGTCAATTCCGTGGCGAAAGCTCCCACCCAAGTGTCCCCGGCACCGACGGTATCAACAGGTGTCACCCGAAAACCAGGAACTCTCCCAACGAACTCCGGACTGTCGATCCACACCCCACGTGGCCCCAGAGTAATCGCCACTCGCAGGCCCGCGGCCATGGAGCGGATCCGACTGGCTGCGGCAGCCGCGTCCCCTTCGGTCTTCATACTCTGCCCGCTAATCTGTTCCGCTTCGTTCTCATTGGGAATGAGCCAATCGGTCCCCTCCAGCAGGTCGAAACACCCCTTCCACGGTGCCGGATTGAGCAACGTCACCACTCGGTTGGTCCTGGCGATCCGAAAAGCCTCCCGGACGGCACTGACGGGTGATTCAAGATTCGCCACGACTGCCTGGGAGGAGGCAATAGACGCACGCTGACTGGCGACGTCGTCGACGGTGAGCATCGCATTGGCACATGGGGCCACGACGATTTCATTCTGTCCTTCGGCGTCGAGGAAGATCACTGCCGTACCCGTCGACGTGTTGGTTTTACGGAAAACACCCGCAGTGTCGATTGACCACTTGTGAAATCCAGACAACAGCTCCTCGCCACCGGAATCGTCGCCGACGGCTCCTATTAGTCGGACCTGCCCGCCGAGACGTGCGATGGCGTGGGCTTGATTGGCTCCTTTTCCCCCGGCGTTCCGGAACAGTTGGGCATCGCCCAAAGTCTCGCCGGGCTGCGGGAAACGCGCCATTCGAAGGGATAGATCCATGTTGATGCCGCCAACCACGGTGATCATCGGTGCATTATGCCCGGTTGGAGGAGTGGGTGCGAGCACACCAATCTTTGCATAACGGAGTCTTGCTCCGCGTTTAAACGTGGGACAGCGTACCCGCCGTCGTTTCCGCCAGGGATGCCCCACGTTTCCCCGGCGGGTCGGCGGTCGCACGACATTCCTATGTTTGCACAACTGCTGGGTCCGGAAATCGAGACGTTCATCAAGGAGCGGAACTTCGCCGCTCTCAAGGAATGTTTCCAAGAATGGACTCCCGTCGATACGGCGGACCTCATTGCGGGCCTTCCTTTGGAAGACCAAGTCATCGTCTTTCGCCTCCTGCCCCAAAACCTGTCGGGACCGACGTTCGAATATCTGGATAATGACAGCCAGCATCGGCTGATCCAGGCGATGGGTCGTGAGGAGACTGTAAGTATCCTCAACCAGATGTCGCCGGACGATCGTACCCGGCTGCTGGAGGAACTGCCGAGCACGGCGGTATCGGAACTCCTCAAGCTGCTGAATCCGGAAGAACTGAAGGTCGCCAAGACTCTTCTCGGCTATCCGGAAAACAGCGTGGGTCGGTTGATGACGCCGGATTTCATCGCGGTACGCGATGGTTGGTCGGTGCAACAGGTTCTGGATTACGTGCGGGCCAACGGCAAGGACCGCGAGACGCTCAACGTGATTTTCGTGGTCGACGAACGGGGGCGCTTGATTGACGACCTGCGGATTCGGGAATTCCTGCTTCGCCCCTTGGACGCCAAGGTTCATGACTTTCGCGATGACCGTTTCATTTCCCTAAAGGTCACCGACAGTGATAAGAGCGCGGTTGAACTCTTTAAGAAGTATGACCGAACCGTGCTTCCGGTCATCGATTCGGAGGGAAAAATCGTAGGCATCGTCACCGTAGACGACGTCATGGACGTGGCAGAACGCGAGGCCACCGTCGAAATCCAAAAGATGGGCGGTTCTGAGGCCTTGGATGAACCGTACGATACGATCCCCTTCTTCCGGATGGTCAAGAAGCGGGCGAGCTGGCTGATCATCCTGTTCCTGGGTGAGATGTTGACGGCCACCGCCATGGGGTACTTTGAGGAAGAGATTGAGAAGGCGGTGGTCCTGGCCCTATTCCTCCCCCTGATCATTTCCTCCGGCGGCAATTCCGGCTCCCAGGCTTCGACTCTAATTATTCGCGCCATGGCGGTGGGTGAAGTCAAGCTGTCCGACTGGTGGCGGGTCATGCGCAAGGAGATTTGCGCGGGCCTGACCCTGGGGGCCATTCTGGGTGCCATCGGCTATTTCCGCATCGCGTTCTGGTCCATGTTTTCGACCGTTTACGGTCCACACTGGAACCTGGTGGCGATCACCGTGGGCGGCGCGCTGGTGGGCATCGTGCTGTGGGGCACCTTGTCCGGGTCCATGCTGCCCTTCCTCCTGCGTCGTTGCAAAATCGACCCGGCAACCTCCTCGGCACCGTTCGTCGCCACCCTGGTCGACGTCACAGGACTTATTATCTATTTCTCCATTGCGATGCTGGTGCTGCGTTCGACGCTCCTCGCACCACCCGACCGGGACATTGTAAAAGTGGGACAGGAAAAGGCGGTGAAAGCCTTCGACCATCTGCTGAATCTCGATAGCCACTGGCAAACCGAAGAGGCCGAACTTCACGTTTCGGCGAATCGCCTCTCGTTTGTGGTCGCGGAGAACGAAGACATTGGGAACGACCTGGTCTGCACCCAATGCGGCGGTCACGGCAAAGTCGTGGGGCATGAAGATACCAAGCATTGGCCACAACTGCCCGTATTGAAGTGGGACGCGGAGATCATTTCGGCGGCACCCATTGTCAAATGTCGCAAATGCGATCAGCCGATCAGCGTGATCCCGCCTTGGACCACAAATATGCCGGCCTTGCGCCGGGCGACGCAGTAATCGTTTAGGGCGAATGTGAACAGGTGCGGCCCCTGCAGTCGGGGCAGATAAATACTCACGCCTACACCGCGGTCGATCCGGTTGCTTTTCCCTCTAAACACCTGGACCACCGTGATGTAAGTTCTGTGTAAAATACAGGCCGATTTCTTTTGAGCCACCCGTCAATTCCACCGGAACAACACGGTGATCGGCGGCCATAAAAACGTTCTGAAAACCATTCAGCTCCCGAAGACCTTCGGTAGCCTTGCCATCCGCTTCTGTCATGACTGTCCGTGAAGGTGAAATTCACGCCTACTCGACTTTCGATCCGGCACATTCAATGACGTATTCGCTTATCGTACACATGGTTACATCTTTCAAATGGATCCGCTTGAATTCGGACGAGCACTTTGGACGTCCCGGTCGGTCGACCGTGATGGACGTGTTTACCAACTCGAATAACAAACCTGGCAAATCGAGCGCCGCTCCGTCTCGTTGCCTCGACTCCTGGCCCCAATTGTTGGTGTGATGACACGGCACCGTTACCAGCCGTGTCATCTATATTCGCTACTTGAAGTAGCGGTCGTCATTCCTAGTATCGCCGGTGAATGTTCACCCTTGATCGCTACCCACTATTACGGGCCGTCCTGTGCCTAGCCTGCGTGATTCTTGGAATGCCACGAGGCCACACCCAGGACGCCACCCGGTTCACCCAGGTCCTACGGCAAACCAATTCCGAGGTGAGCCTCAAGTTCTTCGCTCCCAAAGGGATTCCGTACCGACTCCAGACTTCCACCGATCTGTTTCACTGGGATACGTGGATCACCGGCCTCAGTGGTGGCACCAATACCCATATCGATGCCGGAGCGCCCTTTGGAACCGATCGTTTTTACCGGGCAATTTCCGTGGATGGCACCAATTACCTCACCGGTGACCACCTGCCGACCGCCAATGGAGATTTGATTATTCACCCCGTCAATCATGCTTCGGTGGTGATGGCTTGGAACGGCCTCACCCTTTACGTAGATCCGGTGGGTGGAGCCTCACCCTATAAGACTTTTGCGCGGGCCGACTTGATATTGGTGACCCATTCGCACGGCGACCATTTCGACGTGGCCACCCTGAATGCCGTGATGACTACGAATACCCTTTTGATCGCCCCGGCGGCAGTCTATGCCAGCCTTTCCGCGGCGGTTAAGGCCCGGACAATGTCGCTGTCCAATGGTGCCAGCACCAATGCCCTGGGGATTCCAGTGGATGCCATTGCGGCCTATAACTCCAATCATCCCAAAGGCTCGGGAAATGGCTATGTCCTTTCTCTGGGTGGGCTGCGCGTGTACCTCACCGGCGACACCGACGACGTACCCGAGATGCGCGCCTTGCGAAACATCGATGTCGCGTTTGTGTGCATGAATGTCCCGTTCACCATGACGGTGACCAAAGCGGCGAGCGCACTCCGGGAATTCAGGCCCCGCATCGTCTACCCCTACCACTATCGTAACCAGGACGGTTCATTGGCCAATTTCCAGACCTTGCGCCAGCAATTGGGGACGGATCTGGGCATCGAACTGCGACTTCGCCCTTGGTATTGACGCCGCGTTGCGCCGGCCCAAGAGGTGAATTCGGCCCGAGCGGAACCTAGACAGCCTCAAGCCAACGCCAACGGATGCCGATGTGAGACCATGCATCCTTGGCGCGGTTCTCTCCGGCTGCCGACAAAACAGCGGTGTCCAAGCCAATTTGGCATGGACCGCTTTTCAACGTGGCCAGGCCACTGCCACTCTTTGCCCTCCTTTTCCGGGGCTTGATTTTTCACCGCCATCCAGCGTCTCCTACCATCCAACTTCGTTCCTCGCCTGCGTTTTAGTGCATGCCTACCGCCTTGGTCATCGAAGACGACCTGAGCCTAAGCCGGGCGATATCCATCGTCCTGCGCACTCATGGGTTTCACACGATCGAGACCGAGTCCGGAACCAACGCGGCGGGAATTGCGCGCAGGATCCTACCCGATCTGATCCTTTGCGACGTCGACTTGGGAAGTCACAGCGGATTTGAGGCCCTTTCGGCGCTGAAGTCGGATCCAGCTTTTGAGGATACTCCGGTCATCATGATGACCGGCAAAGGCGATCAACAGGTCATGCGCCAGAGCATGGACTTGGGTGCCGATGATTTCCTGCTGAAGCCCTTCAGCCCGGAGACTCTGGTCTCGGCCATTAATGCCCGGATGCGCAAACACGCCTCCATCCAGCGAAAGATGGACGCCGCACGAGCCCGCCTTCTTTCAGTATTGGAGGCGACCCCGGACTTTGTGGCTACCGCCAACCCCGACGGAACAATCCTGGAGATCAATCGCGCAGGATTGGCCATGCTGGACCTGGAAAACCGGGGGCTCGATCCGCAGTTATCGCTCTCGGGAATTCGCCCGGACGATATCAACGGACTTCCGACGAGCCAGGTGCTCGAACTGGCCAAACAGCACGGGATGTGGCAGGGCGAGAGCACTTGGAGGAGCCACAGCGGCCGGGAACTATTGGTCACCCAGATCATCGTCGCGCACCGGACTGTCGCTGGAACAGTGGATTTCCTTTCCACCACGGCTCGGGACGTCACGGAAAACAAGCGCAGGGCGGAATCGCTCTTTCTCCTCGATCTCGCGGTACAGGCAAGCGGCAACGGAATTGCGATACTGGATGCGCGATTCCCGGGGCACGCCGTGATCTACTGCAACGCGGCGTTCCGCAAGGACACCGGATTTGCCGCACGAGGCGTCACCGAAGAGCATCTTCCCTTTTTGGAGATGTTTATAGCCGATCCGGAAGGGGCGGGAAAAATATCCCAGGCCTTTGACACGGAAGCGGAGGCACGCCTCATCGTAAAGGTTTTCCAAAAGGATGGCAGCCAGTACTGGAGCGATCTTTGGCTCTCTCCCATCAGGCACGGCCAACACGGCATCACGCATTTCATCGCGATCACCAATAATATCACCCAATTGCGGGAAGCCGAACACCAACGCCGGCTGCTTGAAGTCCAGTTGCGCGAGGCGCAAAAGGTGGAGGCCATCGGGCAGTTGGCCGCCGGCATTGCCCACGAAATAAATACCCCTACCCAGTTCATTGGCGACAACACCCGGTTTCTGCGCGATTCATTTGCCCAGATCAATCCGCTCCTGGGAAAATTACTCGAACTGCTTCACGCGGTAGACACGAATTCCGTTACTGGCGAGCTCGTGGGAAGTATCAAACAGCAGGTGGCCAAAGCCGAACTGGAATACCTTCAGACCGAAATCCCCCAGGCCATAGACCAGACCACAGAAGGCATCGAAAGAGTCTCCCGGATCGTTCGCGCGATGAAGGAATTCTCGCACCCGGGTACGCGGGACAAAGCGCCCGTGGACATCAATCGTGCACTCGATACGACGGTCATGGTGGCGCGCAACGTCTGGAAATATGCGGCAGATCTGGAGTTCGATCTCAGCCCAGACCTTCCGTTTACCCCCTGTTTTCCGGGTGAATTCAACCAAGTGCTCCTCAACCTGCTGGTGAACGCCGCCCACGCGATCGAAGACGCCATCGCCGCGGGCCGTTATTCCAAGGGCCGTATAAAAATCACCAGCCGCCTCCTGGCCGATGCCGTGGAAATACGTATCACGGACAATGCCCTTGGGATTCCAGCCGGCATCAGGGATCGGATTTTCGAACCTTACTTCACCACCAAGCCGATCGGAAAAGGAACCGGACAAGGCCTGGCCATCTCCCGATCGGTCATTGTAGAACAACATGGCGGTCAACTGACCTTCGAAACAGAAACAGGTGTGGGGACCAGTTTTATCATTTCTTTGCCGCTTTTTAGATCATGACCCCCGCCTGCCCCGCCCAACGAACACCCTTTCGTGGCCGATTGGCTCCCGGACCCGCGAGGATCTCTTTACTCCCCCCTTCATCTCATGCACCTTGCACGGAACTAAGCATCGGGAGTTCAACCGTCCCAATCGTTACCCTAGGAACGGAATCGTTTGACGCCACAGGCCTGCGCACGATGATACTGCCGGGACGGCGGGCCGCTAGTCCTGCCAGACATGTTTAGTGCCCGTTCATGACCATTGAATCACTGAATCCATGAAAGAAAACGTACTCATAGTGGATGACGACCCAAACATCCTCGCGAGTGCGAAACGCACGCTGCACCAGAATTTTTCGGTCGAGACAGCGACCGGTGGTGAAGAGGCCTTGCAACGGATGAAAAGCCACGGTCCCTATGCCGTAGTTATTTCGGATATGCACATGCCTGGCATGTCAGGGCTGGAATTCCTAAGCAAGGCGGCGGAACTGGCGCCCGATACCATCCGAATGATGCTTACGGGTTTTCCCGATCTTCGGATCGCCACCGCGGCGGTAAACCGGGGCAATATCTTTCGTTTCCTTTCCAAGCCCTGCACGCCGGAAAACCTCATGCTGGCGCTCGAAGCGGCGGCCAAACAATACCGTCTGGTACGGGCTGAAAAGGAACTCCTCGAGCGCACCTTAAACGGGTGCATTCGAATGCTGATGGAGTTGCTTTCGAGCGTTGATCCCATCTCGTTTGGCCGGTCCCAAGTCCTGCGCGACGACATGCGGCAGTTTGTCACGGCGCGAAATCTTGGTGATTTGTGGATTTTTGAGGTAGCCGCCATGCTGTCCACCATCGGTTGCATTACCGTGCCGCCGGACGTATTGAAGAAATCCAAAGCCGGACTGCCGCTCTCAAAGCATGAAAGCGAGATCATCGAAGGCGCCTCCGATGCGGCTTCCCGGTTGTTGGTCAATATCCCACGGTTGGACACCATCGGTGAAATCATCCGCCTCCAAACCAAGAATTATGATGGTTCGGGCAATCCGAAGGATGAGTTGCGGGGGGAAGATATTCCCTTGGGTTCGCGCATCCTAAAGGTGCTGAACGATCGCCTGGACCTGCGGGAGTCCGGCCTGCCGGAACACGAAATCAAGCTGGCCATGAATTCCCGGAATGGCTGGTACGATCCCAGGATCCTTGAGGCTGCCCTAAGCGACCCGGAAAACTCAGCCTTCCCCGCACCTTTCTTTGGCACCATCCGGCATTTGAAACTGAGCGAGATTCTTACCGGAATGGTGCTGGCAGAAGATGTGCGAACCTCCAACGACATGCTCATCGTGAAGGCTAAGACCCAGATTTCTTCAGTCCTCCTCCAACGGTTGCACAATTTTGCCAAGATTTCCGGCATCAAAGAACCGTTGGTCGTGGAATAGGAGCGCCGGCGGCCACGCGCCCCTGCCAGCCGCCGACCACTCGATTCCGGAGGTCACTCTGGATTGGCGATGAAAGCCCGGTAAAATTGGGCGTTTGCCGCAGTCCCATTGGTTAGCACCCAGGACGCGGTACTCGGGGTGATCGAGGCCACGGAGGTCCAGTTGGGAAACGCCAGGTTGGTGCTAACTTGCATCGTCACGGTGAAATAGGGTGTGGTGCCCAAGGCGATCCGCATCGCGCCACCGCCGATTTTAGATATGTCGGTAAACCGCGGTGCCTCCGGAATCGGCAGGCTGCCCCCGTCACCGTTGTAAGTCACCGCCCCCGTCTGCGCGAGAGCCCGGCCTTGCAGCCTTGAACTGGCATTCATGGAGATGGAGGCATAGGCCATGACAGTACCTTTGAACACCGAAGAGGTACCCAAGGTTGCCGAACTGCCCACCTGCCAGAACACGTTCCTTGCTTGGGCTCCTCCGGTCAGGATGACCTGGCGGCCGACACCCACCGTGAGGGTGCTTGCCATTTGGAATACCCAGACGTCGTTCGGACCGCCATTCAGCGTGAGGTCGACCGAGGTAATATTATACGCGCCCGACGGAGAGGCATAAACGCCACCGGCCAGGGTTTTGCCGCCGAGTTCCGCCCCGACATTGATACCCCCTGGAAGTTGGGCCGGGCTGGATGCTATAATCGCCGAGTTCAGGTCAAGCGCAGCCTGGGCGGCTATAGGACCACCGTTATAAATCGACCCGTGAATCTGGCCGGGCGGGATCCCCTGCGAGCCGGCAGGGGAAAGACCAACATCTCCAGCAATCGTTCCACCGCCCGTAGTGGTGGTGGTTGCCGTGGCCAGGACGGTGAAATGTGCGGCCGAACGCAAGTCAATCGGCGCCGGCCCCGCCGCCGTCAAGGCAAGGGGGGCAATCAAGGCCATCCCGAACGGGACGGCAATACCACGAATAAATAACTTCAGTCGCCATATATAGCACATTCGTATCGACAATTAAAGTTTTAATTCTGTAAATGTGGTGAAAATAACCATCCAAGGACTGGTTCCAGCAACCGATTTGAGACTTGGAGCGTCCCGTTTCCTGAGTCAGCAAACGATCGCAAGGCGGACCCGCGACCGTTGATGTCCCTCTGAGGCGAAGGCGATCTCCAGTGGCAACGAGGGCAGGAACCTCCTCGCGTGCGCTGGCAAACCCTTCCCCGATGCACACTCGACCTCAAAAAACCCTTTGGCCCCTAACTTTCCCAGGAGAGCGCTCGCAGCGGCGGACTCCTCGCTTCTTCAGCACAAACCCGTGGACGACTGGGGAGATTTGTGGTGTCTTTTTCTCCCAGATGTCCTGAACGCGTCTGCTCGTTCGTCGTAGTGATGAAGTGAATCGAAATTCGCAACGAGAAAGGCATTCATGAGCAGTACGACTCCGGCATCGGAATACATTTTTCTCTTCCGTGGCGTTCACTGGGACAAAGGTCTCTCCCCGGAACAGCTTCAACACGTCATGGGCCAGCTCGTAGGCTGGTTTGACGCGCTGCACCAGCAAGGCAAGGTCAAGTCCGGCCACCCCTTGGGCGATGAAAGCACGACGGTCGAAGGTCGCCGAGGCCGGATGATCGCCGACGGCCCATTTGTCGAATCAAAGGAAGCTGTGGGAGGTTATCTGGTCGTCCAAGCCAAGGATTTGGAGGACGCGGTGGCCATCGCCAGGAGCTGCCCCAATCTCGACTATGGTACCAGCATCGAAGTCCGGCCGTTGCTCGAGGAATGCCCCGTTTTCCGCCGCGCCAAGGAAATTCTTGCGTCGGCAGCCTGACTGAATCTTCACTCCATCAAACAAAAGCAAAACCTATGGGTACTCCGACTACGAAATCCGATTATATGCTGCTCTTCCGCGGCACCGACTGGGACGAGGGACTCTCCCCGGAACAACTCCAGCAAGTCATGTCCAATTGGGGCAACTGGTTCCAAGGCCTCATCGACCAGGGAAAGGTGCTCTCGGGCCATCCCTTGACGAACGAGGGTAAAATCGTTTCCGGCAAGAAAGGCCGCACAGTGGCCGATGGCCCTTTTGCAGAATCCAAGGAAGCCATTGGCGGCTACTTCTATCTGCAGGTCCTGGACCTGGACGAAGCCGTGGCGATTGCCCAGCAATGTCCCGGGCTTGACTACGGCATCCAGGTGGAAGTCCGTGTGGTTGCTGAACGTTGCGCCATGATGGAACGTGCCCAGGAAGCAGCCGCCCAGGCCCAACAGCTCGCTGGAACCCCGGCGTAAATCTGTGCACGACGTCCCGGACAAGTCCGCTCCTCCGACTGATGTCTCCCACCTGGCCGATCACCTTTTCCGCGAAGAATCGGGGAAGCTGGTTTCGGTACTGACCGGCATTTTTGGTTTGGAACGCCTGCAGATGGCGGAAGATGTGGTTCAGGAGGCCCTGGTCCGGGCCCTGCAAACGTGGCCGTACTACGGCATTCCCAAGAATCCGGCGGCCTGGCTCACCCAGACAGCCAAGAATCTGGCGCTGGATTTGATTCGGCGGGAAAAGCTCTTCCAGGCGAAAGAGCCGCAAATCATCACGTTCATCGAGAACTGGTCGGAAAGCGCGGGGACGGAGGAGTCACCCGCCTTCGAATCAGAAATCACGGACAGCCGTTTGCGGCTGATGTTCGCCTGTTGCCATCCGCTTATACCCCAGGAGTCGCAGACGGCCCTGGCGCTGAAGACGCTTTGCGGATTCAGTCCCGCCGAGATCGCCAAGGCCTTTCTCACCACGGAGGCGGCGATTGCCAAGCGTCTGACCCGCGCCCGGCAGCGGATACGCGAACTGCGGATCCCGTTCGAGATCCCGTCGGGCGCGGAATCCGCGGCCCGCCTCGACGGCGTCCTGCAATCGCTCTACCTGCTGTTCAACGAGGGTTATAAAGCTTCCAGCGGCGACAGCCTGGTCCGTGAAGACCTTTGCCGCGAAGCCATCCGTCTCACGGAACTGCTGGCGAGACATCCGGTGGGAAACGCTCCCCGGGTCCACGCTCTCGCCGCCTTGATGCTGCTGAACGGTGCCCGCCTGCAGACCCGCACTGATTCGGAAGGCAACTTATTGCGCCTGGCGGAGCAGGATCGAACGAAATGGGACCGGGTCATGATTGGCCGCGGCATCTATCACCTGGCGTACTCCGCCGCCGGTGCGGAACTGAGCGAATACCATTTCCAGGCGGGAATCGCCGCCTGCCACTGCAGCGCGAAGGACTACGAATCGACGCAGTGGCCGCAGATCCTGTCACTATATAATCAACTCATCCAGGTGGACGATTCGCCCGTCGTGGCCTTGAATCGCGCGGTCGCCGTCGCCCAGGTGCATGGCCCGGCCGAAGGCATCAAGACGGTGCGGGCGATCGCCGACGGCCAATCGCTCGATTCTTACTACCTGTTTTACGCGGTACTTGCGGAATTTGAGGCGCAACTCGGCAACCATGAAGCCGCCGCGAACCATCTTCGCAAGGCGATCAAGTTAACCGATATAAAATCCGAGCAAGACTTGCTGGCACGCCGCCTGCAAGAGTGCGAGGCCCGCCGCCCGCGGGAAACCATGGCGTGAAGGGGTCTCAGGGCCTCCCCTGGTACAACCGCACATAGTCCACGTACATATCGGCGCGGCCATTATATCGTGAGAGATCCACGGGCCAGCCGCCACCCGTGGCCAAGTTGATCATAAAGAAAAAGGGGCGCTGCTTGCTCACCGGCATGGTCTTGTGCCGGGCGATTTCCCGGTTGTCGCAATAGTAGACCGTGTCGGTTTCGGTCACCAGGCATCCGTAGACGTGGAAGGTCTCATACCACGTAGAGGGTATTCCAGCCTTCTTCATGGACACTGGGCTGCGGCTTTCATGTTGGGCCGCAGTCTCAATCGCCTTTCCTGCGTCACCTTGATTCCACGCGTGCGGCGTGATGCCGTATCGGTCATGGGCATTTGGTTCATGTGGCCCCTCGCCGCCGTAGGCTTCGATGATATCCAACTCGTCGCAAGGCCCCTGGTGTCCTTGCGGGTGCTCCCAGTCCGACATCAGCCAAAAGGCCGGCCAGGTGCCAATCGCGTTGGGCCCCAGGAAACGGCATTCGAAGTAGCACGGAATGCCAGCCTTGATGCCACGTCCATCGTTCCTGAGTGAGGAAATCAGGCCGGCGCTGTGGTCCTTCTCGCTGGCCCGGATACGCAGATAGGTTCCCACCTGTTGGAACGGATTCTTTGCCGAGTGGTATCCGCTGAAAGGTAAGGTGCTGAAATCACCCCCGCCGGGCTTATGATCGAAGTACACGGCGTTCGTATCCGTGGTGGAAATGGACAACGGACTGTCAAAATCATCGGCGAACACAAGTTTCATACCCGCTGCCTGGGGCGGGTCCTTGGGCTGGCCTTCGTTCCAGGATACCCCACCTTGATTATACAATTGGAAATAGCACGTGTCCTTCGCCGAACCGTTCTCCCCAATAATCCGCAAAGTGACCGGTCCATGCGGGTAGTCCTTCGCGGGAAACACGAAACTGCCCTTGCCCTCCGCATCCAGGATGACTTCGGCGACAATGGCATCCACGCCAAAGCCGTCCCCCTGTTTCCAGCAACGGGCCGTGACACTGGGGAAGCCCGGCGCTGACAGCGATATAGGGGTGTTCCCTTCCAGGGTTACGCAGTAATCCGGCGACAATACCGCTATCTGTGGGCCTACATATTTGCTGGGATCAAGGCTCAGGGAATCAAAGGAAAGGTCGCCTTCCGCAGCCATTGCCCTCCCATTTTCCATCGGTTGCCCAACGGTGTAGACAATGGAGGTTATCGGATAATCCAACTTGCCATTCTTGTCCCCACCCCACTTTTCATGACCGGAATCCAAATCGATGATGATCTCTTTCCAGCCATTGAAATCGACCACGCCGCCTTGGCCGGAGTTCTTGCCATACTGGTGCGTTTCGCCGCTGGCGTCGCTGACCTGCAGGCCATAGGAAACCTTCGAATTGTCACCCCGCAGCCAAAACCGAAGCGTGTGAGACTCAGCGCGCAAGGTTACTTTGTTCGGGATTCCCAGATACTGGAACTTGCCACTGTCGGTGAAACGGTAGTGCAGTTTTACGCATCCCTGCCCTGCCTGCGGATGGTCGATCGACATTCGGACCACGGCATTCTCGTTGGGCATGTTCACCACCCATGGAACAGGAAGGGACGATGCCTCCTCGTAATTCTGAACCGTGACTGGCTCGGCGTGGACTGACGCGCCAAGCCCAGCGACGGTTGCCGCCAGTAGCACTGCCTGGCGAATCTTCGCGTGGGCTTCCCTGTTGCTTCCCATCATAAGTTATATCCACTATTCCGGCGTCTGCTAGAGCTTAACCGCCCCGGCGTTTTGCAACTCCATGGCCCGGAAGAGCCGTAGCGGATGATCCGTTTGAATCACGTCAATGCCCCAGTCGATCGCCTGCAGATAGTCTTCGATACGCTCATGTTTTCCCAACGCGTCGGAGAACACCAGAATTCCCTGTGCATGACAGCGGGCTATCAGAGTCCTGGAAAGCAGGTCCCAGTCAGCATCCACGGCATAAGGGTGCAACTTGCTCAATAGTCCGTCTAATTCGCCAGCCGATCGGAGCGGCGGCAATGCCCGGATCTTGGGATTAATCGCCTTGAGCCGCAGGAGGTATTCGGGGGATTGGTACACCACAGTGCGCTCATCAAGTCCATGCCGCGTGATGCTTTCCGCAAGAGCCTCGGGGGTAATCGCTTTGGCATCGAAATAGAGGTCCACTTTTCCGGCCACGACGCCCAAAAACTGGTCTAAAGTCGGCAACTTGATTGCGGCATAAGGCTTGCCAAATTTGCTCCCAGCGCTCAGCGAATCGATCACGCTGGAGGCCGTTGTCGCAATCGGCCCTGAACCGTCCGTTTTGCCATCCAAGGTGTCGTTGTGCAGCAGATAGTACTTTCCGTCGAGGGTTGTGCGGACATCGAACTCCTCAAAATCGGCACCCAGGCGTATCCCTTTGGTGAACGCGGGAAGAGTGTTTTCAGGCGCATACCGATTGGCACCTCGATGCAGGGAAAATCGCACGGGCCGAACCTTCAACTGTTGCCAAAGCCGATGAGCCATCAACTCCTCGGGTAAATCGGTTTGGAGCCAATCGGCCCCCGCACGAATTGCTTTGTCCCAGTTTTCCGCCGTATCGGACGAGCCCGCGTTCTGGACCTGAACTTTCACTCCCAAGGCCTGGAAAGCGCGGTTCACGTCCGCCGTCACCTTACTCACCTCAATGGCGACCGCCGATAGGTGATTTGACCCCACCCAACTGGTAATATCTGTTCCCGGATGCCAGTGCGCCATAAGCGCCACTCGACCTCCAGAGGCCGCATCAAGTCTTTTGAGCAGCACTGGCTCGTCGCATACGACCACCTGGTGCTCCATCCCCGCTTCCAAAATCTCGCGCGCCAACTGCTCTGGACTCACTTCCCGGCAATCAAGACATAGGTTGAGGCGATTCTTGGCGAGCGCGAAAGCTTCGCGAAGGGAGAGCAAGGATTCGCCTGCATAACGTGGAGAGTACTGAGATCCCAGATCGACAGCTTTCCACTCGCTCAGAGTGCGTTCACCGATAGCCCAGTTTTGGGCCGAACCTGCACTGACTCTATCCGCATGAGATAAAACGTGCTGGCCGTCCCGAGTCAATCGCACCGCCACTTCCGCCCATTCCAAGCCATCTTCAATGCAACGTTCAAGTGCCGGACGGGAATCCGCTGGCGCTTGGTTCGCTTCGCCGCCATGGACGACGATTTGATGCCTCCGTGAAGGTTGGATGGGTTCAAAGAACGGGTAGGGTTTCGCGTCACCTGAGGCGCGCATACCGATCGCCACGAGGCAGGAACAGGCAACCACCAGTTCTACGGAACAGCGTCCCGTTTTGATTCGTTCCATCGAGTGCATGGGAGACCACCGTAGACCGTCGAACCGGGGCATTTCAACGCGGACAATCAAACCGCCGCAGAAGACATCGTTTCGTAACCTCGGTCGTCAGCGTCATTTCTCGATCTATTTGACGTGATATATCGGTACTGGCAAGATTCCTTCACCAACGGACGTGGCCGGTAGAAATGACGTTAAATTCACCAGAGAATCCAATTCACGGGTCGGTGTTGGCGCCCCGCGTTAGTCGTGCCTTCAAGACCTGCGACCGACGGGGCGCCTTCACGTTGGTCGAGCTGCTCGTGGTGATCGCTATCATCGCAGTATTGGCGTCACTGCTGCTCACCGCCATGGCCAGCGCGAAAAGCAAGGCCCGCGCAACGCAATGCGTGGGCAATCTCCGGCAGTGGGGCTTGGCCTTTCGCTTGTACGCCGATGAGAACGAGGATTTTCTGCCCCGTCGCGGACAAGGGGTCCAACGGCTGGCGCGAATTGATCGGCCCGACGATTGGTTCAATGCGCTGCCGTATTATTTCGGGCTCCCACCCTTTGAGAGCATGGCGACGAACCATCTGCGCCCAACGGCGCATGTCACATCGGTATTCACCTGCCCTGCTGCCGACGATCCAGGTGGGACCTATTTTCTCTCGTACGGCATGAACATGAACCTGTCGCCCTGGAACCTGCCGTTGGCCACACGCTTCTCGGAAATAAAGGAGCCCGACCTCGTCGTCGCCATGGCCGACGCTCCCGGTCCTTATGCGTCCACTTTTCCTTCCACCCGTCCTTATGATCCCGCCGCCCGGCATCGAGGTCGGGTCCAATTGCTCTTCCTTGCCGGCCAGGTCCAGTCATTCAAGGGGTCCTACCTCGGCTGTGGGAGTGGCGACCCAGGACGTGACGAAGTTCGCTGGCTTACTGGAACCTCCAGCGACCTTCAAGCCTCCAATTATTGAACGGATGAAGAGCCATACCATCCGTTTTTTATTTGTTGGCCTGCTGTTCGCGGTCGTTTCCTGCCGTCGCCCAAACGAAACACCCGTTGACGCACGGACAGTCCGCTGCGCGGTGATCGGGGGAATGACCATGACGGGCCTATGGCCCAAGCTCACTGCGATGTTCGAAACGGAGACCGGGTATCGAACAATAGTCGTCGTGACCGGTCCACGCCCGGAACTCGACAAGGCCATGCGCGAAGGAAAAGTGGACCTGCTGACCATGCATTCGGGTGACATCACAACCGACCTGGTGGCCGACGGATTCGGCGTCAACATGCGGCCTTGGACCCGCAACGAATTGTGCGTCGTCGGCCCCGCTGCCGATCCAGCCCACGTGCGCGGCATGACCAACGGCGCGGACGCCTTGCGCAAGATTGCCGAAACCAAATCGCGATTCGTCGATTTCCAGGGCATTGGCAGCCGGGAATTGTCTCACACCCTTTGGCGCCGGGCGGGTGTGGAACCCAAGGGCAATTGGGTCATCAAGGACGACACCGTTTCCAAATGGAATATCCTGCAATTTGCCCGCACCAACAATGCCTACGTGGTCGTCGGTTATATTCCGGCGCACACCGGCAAGATGTATGCCGCCGGCATGGAGGTATTGGTCAAGGGCGACCCTTTGATGCGCCGCCCATTTATCGTCATGGATGCCAGTCCCAGGCGCGTGCCAGGAGCCAATGCAGCTGGCGCGAGAGCGCTCTCCAATTTCCTGCTTTCGGCCAGGGTCCAAAACTTCCTGCTCGAATTCGGCACCCAAACCAACGGTCCCGGCCCGCTTTTTTTCCCAGTCAATATATCACCGGAATAACCTATCTACCCGTCATCCAATCCTGTACCATGATCAAACCTGCTTCCCTTCCTTTGTTGGTCCTGCTCGGCACCCTGCCCGCAGCCATTCATGCCGACACTTCCTATACCATCAACAACACCACTGCCGACGCCTTCCTGGCGGCGGGATCAGCCGGCAATCCCGCGGGCAGCGATCTCACCAGCCTGAATTTCGGTGGCGCGGGCACGCTGGCCATCGCGTCGGCTTCGTCCACCAAGGGTGAATTCGACAGCCTGATCAAGTTCAACCTCGCGGGAGCAGTCAGCCAATTCGACACTACCTATGGGGCGGGCCAATGGGAAATCACCGGCTTGACGCTGCAACTTGCCAGTAACTTTGGGGTGCAAGGCTCGCAACCCAATAATAACATCTTCAACAAGATCAACGCCGGGAGTTTTGGCATTCAGTGGCTTTCCTACGACGGATGGACCGAGGGCAGTGGCGGCGGCACGGGTTCGCCCGGCTTTCCCGGCAACAGCGCGGTGAGCCTGGACTCAAAGCCCACTCTTTTCTCCGGCGCGCATCATTCATTGGGCACTTTTACCTATACACCTCCGGGCAATAATATCTACGCGAGTTATGCCCTGGCCCTCAATTCCGGGCTGCTGGCTGACGCCGCCGGGGGTGGTGACGTGTCGCTCTATTTCTTCGCTGCCGACGACGACGTCAGCTACCTGTTCAACGCCCGCAGCTTTGCCTCCAATCACCCGGAACTGACGATTAGCGTGACGTCCGTGCCTGAACCTGCCTACTGGGCGGCGGCCTCATTCTCCCTCGTTGCCTTTGCGGTCCTTCGCCGCCGGTTATGAAGACCTTTCGCTTTTCCATCCTCATTCTTGCCTGGGTGGCCTGGATGCCCCTGGCCCAGGCACAAACAACGTATACCGCGACCAATACCGCCGACGTTTTCCTGGCAACGGGTTCAACGGGTAATCCGGCTGGCTCCGATCTTACCGCCTTGAATTTCGGTGGGGCCGGAACCTTGGTGGTAGCCTCCGCCTCTTCGGTGAAGGGTGAATTTCAAAGCGTGATCCGATTCGATCTGGCCGGGGCGCCCAGGTTATTCGACACCACCTACGGGACGAACAACTGGTCCATCGACACGATCTCGCTGGAGTTGGCGAGCAACTACGGCACCGCAGGCGTGCAACCCAATAACTCCGTGTTCGGTGTTATTTCCGGCGGGCAGTTCGTCATCGAATGGCTCTCCGACGACGATTGGGCGGAAGGCACGGGAACGCCCAACCTGCCCAGCACCGATGGAATCAGCTTCAATTCGCTGCCCGATCTACTATCGAACCCGCATGAGATTCTCAGCACCAACACCTACGCGCCACCGGGCAATAACATCCATGTCACGTGGCCCCTGCCGCTCAACGCCCACCTCGTTCCCGATATTTCCAGCGGCGGAATCGTGTCGCTCCGATTCTATGCCGCTGATGACAAGGTAAACTACCTTTTCAACTCGGCGTTTTTTGGTCGCGGCAATGAGCCGTTAATCCACGTGACTGCCAGTTCCACGCTGCCGCCAAGAATCGTCTCCGGGGTGGTTATCGACACCGGTTTTCAAATCACGGCCACGGGTGCCCCAAACGGGCAATACCACATCCAAACTACTGCGGCCCTGGCCCCCGCCGATTGGCAGACGCTGGAAAGCGTCACCGCCGACGCCGAAGGGCACATCCAATACCGGGACCTGATGTCTCCGGGAAAAATCCAACAGTTCTATCGACTCGCTCGCTAAGAGATTTGAATCGAGCACGTTACCGATTTTGAATGGCTTCGTTGATGGCGGCGGCAAGCTCCCTAGCCTCAGACTCACTGAAGTCGCCACTGATCTGGGCTTTGCCCCCGGCGATTTCCGAGCGAATGACCGGCGCGGAATATAAACGGCCGTTCAAAACCATGGCGAACCGCTTATTGAGGTTCTCGCGGGTGACCGTCGCGAACAATTCCTTGCCTAGATCACTGAACTCCACATTTATTTCCGGAGACCCGGATTGCGGATTCACGCCCACCGTGGCGGTACTTATCACGGTGTGGTCCAGCAGGGGCGTTTTCTGCACGTAGAGAGTTTCCGGATTCGCGCCATGAGCGTTGTTGGTCATCGGTTCGGCATCCTGCGCAGTTTCGTCCGTGACCAGTTGAATCTGGAAAGGAGCACGAGCATTGGCCCGCGACGGGACGTCGAGAGCCCGTTGCATAGTGCTTTGAGGCAGCCCTGATCGCGTCGCGAGAGCTTGCTCCAATTCACGTTGCTGCCGCCGGAGCAATGCCACTTCACCCCGGAGCCTCAGTAACTCCCGCAATCGCTCGCTATTCGAGGCATTGGACTTATTGGCCGTGATGACCTGCTCCGATGGCAGTTCAGGGACGGCCTGCCGTTGCGAGAAGACCTCCAATTGCGTGCGCAGTTGAGCGGTCTGGCGCGCTTCGTAGACCGCCACTCCCGTGAGGACAGCGATGATAGTGGTGACGAGGGTTCTTTTCAGAGTAGTCATGGCGAGGATTTTGGCTGTCGTGGCTATACCGCCGGAAACTGACGCGAGGCCAGTTCCACCAGCAAATGCGGCGCCGGAAATAGTGGCGACCAAGCCTGCGGGTGCGGCTGGCGTCGCGTGGGCGCCTACGGCGAGAATCAGTCCATTCGCTCCCACCACGACACCGCGCCTGGCAAAATAGTCGCGCATGCGCTCCACTCCCCGGCTCACGCGCTTTTGTGCGGCGTCGCTGCTGATTTCCAGGACGCCTGCCATCTCTGACGCGGATTTTCTTTCAAAGTAACGGAGCATCACCGCATCGCGTTCGGCGGGATTCAATTCGCCAAGCGCCGCGTCGAGATGTGGTTCAATTTCCGCCCACGTCGATTCCACCGGACCCGAAAGCACTTCGTTCATGGCGGCAGCTTCCTGTTCCCGAGCTTTGCGACGAACCTCGGAACGCACGTTCTTCGCGGAAAGATTTCGAGCGGTGCAATGGAGCCAACCGGAAAGAACCGGGTGTTTCGCCAGTTCCGACGGCTTTCGGGCCAACGCCAGAAATACCGCCTGCGTCACATCTTTGGCGGCGTCCGCATCACCCATCAGGCGCATTGCGGTGAAATAGACCAGGTCCACATGGCGACGCACCAACTCGGAGAACGCCATTTCGGAATGGTTCCTGGCGTATTCCCTCAAAAGCTCGTTGTCAGTTCGTCCGTTCATTCACTCACGAATAATACCCGGCGTCCCGCAGATCGGACAACGAAAGTGCCATTCAGAGTCGACGGGGAACGGCCGGACTATCGAGCAACACCGTGAGAATGGAGCAAGTCGGGCCGCCTCAGCCGGCTTTGCCGGCCAAATCAGGATCGTCTACCGACGCCCCACAGTGGACCACCGTTTCCGCTCCATTATTACGGCGAAAGTGACGCCAACGACCCCCAAGCTGACGAACCATGGAATAGGCAAACCGGATCTCCGACCTCAAGGCATCGAGTCCAGGTCTTTCGAATCCAGCATTCACTGGAAAGTTTGTTTGGCGTTGATAACACCAGAAACCAATCTTTGCCTATTTTTAAGGATTTTCTAATCAACCCTTTGATCCCGATTCCACCTGGCCAACCGGATCTTCCAGGCATCCAACGCCTCCCCAGTCGCAAAACGTTGGAGATCCCACAAATCCGCCAATACCCGCCCACGCTTTAGGCTTAGACCGTACGCCAACACCTCGGAAAGCGTCTCAATGCCAGGCGGCGCGAAATGACCCTGCCTGGCCAATTCTTCCAGGGCCCCGTTTCCCGTACGAGTGGGGATGACAGCAATCACATTACAACCGGAATCGAAGGCAAAATCGATTGTCCGGCAAGCCCAATGGCGGGCCTCTGCTTCGTCGAGAAAAGGCGGGCGAACCAACGCAAAACTCCGCACGGCGCAACTATGCTTCCGCAAAAAAGTCGCCGCCTTGACAAACGTTTCCAGCGTCATCCGCTTGTTGAGCTTCTCCAACACCACCGGGTGAACAGTCTCAAGGCCCATCGCCACTTCCAGTTGCGCTCCACCCAGCATGGCCTGAAAGGGGAGAATCCGTTCATCAACCAGTGATGGATGACATTCGACAATAACTCGTTGAAACGGACGACAAAGCTCGGCGATCGCCTTCCAGTCCGACTTCGGGACGGTGCCCGGATCGAAGAGCGAACCGGCGTTGTATAGTTTGATCCACGTTTCGCCTCCCTGCCTCAGGCTGGCGTGAGGCAGGACTTTTCGGAGCTGTGCTGGCAGCGCCCCCGGGGGTGTCGCGGTTTCCGTCGTGTAGCGCCAGAGATCGCACATCAGGCACCGCCACGGACATTCCCGATTGGTCAGGAAAACGGTGAAGACCGCTGCCGAACCACCATGATCGCCCGGCTCTTCGTCGTTTTCCCAGCCACTCGGGGAAAAGGGATCCGGAGCCAAACGGCGAACGGTACGGCGGCGGTCCAATATCCACTGGGTTCGCTCCGCAGGATTTTCCGGATAACTTTGCATCGCGTGCTGGGCAGTGGAGGAATCATGGCGCACACAATTTCGAAAGGAAACTTGTAACGCTCGTGGGCGAAGGCGTGTTTGATCCTTTGAATGATGGCTTCAGAACGTAATTGGCAATGGGCGGCGACCGTGGGCGCGTTTTGTTTTGCCACCACTGCGGTGGTGGCCGGCCCGCTCCTTCCCCAACGAGTGGCGCGCGACGCGAAGTGGGTCCTGCACTTGGATGGCGAGGCCTTCCTGAAAACCGAAGTCGGCAAGCATATCGCGGATACAATATTCGAGAGGGAATTGGGCAAACTGAACAAGGGCCTGAAAAAGGATTTTGATTCGGAAATTGCCTGGCGGAAGACCACCTCGTTGACCATTTATGGCACGGAATTCAAAGCCAACGGGGTTCCGAACGGCGTGGTGATCGTGGAGGGTGACGTGGGCATCACCGACACCCTCGATAAGGTATGGCAAAAGGAGCAGGACCAATCGTTCGCCTTGGCCGCCGATCTCCAAGTCGTCGAAGAAACCGGCGGGCGGTTGTACATCTGGAAAAAGGAGCAGTACGGCACCTCGTTGGGGAAAAACCTCTTCGCCTTGGCTCGCAGCAAGGAAGAATTGGCCCACGCCAAGGCTGTATTCGCTGGCAAGGAACCATCACTCGGCAAACCGGGCTCCAAGCTCGCCACCACGCTGGAACCGGTTTTGGAAGTTCGGACGCCCCAAGGCTTGGAAGGCGCGGAATTCTCACGCGAAGTGGCGATCCTCAAACGCTGCAACGACGGTCGGCTCGTGATGGCCGAGAAGGACAATGACGTCCAGCTCGACCTGCATCTCACAACCAACGACAAGAACGTGGCAACGCAGATTCGCCAAGTATTGCAGGGTATCATTTCCCTGGGTTTACTTAGCGGTGAAGGCGATCAGGACCTGAAAAAACTGGCGACTTCCGCTTCCGTAGGCGGCGATGCGAGCGAGATTTCCCTAAAGCTGCACATGTCGAGTGAGGATTTGATCAAGAAAATCGGGACTGGCAAACAACACGCGAAGAAGTGATGGGAGCACCAATCACCCAAGACTTGCTGATTGCCGAGGTGGACATCCCTGCCCATAGCCCCAGCACTGCGCCTACCGCCTTGGCGGAATGGCCTGCGCGAGAGGATTCGAGCAAGGCCGCCACGGCGACTGAGGAGTCGGAGTGGCTCGTCGCCGCTCGCGCAGGTGATTTGGAGGCCTTTGGGCGAGTGGTGGAGAGGTATCAACCGCGATTGCTGGCCTACGTCGCGCAACTTTGTGGCAATCCGACTGACGCGGAAGACTTGGTTCAAGATGTCTTCATGAAGGCCCATCGGGCCTTGGATCGGTTCGACGGCCGATGCTGCCTGGCAGCCTGGCTTTTCACGATCGCCAAGCATCACACACTGAACCACCTGCGAGCCAATTGGCGCAATTCGGGTGAGGAAGTGCCGGACACGGTTGAGGAACGCACGCCAGCCCATTCACTGGATGAATCTGACGATCGTCACCAGCTTTGGGAACATGCTCGACGCCTGAAACCCGCACAGTTTGAGGCCTTGTGGTTGCGTTACGGCGAAGGATTCAACATCGAAGAGGTGGCCAAGGTCATGAAGACCAATCGATTACGGGTGCGGGTACTACTGCATCGCGGACGAAGCGCGCTGGCCAAGGAATTACGTCAGAATGGCTTCAAACGTGCTGCGAACAACGGGGGATTTTTATCATGAGTGAGTCATTGTTTTGCCGAGTGGTAAGGTTGATCGCGGGATGGAAACTGGACGGCGGGCAGACGCCCGGCCCAAAAGTTTCCCGACACTTGGCCACCTGCCCCGATTGTCACGCCTGGGTCACAGCCCAGACGTCGGTGATTCTACAGATGGGCCAGCTTGTCACCCACGAACGACAAGGGTGGGCCAATCAGCCTCGAATGATCGTCCCCCCGCTCAGCCAACGGACTTCGACCCATTGGGCTGGAAACGGTTTCCCATGGAGCCGCTTGCTGAGTGTCACCGGAGCATGTGCCGCCGTCCTAACGGTGCTGGCTGTCTGGCAACCGTGGCAGTCCCCCACGACGGCTGATCCGTCGTTGGAACAGTGGCAATTGGCTTTCAAAGCCACTCTCAAGAAGGCTCAGGAACCGGTGGCCCTCGAAAGGGAATTTCAGGCCGCTCTCCTGGAAGCTCAACGGGCCATGACCGCCATGACCGAAGGCGTCGCCTCGCGGGACTTGATCGCGGGGCTTTCAGGTGGGCAGTGACGCAGGCTGCCGCTCGGCAAGCGAGGCGTTTATGAAACGTATCCTGGCTTGACTCATTATAAGCATGCCGCGACGCCTTCTTCTCTGGCGACATTCAGCGTATTTTGGCGGTTCTCGCGGATTAACCTGCTTTTCCCGCTTTATGCACACCTAAACTTGTGGTGCCATCCGGGGCATCATGCCTGACGAAGCGACGCCAGCGCCCTCCAACACCAGTCCGCCCAAACAACGGCTGGTCAGCCTCGATGCCCTGAGGGGATTCGACATGTTCTGGATCGTCGGCGGGGACGAATTGGCCAAGGCAGTGGCGGTATTCGGAGAGCCGGGCAAGAAAGTGGCCGAGCAATTCGATCACGTCGCGTGGAAAGGGTTCCATTTTGAAGACCTGATCTTCCCCCTGTTCGTTTTCATGGCTGGGGTTTCCCTCGTGTTTTCCCTCGGAGGAAAGATGGCCGAGGGAGGCAAGGGGGCGGCATTCTTTCGGTTGGCGCGCCGGGCTCTGCTGCTGGTGGTCTTGGGAATCCTCTACTATCGCGGTTCCCGAAGTGGCGTTCGGGTGCTGGGGGTGCTCCAACGAATCGGCCTCGCCTACCTGGGGGCTGGCACCCTCTTTCTCTTCTTCAAACCAAAGGCGCTGATTGGCTGGTGTGCCGCCATTCTAGTTGGGTATTGGGCCATGCTGGCCTTGATTCCGGTGCCAGGCATTGGGGCGGGTCACTTCGAGGAAGGTAAAAACCTGACCAATTGGGTGGATTCCCAATATCTGCCAGGTTTCAAGTGGGATGGCCAATGGGACCCGGAAGGCCTTTTGAGCACGCTGCCTGCAGTGGGTTCTTGTCTCCTGGGTGTCTTCGCCGGATTGATCATCCGCGATCCGAATAAGACGCATCAGGAACGTATCCGTCTGTTCCTCGTCCTGGGCGTGTCGCTTTTGGCAGTGGGCTTTGGCTGGGGCACGGTCTTTCCGATCATCAAGAAGCTGTGGACGTCGTCGTTCGTCTGTGTGGCGGGGGGCTGGAGTTTTCTGCTGCTCGCATCGTTCTATTATATTGTCGACGTCCGTGGCATCCAAACCTGGGCCAAGCCTTTCATTTGGATCGGGATGAACTCGATCACGATCTATCTCCTGGAGAACGTGATGAACTATACGTCGCTGGCGGGACGGATCACGGGTGGTCCACTCAGCCATTGGCTCGATGGCGCAGTGGGCAAAGGCGCGGGCGCGTGGGTCACCGATCTTGCGGGCCTGATACTCTGCGTGGCCATTGCCAGGTTCCTCTACGTCCGAAAGCTGTTCCTTCGCGTCTAAGCCATCGATGGCGACTTTGGTTTCAATCCCATGTCCACCGAATCCACCATCAAGGCCAGTCCGGCACCCAAACAACGGCTGGCCAGCCTCGACGCGCTACGAGGGTTCGACATGTTCTGGATCGTGGGAGGTGACTCCCTGGCCCAGATCTTTGCGAATTTTGGCCCCACCGGCAAACGTGTGGCGGACCAATTCGAACACGCTGATTGGGAGGGATTTCACTTTGAGGACCTGATCTTTCCGCTGTTTGTTTTCATGGCGGGCGTATCGCTCGTCTTTTCCCTGGGTGGTAAAATGGCCGAGGGCGGCAAAGCGGCGGCGTTTTGGCGGCTCGCCCGGCGGGGATTGCTGCTCGTGGTTTTGGGCATGCTCTATTATCGGAATTCACACCCTGAGAGCGTGCGTGTCCTCGGCGTGTTGCAACGCATTGGCATCGCCTATTTTGCCGCGGGTGCATTATACCTCTTCTTCAAGCCCCGGGCCTTGATCGGTTGGTGCGCGGCGATCCTCCTGGGCTATTGGGCGATGCTGGCCTTGATACCGGTTCCGGGCGTGGGCGCTGGCCATTTCGAAGAGGGTAAAAACCTCACCAACTGGGTGGATTCACAATTCCTCCCGGGGTTCAAGTGGGACGGTCAATGGGATCCGGAAGGATTGCTCAGTACCCTGCCCGCCGTGGCTTCGTGCCTTTTGGGTGTCTTCGCGGGATTGATCCTCCGTGACCCTAAGACCGACCACGGGCGACGACTCCGAACACTCGTGGTCGTCGGACTAAGCCTGATCGTGGTGGGAGTCGGCTGGGGGATGGCCTTTCCCATCATCAAGAAGCTATGGACGTCATCATTTGTCTGCTTCGCCGGGGGCTGGAGTTTTCTGTTTCTCGCGGTGTTCTACTACCTGATCGACGTGCGGGGCTGGCAGCGGTGGGCCCAGCCCTTCATATGGATCGGAATGAACTCCATCACCGTTTATCTCATCCGGAATGTCGTCAGTTTCAAATCACTGGCCACCCGCGTCACCGGCGGTCCGTTGACGACTTGGCTCGACGCTTCGGCGGGAAAAGGAATGGGCAACTGGGTCACCAACCTGCTGGCGCTGGGCATCTGCCTCGCAGTCGCCAGGTTTCTCTACGTTCGGAAAATCTTCCTGCGGGTTTAGGTTCCCGTTTCCGTACGGATATGAGCGGCGATAATTCCAAGACCGATATGAATTTGGAAACGCCGCCCAAGGCTGGCCCACCCCCGCGTCTGCTCTCGCTGGACGCCTATCGCGGATGGATCATGCTGACACTCCTTTGTGCCGGGATTTTCAATTCCCTGAAAGGCCATCCCACCTGGAACTGGCTTTACGTCCAAACGGAACATGTCGAGTGGGAAGGCTGCGTCTATTGGGACCTGATTCAGCCGTCATTCATGTTCATCGTGGGTGTGGCCATGCCACTGGCATTTTCCCGGCGCGCCGCAGCTGGAAACTCGTGGAGACAGCAATTCCGCCATGCCCTTTTCCGGGCCTTCACCTTGATGCTAATCGGCACCCTGCTCGATCATTTCGGCGCCACAACGATCCAGATCGGGTTTATACGCGTCCTGCAGCAAATTGCAATTGGCTATATTCTGGTCTTCTTCCTGTTGGACCGTTCACCCCGGGTCCAGGCGACGGTTGCGGGCGTCACACTCATCGCCTACCAGCTCGCCTGGATGTATAACCCGTGGAACGGTCCCGGTGGTCCCTGGGCTCAAGGAAACCAAAACATCGGCAGCGCCCTGGATCAATGGATGCTGGGGCGCAACTACTCCAATTACTACGTGGGATCGAACGCCATCCCCGCCTCGGTGATGATCTTTTTCGGCGTGATGGCCGGACAACTCCTGCAGAAAAATCTCGCACCCAAGCGTATCGTGCGTGTTTTGTTGATTAGTGGCTGTGCCCTGCTCTTGGCGGGCTACGCCTCGGGCCATTGGTTCCCGATCATCAAGCGAATCTGGACCCCAACCTTCACGCTCTTCGCAGGTGGCTGGTCCATCCTGTTCCTCGCCACCTTCTACTGGCTGGTCGACGCCATAGGTTGGAAAAAATGGGCTTTCCCTTTGATCGTGGTAGGCGCCAATTCCATGGCTGCTTACTTCATGGCCAATTGCCTTGGCGGATGGTTTCGCAGCCTAACCGACGTCTGGATTGCCGGGCTCCGAGATCCCCTGGGTGCCGAATGGTTCCCTGTGTTGCAACGACTGCTGTTTGCCGCGAGTGCGTGGCTGGTTCTGTATTGGCTCTATCGTCGCAGGATATTCTTGAAGGCGTGACGAAAACATCTTGCGAATCAAGGACTCACCAATCGGTAGAATTGATCCGAGGCCGATTCGTTGGCCAATGGGACAACCACTTCCGATGGTGTACCAGGTGCCACGGGCGAAAACCGTGCCACGAAAACCCAGTGAGGATTGGCAAGGCTGTCGGCGCGGTAAACGGTATAACTCTTTCCCGCTTCAGCCATGAACTTGAGATGCAATCCGTTTCCCCCGTAGGCCACGCCCGAAAATGTCGCGTCCGTGGCGGGTGACAGCCCAGGTGTGGGAGCAGAGAACCGGCTGGCCCGCCAATTCATAGGATCATTTGCGTTGCGCGCTGCATCTACCCTTTCCAGCGAACTCCCCTCGCCTGCCGCCTCTACCGGCCAGGGGAGGCTCGTCCCATAAGTCATTTCCTCGATGACGTTTCCATACGCATCGATCAATCGAAGCAGTTCACCTTCGTTGCTCAGGTGGCCTGAAAAGGAGCCAGTGACGGGCAACCCGGTACCATAGCGAAAATCGAAAGCGCTTTTCTTGCCCGCGATAATCAAGCGTGCTCCGGCCTCGAGATTGGTGATGCTGCCACTCGAGAAATCAAAGGTGATCCCGGTGTTAAACCGCACCCCCAGCAAGGACAATCGGTTGGTTCCGGTATTGATGAGTTCGACAAACTCGAAGTCGTCGTTGTTATTGAACCCGGCGGAAACCTCAGCCACCGATGCATTCGTCGGATAATACATGAGCTCGCTGATCCTCAGGAACTGGCGCTGCGCATTGTCCAGCGCAGTGGACGTGACGGCAATCGTATCCTCGCCCACCAACTGGTCCTGCAAATCATACGCCACGAGATGGAGAACATTGGTACCGGGCGCGAGGGGTATCACTGTCCGCCAGTGCTGGTCATCCAGCCATTCCACCGATAGGCCATTGGTTTGTCCGCCAAGACTGATTCGTCGCACATTAATCCATCCCTGCCCGTCGAGCGTCACCGAAGCCGCATTCGTGGTAAAATCGACTCCTCCCTGGGACGTGATGGTGAAAGGCACGTTGGCCGGCAATTGCCGGCGTACCGCCGCCACCCGGGCATCGACATACGTCAGCGCATAGTTATAATTGTAGCCGGCCACCAGGTTGAAATGCTGCACCCAACGTTGCAGGTAGGCGCCATTGTAGTCGGAATTGATGAGGTCGAGCAAATGCCCCAGATATAACCGCTTAAAGCCAGGGCGATTCAGCACCTTGAATACATTCTGGCCACCATAGATCGAAGACGACGAATCCTGGGCGAAGAGATACCCCCAGTCGTTTTGCAGCACGACCACGCGCCCATCGCTCGGGCGGGCGTAGAAACAGATATTGTGCGGATTGTCCACCCCATAAATATCACCCACGCCCGCCAGCATCTGGATAGCAAAATACCGGGCCCATTCATCGACATCGATGGCCGCCGCAACGGCGGCCTTGAGTTTCACGGGATCGGTTTGGCCAAAAGCCTTTCCCATGGCGATAATCGGGGCGTAATCATCACGAGCGCGTTGATTCGAAATCAGAACGCCCCAGCGATACTGTTCCTTGTCATTACCGAAGTCGGCCAGGTCGAACGATTGGATCCAGCCGATGGGTTGGGATAGCTTGTTGCCTTCGGGTGAACCGTTGTCCGTGGCAACATACTCCCGAATTCCCTCCATCTTATAAAGAGTGCCATTGTCGTCACCCTCGAACTGCGACTTGACGTAGGTATCGTCGTAGTTCGCGAGGTTCAAGGTCGCATTACCCACATTATCGGACCGATGAGAAAGGAGGTAAATGACATCATCATAGTTGCCCGGCAATCCACCCACCTGATTGAGGATATGCTTGCCCAGGACCTGCACCAGATCACTCCTTCGCACGACGACCGATCCCCGCGTGCCGCGAAACAGGTGGTCCGCCGGAAAATCTATGGAAAAACCGGTCGTAGCGGGATCGTTTCGACTGAACATGCTGCCATGCAGGTGAATGTGGGCGTCGTAGAAAACCTCCGATTCATTGTGGATGATGGTGCAGCCGAGCGGTTCGTCACTCATCATGTTGAGGGGATCGTGCAACGTAGCGGCATCGCGCGCGGTCATGACAATCCGAAAGCTCTGCTTATCCCCGAGAAATCGAGTCGGCTCCACTTTGATGAGCGCCCGGGAATTGGGCCCAGCACTTGGATAGACCGAAGTGGCGCCTAGTCGATCCCTGGCCTCCGCGTAATACTGAATCACCGCACCTCCCAATTGGGCGGGCAACGTTCCGCGATAGGTGCTAAAGCCCGGCACAGTGGTGTTCATCGACACCGTCACCCATCCTGCTCCATTCACCGAGTAGTATAACCGAACCTGCTGCACCCCGTCCGGGTCGTTCACGTCGACGTTCACATCAATCGTTTCGCCTCCGTTTGGCATTACAGGTGCGTAGCCCAGATGTGCAAACGTTGGCCCTGAATTCGTCACCAATGTCGAATTCCGTTGACCGGGCGTCCCCAACAGTTCTGGAACCGGCAAGATCGTGGTATGGGCGACTTTGTTATAGTAAAGTTCCGTATGCAACTGGGGTGACCCGGAAAGCCAGCGGGCGTCGAAACTTATCCGGTAACGGCGGCCTGCCGCCACCGCAACGTAGGCCCCGTCCGCGTTCAGAGTGGTTTCCACGCGATCCGACAAGTAGCTGCAAGGCCCCGTGGCGAACAAATCCAACACGCCATTCGACGGGTCAACCGGATCGGCCTCGGCGTGGGTGCGACGATGATTCCCCAACAGGCGCCAGTTTGCGGTCCCAGATTCGAAGCTGGAATTCTGGATCAGTTCCCGGTTCGCCCCGGCGGGGTTAAGTTCCAACACGCTGACGTTGTCCACCAGGACTTCACCAGCCTTGAGCAGGCCCAGGCGAAACTCGCGGAAAAAGGCCGTGTTGGGGGTGTACCGGGGAGTGACCGCGGAAGCCTCGTAACTATAGTGCTGCCAGCCCGACTTGGCGGACTCCAAACTCGCCGCCCACGCTTCGGGTTTCGCATTATCGGCCCGGGGATCAATCAATTCGAGACTCGATCCGCCCCCATCCGCCGCCTCCGGCCAGGGCGAGCCGCTATAGTATGTCACCTCATTCGCTGGATTGCCGGCTGCGTCCCGGAGCACAACGCTCCCGCCCCGATGCGACAATTTACCTTCAAAGTTGCCCATTACCACAATGTTTGGATACCTGGCCCGTAAGGCCGAAGCGTCCCTGGCAATCACCAGATACCCGTCAGGAGGAAGGGCGGTTCCCAACGGAAAACGGTAGCCAATGAGTCCCGTGACCTGCCAGCCGGACAAATCGACGACATGATCCGATCGGTTATACAGTTCAACCCATTGCTCCTCCTGGACGAAGGCCTGGGGAGGATCGTTGGTCGTGTAGCGGACCGGGGCATGATACATGATTTCGTTAATCACAACCTCGTTCCTAAACTCGAACGTGTTGACCCCACCTGGAGTAGGCTCCGACGGCGAAAACCAGGTGGGTGCGGAATCTCCAATGAGGCGCCCTTGCAGGCGGTCGGTTGTTTCCGCCGCATCCACAATGGCACCCTGCGGTCCCGAGAGAAAAAGGCGAGTTCCCGGCATCACGGCAAAACCCAGTTCATTCGTCCGCAACAGGCCATAGCTTTTGGCGGCCACGGAAAAGGAGCCGAATACGAATTCCTTGCCATTGCTCGTCGACAACCGATACCCCGCCAAGTTCACCGGACTGGCGGCCCGATTCATTATCTCAATGAAGAAATCGCGTCCTCCGCCCGGGCCGATTTCGCTGAATGAAACGTCAGCCACTTTGGGCGGCGGAGCTTCCGTTCCCGCCAGTGCCAGGGTTAGGAGCACGTTGACGTCATTGGAAGACACGTTCAGTCCTTGGACGGCCAGCACATTGGTGCCGGGCCGGAGCAATCCGACCATGGAACTCAAATCGAGGTGGTCTACCGCGATTGCTTCCGATCGAGTTCGTTTGACCAAGGCCGTCGAATCACCGGTTAGCGTATCCGGGGCATTGCGTCGTGCCAGCTCAGTGCCGTTGAGAAAGGCGACGTAGCCATCGTCGTAACGCACCTGGAGGCCGAGTGCGGAATAAGCTGAATTTGGTGCCACCAAAAAGGGCAGCCTCACTCGGAAACTGGAATGGCGCCCAAACATGGCGTCCTTGAGATCTGTGCGAATTAGCGGCGCGTACCCCCCGAGACTGGATAAGCCAATACCTCCCGCCAACAATTGGATTTGATCAACTCTCAAGGCCGTCATCCAGATACCGACCTCATCCAACCGGCCGTGGAAAAAATGGGGTGTATGTCCCGAATCGGTACCGAAGCGCCACTGGTCGCCGCCGGACCACAAAGATCCCACCGCCACCGTGCCGCCGGTCGCCTTGCCATTGACATAGAGCCGCATAGGGCCGCCACTGATTGCCGTCCCCGCCACATGGTACCAGACCCCGGGTGTAATGGTCTCCAAAGCAGTAACAGTATGCTCCCCACCATCGTAAAGATAATGTTCAAAATGTCCGTTGGCGTTTATTCTTAGTTGGTGGGACCAATCTCGATCGGGGCCCCAACCATCTGTCCGCACAATAAGGCTGCAAGCCCGCACCTCCTCCACTTCCACCCAACAAGCTATGGTGTATTGAAGCGGGTTGACCGTGTCCGGCACTCTAACTTCGGTCGACTGGCCATCAAACAAAAGCGATTGTCCTCGCGCTATCGGCGGCGGCACGTTGGTCGAAAACAGTCCTCCTTGAAGCGAACCGTGGATTCCATGTCCGGACGAGTCCGTGGGATCACCATCCAACCCATAGGCTCGATCCGCCAAAGGCACGAGCGAAGCTCCCTTTTCGTCAAATCCCAGCGAGGCAGTCCCAGCGTTCCACGAGGCATCGTTGAAGGATGGATGGGTCCACTCCAACGAAGTCTCCGTCGCCTCAGGCACCTTCCAGCGTCCTGGAGAAGTGACATCCAAAAACGTATCCACCATCAGAGGAATGTCTGTGCTCGACGGAAAATTCTCCGTGCCTGGAGTTCCGCCAGTCTGCACACTTACTTGCCAGTTCTCGGCCGGGCTGCTGGCTGCATATTTTTCGCGCTTAGCGAGCGAGCCACCCGAGCCATTGGCACCTGGAGGCCAAGGAGTTTCCTCTCCATAGGTTAGTTCGTCCATCAGGCGCCCACTGCGATTCCTTAGGACCAACCTATCGCCCGAATTCGAAAGGCGCCCTGCGAAAGGCCCCACAATATTCGCGCGCGAAACCGCTTGTCTCAGAGCCGCTGGATCCGCCGCCACCACGAGGTATTGGTTGGCCAGCAACACCGTGTTCCGGGGAAATTGGTACTGCACTCCACCTTCAACCCGCCAGCCGGAGAGGTCGATGTCGATGGACATCGCATTGTAGACCTCCAACCACTCGCCCGCAGCCGGGTCACCCGGCGGTCGGTACATCACCTCATTAAACGTGACGACCGAATCGGCAGCCGAAGAGAGGTCCGGAGCGGAGGCCGCCCGGACTGCAAAGGCCATCGCCCAAAAGACCGTGACCCACGCGAATATGTGCCAGGCTCTGGGATTGGGAAGTGACATTGATACGCAAGCGTGATCATGCACATCCGGTGGCAACTATCCACCCCCAATCAACAAGCTGGACAATCCAGCTCCCGGAGACTCCTGTGCAGAATCAAGGACGTTCAATAAGACGGAAGTACTGTCCGGACTGCGTCACGTCGAATTCCTTCACGATGGTTTCATCGTCCGCCACAAAATCGGGCCCGGTCGAGGTCCAAGTCAGCAGGTCAGTCGATGATTCCAGTTGGTAAGTGTGTCCCAATCGCACCGACAGTTTCACCGCGACGCGTTTCACCTCAATCGCTACTGAAGGAATCAGGTTGGGAGACTCAATTTGCACGAGCGGAGGATTAACGTAGCCGGAACCGGGATTGGTAACCGTGATAGCGACCACTTCGTACCCGCGTACCTCGGCTACAGCCGTGGCTCCGATCCCTCCGCCACCCACCAGACGCACCAACGGGGTGTTCGTATATCCATAGCCTCCACTGACTGGGCTGACGCCAATGACTTGACCGAGTTCGATCCCCGAAACGGCCATAGCTCGGGCAGGAATCGGCGCTGGTGGATCGACGACAATGGACGGCGGGTAATTGTACCCGGCACCAGCGTCGTCAACGATCAACTCGGTGACGACTCCGTTGGTCACTACTGCCCGAACGCTGGCTCCGCTGCCGCCACCCCCGGTCACCCGGACATTCGGAACGCCGGTGTAACCTGCGCCCCCATCCAACACCGTTGCACCCACTATGAAACCGTTGACACCCTGGGCCTTGGCAACAGCCGGATGGCTCAGTGGCACGGCCAACTCCCGCAAATAAAGCGCTCTTGCTTCATCGGGACGCAACCCTCGACCGTAGATCCGCACGTCGTCGATCACCCCATTGAATTTCGCAGCGTTGAACGGATTGGCACGATAACCAATTAACAGTGGTTCACTCGTGTCAAAATTGACCTGGCCAAGGGCAAAAGTACCCGCCACGACCCCATCAATGTACGAAACCAGCACTCCCCTGGAATAATCATAGCTCGTCATCACATGCTGATACTGATTTGTCACAATCGTGCCAGCGTGAGTCACACCCAGATGGTCGCGCAAGATCGTGTCGCGCAGGTTTTCGAACAACGCCGAGGGGGTTATCGCGCCCAGCCACATTTGGACGCCGATGTTTTGGCTATCGCTAAACTCGACGACCGGGATCTGTGCCAGAGTATTTGCCTTGACCCAGGCGGAAATGGTCAAGCCGTTTTGTGGAGGCAGCGGCGGAACAGCGGCGCGAGGAATCACGATCATCGAATGGGTCCCGTCAAACTCAGCGGCGCTTCCCCCAATCGAAAAGCGGTCGGCAACCAACTTCACGTCTGCCACCGAAGGATCGGCGCCAAATCCACTGGCATCGTTGACGCTACCGGTAAATGGATAGTAGGAGACCAGCCCATTGGTGAGAAATGACGGATCGGCCGACACCTGGTATTGAAGGGCGGCACTCGCAAGCAAGGAAACGGCGATCTCGTTAATTATTACCGATGTTCTCATTTATTTTCCAAATTTAAGATTCGGCACCGGCAGGGAACTCAGCGATGAATCGTTCACGGCAAGATACACTGAATGACGCCGGTTTTTGCAACCAAAAAAGACACTGTTCATTTATCGTTCGTATTTGTTATCAATCAGTCAATTGCCAACAAATCAGCCGATGATTCGACTGTCAGCCTGGGAAACCCCAAACACCAGTAGAGCCGGGCCGGGGCAGGATCCGCTGAGTTCTTCCGCGGGCGAGGGACTTCGTTTCGCGGATCCCACCCGTACCGAAGCCAAGGCCAGGGGACTCCTGGAGACTTGAGGCTTCCCTCCGCCCCCATTTCCGGGTTTCTTTTCCTTCACACGTTATGGCGACTATTGCTGTCTTGGGCACATTCGATACGAAGGGCGAAGAACATGCGTTCGTGGCTGAACTCATTCGGCGCCGCGGACATCGGACCCTAACCATCGACACGGGAGCGCTGGACGCGCCCCGCTTCACGCCTGACATCGCTCGCGAACAGGTCGCCGCCACCGTCGGCGCAGACCTCGCTTCCGTCGTGGCCCGTAAAGACCGTGGCGAAACCGTGGCCCTGATGGCCCGAGCCGCCACCGCCATGCTGGCAAAGCTCCACCGGGAAGGACGCCTGGATGGTGTCATCTCACTGGGGGGTGGTGGTGGCACGTCGATTTCCACGGCCGCCATGCAGGCCCTGCCCTTGGGCGTTCCGAAGCTCATGGTTTCGACCCTCGCCAGCGGGAACGTGGCGCCCTACGTCGGAGTTAAAGACATCGTCATGATGCCCAGCATTGTCGACGTTTCCGGCATCAATCGTATCTCGCGCCAGATCCTCACCCGTGCGGCCGGGGCTATCTGCGGCATGGTCGAGTCTGTCCCCGAGGCCGCCGCCGATAAACCGATCATCGTCGCAAGCATGTTTGGCAACACCACCCAATGCGTGGAACGCTCGCGCAAGCTGCTAGAAGCAGCCGGATATGAAGTCTTGGTGTTTCACGCTACCGGTACCGGCGGGCGAACCATGGAATCGCTCATTGAGTCAGGCATGGTCAGCGGCGTTCTCGACATCACGACCACGGAATGGGCGGACGAGTACGTCGGCGGAGTCCTGGGCGCCGGCCCTACTCGTTGCGAAGCAGCCGCGCACAACCGGGTTCCAGCCATCATTACCCCCGGATGCCTTGACATGGTGAATTTCCAGGAACGTTCCTCCATCCCCGAGAAGTTTGCCGACCGCCGTTTCTATCCCCACAACCCCAAAGTGACGCTCATGCGGACCACTCCCGAAGAGAATGCCGAGTTGGGACGAATCCTGGCGTCCAAATGCAATCTCTCAACGGCACCTATTACCGTCCTTCTCCCCTTGGGAGGCATCAGTGTCATCAGCAGCCCGGGACAACCCTTCCACGACCCAGCCGCCGACCAAGCCCTGTTCGCCTCATGGAAAAAACACCTGCGGACCGACATCCCAGTCATCGAGTACCCCGGCAATATCAATGATCCGGCATTTGCCGATCTTTGCGCAGCAGAGCTGTTGAAAAACATGGGCAAGTCAGCCAATGGGTAACGGCCTCGTCGATAAATTGCCGAAGCCAGAGTACTGGAGTTCCAATCGCAGTCGCGGCTCTATGGGGAGTCAAGAGTTCCCGATGGACAGCTTGGGGTGACTGCCATCAATCGCGCTATTTCTCTCGCCGGATGCCGTGGAAATAGTCCACGGCATTCTGCGTAAACGACAGAAACCCGACCGGCAAATGAGCTACGACCGCGACGCAATTGCCAATAGTTCGAGCCGCATTTCGTCGCCTTGGGTGACAAAATCGATGTATACCTTCGTATAATCCGGATCCTGGCAATGCTCTTCGCAGACCTTCGCCTCGTCCGAAAGACCCAGTTGAGTGAGCATCTCCACGAGGCGGCGTCCCAACTGGCTCTTGGGCGGATGCAGTTTGAGCATTGAAAGCGGGGCCAAACGGTCATTGAAGAAATACAACTCGGGCCACATGCCTATTTCATCGTCAAAGACAATACAGCAGACATACACCTTATCGAACCGCAACTCTCTGGCGCAATCCTGGACGTCTCTGAAACACTGGACTGCGTACCGGACGATCTCTTTATCGCGTTCCCAGTCATCCAGGACACTCAAAAAATCGAACTCGTAGACCCGCGATTGAAGAGGCCACTGGTCGTATACGCTGCGGGAAAACAGATCAAGAAAATCGCTCCTCCTCACCAAGTTCTCCCGCCGCACTTCGTCGAACGAAGCCTGAAATTGCGTGCTGATTATATTCATAAGATCCAGCTATGCCTTTGAAGCGAGGTAAAAGTCCGGTTGCTGTCCCAATCAGAAATACAGACCGCTGTGGTGGAAGTCGCCATTGAAATCAAGCCTTGCATTGCCCTTTCCATTTCAAGTGCAGGTCATATTGAACCTTCCAAGAGCCTTTCGGCGCGCCGAGGTATTCCAGCAACTTGTCGAGCCAATCGCTAGATCCACGGTCTGCCTTGAGTTTATCCCGAAACCTCCTCGCCAATTGACACATCTCATCGGCACTAAGAACACCAGTTATCATTCCATTTCGATCAATCTCGGGAATGCCTATTGACCAGGCAACAAAGGCGCCCCTTATCGCGTGCAGTCGGTCCAGGTCATGTCCGGCTTTGGGCCAATAGACACTCGCGCCAAAGTCTGGAATGACCCCCAGCATGAAATTCCAGAAACATGTATAAAATCCATCCCCAGAATTGAAAAGATGAGTTTGGGCCATATCGCCACTTCGCAAATCATCGATCGGAATAAATTCCGGTACCGGGGCTGCCTTCGGAAGGGTGTCATACCTAATCGATAAATGTGGAACTCTGGACTCATTGGAAAAAAACAAGCCAGCTTTCACCAGAAATGGCGAGAATGATTCCTGTATTATGTTCGCCCGACCAATTTCGGATCGCCTTTTGCCCGGCGGCGACTTCATCAACTGATGCCATGAGCCGCGATGCTCGAATCTGAAGGAACTCGCTCGCCTTGGACTTGTAGTCCGCGTTTTCGGGATCGAAAAACCTTTTGATTGTGCAGCCCGCCTTCATATTTTGACCAAATTAATCCGCAACCGGGCCATCAGCAATTCCTCCAGTTGCTACCAGTGTCTCCAGTTCTCCTTGAGCTCATAGTACTCTTCTGGATCCTTGATGCTCCGAATTTCGACCACTTCCAGCGCGCCAAGGAAATCGATCGGGGCAAAAGGCTCGTCATCTGGCACGCAACGAGCAGCCAATTCATGCACGATACCCCAATAGGCGTCCCATCGATCGGCGCGGCCCACATCGCAATTGATATGATCCGTAGATCCGCAGTCGAAGATGACCTGCAGAATCATCCGCAATCGGGCGCGCGCTGCCGCTTCAGGATCTGAGTGATCCAGAGCCAAGTGATCCAAATGGTTCCATAGCTCGTAGGCACAGCCAACAAGCGGATGCCGGGCTATGAATGCAGTCCCACGAGCGAGGTAAACAGCCTTCTCATCGAGTGGCAACAGTCCATTCCACTCTGACGGTTTCCTGGAAAAAAGCCACAATAGCATTCGGAATTTATCGTTCATATCGTAATGGAAAGTCCATATTACACCGCAGTTGCCTGACGCACCGTTGCCGTGACTCAAGCATGACGGCATTGGCCACCGACGACACAGCCTTAACCGGACTCGTCGCCAGCTTCAGGGGGAGAATCAACGGCTCCACCAGATTCACCCTTTGCGGTGTCGGGGTAGCTGGGCTTCACCATAGCAAGCCGGTCTCGATACTCATCATAATCGACGCGTTCTTCAATTCGTCCTCCAATGATGGGCTCAAGACGCAAGGTCTGGAGACCTTGCGGAAGCGAATAGACCGCTTTGCTAAGCCGGCCAAAGCAATCCACTTCTTCAATCAAACACCTGTCGAGAGAAGGCATAACTCCCACCGACACCAAAACCACCGAATACGCCCAAATCATGATCGACCTCGACGCCTCCTCCTCTGAGATAGTGGACGACCCATCGTCAAGGACAGCTCGATCAGTTGAAATCGACCAACGACTCAAACACTCCCCTCGGCAGACCAATCGCTCCCCATCGAAATCATCGAAAAGCTTGAGTTCAGCGTCATCTGTTAGTCGCTTATTTAGCGAGTATCTCCGGATCTTGGGTCCGAGGAAATGGCGCAGCCACACTGACCGGTCATCTGTGTCCAGTTCAGCTATGAGTTCAGTCAGCCTTTGCTGGACATGCGCAACCACACCAGGAATACACCACGGCGTGCGTCCTTGAATCGCTTGAGTATTCACAAATGCCGTTGAACTTTTGCCCGGACCACAAGCCTGACGCTAAACGGGCCAACCGCGAAGGGAAAGTTTGGACTGCAAACGGCACGAATGGCGAAACCGAAGGGCGTAGCGCAGCAAGGGGAACCGGAATTGCATGGAAGCTTGAATCCTAACTGCGCCCCCGTAGCCTTCGCCGATGAAGCACCCCCTGAACGTGTTGTCCTTGGCCCACTCCATCGGTCTTCTGGCGCTGGCGACGATGACTGTGGCTGCGGACCCAGCCATCCGGCCACCGACCAATCCCGGTACCCCGACATTGATTCCAGCGGGGCCGAATGCAGGGACTCTCGCCAGGGCTGCCTTGAAGGCACCCGTTGCGGATGACCCTGCGACAAACCCTACTGAAGGTGCGCCCGGTGCGAACCCACCCGCCACCGTCGATGGCAATTTCTTAATTGGCCCCATTTACGTTAAAGCGCCGGAGCTGACCCAGAACACCAACGTTCCCCAAGGCAAGGTGGAGCAATTCATCATGGATTCGACCAACAGCAAGTTCTATCCCGGTATCGGACGGAAGGTGTTCGGCACGGTGGATCCGAATAATCCCAAGACCTTGATCGTAGAGACCCATCCTGCGCCATACAAACGGACGATCACCGTTTACATACCCCGCCAATACGTGCCCGGCACTCCCACTCCTTTCATGGTGACTCACGACGGCCCTGGATTCGGCCATCCCGACATGTCACTGCCGCATGTCCTGGACAACCTGATCGCCGACCATCGTGTTCCCGCCATGGCCGTCATCATGATTGCCAACGGCGGCGGCGACGCCCAGGGCAGTCAGCGTGGCCTCGAATACGACACGATGTCTGGCAAGTTCGCGGAGTTCATCGAAACCGAAGTGTTGCCTCTAGTGGAAAGCAATTATGGCATCAAGCTTTCCAAAGACCCCGAAGCCCGGGCAACCATGGGCAATAGCTCAGGTGGGTCAGCAGCCCTGATCATGGCTTGGTATCACCCGGAATGGTACCACCGCGTCCTTACCTACTCCGGCACCTACGTGAACCAGCAATGGCCCTTCAACCCCGAGACTCCTGGAGGCGCCTGGGATTTCCACGATAAACTGATCCCGCAAAGCGCCCCGAAACCGATTCGCCTCTGGATGGAAGTGGGCGACCGGGACCTACTGAATCCCAACGTCATGAGGGACGACATGCACGATTGGGTGGAAGCCAACAACCGCATGGCCAAGGTCTTGAAAGCCAAAGGCTACCACTATCAATACGTTTACGCGCTCAATGCTGGCCACGTCGCCGGGGCCGTCCGAAACCAAACCCTTCCCGAAGCCCTGGAGTGGCTTTGGAAAGGATATGTGGCTCACAACTAAGCGGCTTAGAAACTTTAAAACACTCTTTGCCCATGCCTGATCAACATCCCACCCCCGATGCTATTCTCCAGACGGCCTTCTCGTTCTGGTCCTCCAAAGTCCTTCTCACTGCCGTCGAATTCGGTCTCTTCACCCAACTTGCGAATCGCAGGGTGACCGGCGCCGAACTGGGCACGGAACTACAACTCCATCCCCGCGCCATTGCCGATTTCTTTGATACGCTCGTAGCGATGAGGTTTCTCTGCCGCGAAGGTGACGGTCCCACGGCTAGGTACTTCAATACGCCGGAAGGCGCGCTCTACCTTGATCAGAAGAGTCCCCGTTATGTGGGCGGCATCCTGGTGATGCTCAACGCTCGCCTCTTCAAGTTCTGGCACGATCTGCCGGAGGCGCTCCGTACCGGGAAGCCACAGAACGAGGTCAAGCACGGCCAAAAGGGTATCTTCGAGGAACTCTACTCAGACCTGCCGCGCCTGGAACAATTCATGGGAGCGATGACCGGACTGTCGCGCATCAATTTCGAGGCCTTCGCCGAGAAATTCGATTTCTCAAAATTTCAGACCCTTTGCGACGTCGGTGGTGCCACCGGACTCCTTTCCATTGAGGTCGCCAAGCGCCACTCGCATATCCAGTGCACCTCCTTCGATCTGCCACCTGTCGAACCGATCGCCAGGAAACATATCGCGGACGCCGGACTCGAAAGCCGTGTGCGAACCGCCGCGGGGGATTTCTTCCAAGACCCGTTACCCAAGGCTGACCTGATCACCATGGGCATGATCCTGCACGACTGGAACTTGGAAAAGAAGATGCACCTTATCCGCGCGGCCTACAACGCCCTGCCGCCAGGCGGTGCTTTGGTCGCCATCGAAGCACTGATCGATGACGCCCGGCGCGAAAACGTCCAGGGCCTCCTGATGTCGCTGAACATGCTCATCGAATTCGGCGACGCCTTCGACTACTCCGGCGCCGATTTCCGCCAATGGTGCAGTGAAGTGGGCTTCAAACGGTTTGAAGTGATCCACCTCGCCGGGCCCTCGAGCGCTGCCATTGCGTATAAATAATCCATCAGTTCGCGCTTGATCCGCCAGCCGCCTGGCGGATTCACACTATCTTTTTCGCAACTGCTCCGGTGCCCGCGCTTTTCATCTTGCGGAGCTGTTCGAGCCGTTTCTTAACGGACTCCAGTTTTGTTTCCAGATTCCCGAGTTTCCCGGGATCGGGAGGATTTGCCTGCTTTTGCGAAGCAATCTGTCCGGAAAGTTGAGCCAGCTCGTCCTCGGTGATCTTTATCATTTCTTCAATCGCACGGAGTGACTCCGGATCGGCGCCGGCTGGAGACGTTTCGAAGCTTCTTTGCTGGCTGGCCGTCGCACTGCTGCCAAAATAGAAGCCCGAAACAGCCACCACCAACGTTCCCACGGTAGTGATCAATTGTTGGGCCACCCGTTTGCCGTCATCCGCCACGGGCATGTAGGCCCGGACGATAAACTGTCCAAACGAATTGGTTTCGATCGTCGTCGCACGGGCTCCCGCCTTCTCATAGCGTTCCAGGTCCTCCCGGGTGGGATTCGAAGCCTTGACTTCGATCACCTGAAACGACCCCTGGCCAACCATCCGGAACAAATAGATGCCGAAAATGATGAAAACCATGATTAATATAAGCGCGATCATGGCTCGGATGCTGCCCTCCGGAAGTCCCAAAGGCTGCTTCTGCTCGGTCAGGTTCATCGCGTTGAAGCCAGCCGCGATAATGAAGAGAGTGGTCATCAGGATGACAATGGCCGCCACCACCAGGGCGCCCATTTGCATTTCGTCGTTGGTCTCCGAGCGCCCGAGAAGATAAGTAAGTATTGCGGCAATGAACGCCAGGACCATCGCCGTGGCTACGAAGGTCTGGCTGCTTCGAAAGGTAAACCCGTTATAGCCGCTGCCACTCGTGGCCCGCGCCGTCGCCACCAGCTCGCCCTTTCTCTGCCGCCGCGCGATAAACCATGTCGCAACGCCCGTGACAACGGCAAGGGGAACGGCAAGGGCCAGACTTTCGAGGCGCATGGGGGAGACAACTACGCCGCCACTGCCCGCCCTTCAAGCACAATTAGCGCGGCGCGGAGCATCTCACAGACTTATTTCATTTTATAAGTCCAGTTCATCCCGCTCACCCGTTTTACCCAGCCTTCGGATAACCAGACGATTTGATATTTTGACCAAGGGATATGCATTCGAGACGGACAATCTCTTTATATCCATTTCGCGACATCCGGCTTCTCCCGCGCTTGTCGTGTCCGTCGCTATTTGGTTATTTTTGCGGTTTCGCCACCTGCATGACCACCACGGCACTGCTGCAGCCGAAAGAATATTGGCGTCGATCCGGTGGGGTCGGTTCTGGCCAGCGACACCACGAGAGACCGTCATAGGGACGTCGGGCGGCCCAGGCGGCGTCGGCGTTCTTTTGCAACCACGCCTCAAAAGTGGATTCGGCGTGGCGTTCCTCCATAAACCGGGCAATCCATCGCACCCCAATGCCATTAAACCCGCCACCGTCGTTGTCGTCGCCATACGCTGGGAGCATTCCATCTTTACACAGCGTGCTCATGGTGAACTTGGCCGCGAGCATCGCCTCGTTGGTGTAGCCAAGAAAATTTGCGGCGCCGACAAAAGTTCCTTGGTTATAGGTCAAGGCCATGTGGTTCACCTTGCCGTTGCGGCCGATGCTGTCGGAGATACGACCGGTCACCGGATCAAACAATGTCGCCCGCTCCCAAAGGAAGAGATTCGTCGCCTTGGTGAGATACGAGGCTTCACCCGTGGCTTTCCCCATGAGGAAGGCGGCGATGGATGCCGGGCCGTTGATGCAGGCATTCTTCGATTTACTGTCCACCTTCCACCAGAGGCCCCCGCCGAGGTCTTCCGAAGTGGCCCGGGCAAAACAGAGGTCAAAGTTGGTGCGGCCCACATCGCGAAATTCGACGTTGCCCGTCAACAAGTGGGCGCGGGTGCAGGCGATCACCATCCACATGATGTCGTCGTTGAACTCGTTGTGGGACCAATTCTTGCCGTGCTTGTCCAGGAATCCCTGGAACAACTTGGTGAACATCTCGATCTGCTGCGGATTCCTCGTGCGTTCGTAGGCGTCCAACACCATCTCCAATTGTTCAGCCCACATCCAGTAGGAGGTCTTCTTGGAGCCCTCCGTGGATTCCTTAAACCACGCCTTCCCATCTTTCTCTTGGTAAAAGACTTGGGCATGAGACTGGAAAATTGCGTCCGCGTCCGCCGACGTGAAGGCGCGAACTGTAAGCCCGCACCATCCGGCTAGGATGAGTAACATGGCCATCCAAACGGAGCTCATTTTCCGACCCGCCCGCATCACCCCCGTGGGGCCAATAACTCGTTTCATGTATTCCATTCACTAAAATCTACCGGTTGAACCAGCCCCGATTGCCGACGCAGGAACCCGAAGTTCAACCCGCGGACCTTGCGCACGCAACCCGGACGTTTTCTGATTCATGCCTGTTCAGATTTTTGCGTCCTTGGGAGTAGTCGCAGTCGGTACTTGGTTCGTCTCCGACGCCGATTGAGCCGGGTGCCGGAAAGATCGTTCCACCTGATCTTCCGGGTCAGTGGACACGGGCTGGTCCCGCCAAAGCCATCGCATCATTTCCGGAAAAATGGCACCTCCCTGTTTCTGCCCATGATTGCCAATACCCCACGAGTAGTTCACCTCGTAGTTCTTCTTCGTCAGCGCATTCATCAGCCGGACGTTTTGGTAGAACCAGTCGCCATTGGGATTGCCGGGCCTCCGATTGTCATTGCGTCCGTCCTGCATGAAGATCCGGATCGGCTTTTTCTCGCTCTCCGCCACCAACTCCGGATAAATATATTCCCCGCGGATACTCGTGAAACTGCCCACGAAGGTGATCACCTTGCGAAAATCATTTGGCCAAAACCATGCCACTGCAAACGCCGCGCAGCCACCCGAACTGCTGCCCATGATCCCGTGCAATTCCGGGTCGGTTGAAATATTATATTCCACCCGCAGCGCGGGCATCAGTTCGTCGACGATCACCCGGCCATATTTGTCGGTGGGCGGATTATACTCATCCGGACGGTTGGAGGTACGGTCACCCCAGTCCCGGGGATTCGGTTCAGGCTGGTCTGGACGCCGGCCGGGATTGATGAACACGCCCAACATGACCGGAATTTCCCGCCGGAAGATCAGGTTGTCCAAGACGTTTTGGGCCTGCACGTCGCCGGGCTCCGCCTTCATCGCCTGCCCGTCGTTGAAAATCATCACCGCTGTTGGCCGGCTGGGGTCATACTGCGCCGGGACATAGACCCAATAGGTATGCTGTGTCCCAGGAAATACCTTGCTCGGAATCACCTTGGCCTCCGTGAACCTTCCCTTCGGCACGCCATCGCGGGGTTTGGAATCGGGTCCCAGGGTGTAGAAGACATCGTTCGAATTGGACGTCCCGCGGTTGCCAGGACGCTGCGCGATAGGCGACGCAATTGCGTTGGTCGCTTTCGCATCCTCAGCGCCAACTGACAATGAGGCCCCAACCACCAAGGCGAGGACTGAACAAAGAATAGTCTTCATAAACGGCCGAGGGTCATTTCTTCCGGATCAACTTTAGCCAAGGTGGCGAGATCCATGGGATTTGCAAAATCACGTAAACGACAGGATGGCAGCTAAACCCAATTGACCAACCGGCCCCAACACGCCCTGCCTCCCAGCATTACGCTCAACCGCCGGACCACGCTCACGTCAATATTCCATTTTTTGGAGTTCCAAGGTCATCGTTGTGTCGGAGAGAGCATAGTCGAGAACTTCACAGATATCTTGCTCTTAAACGACACAATCTTGTGAAATCCAGCCACATTGTTCGAACCTCTGGGCCTCGCTTCAATGGGCGTCGACCTTTCAACTTCAACTCTACTTCAGGAGAACGCGCGTTGATTTGTCCCAAGCCAAACCCCAATCACGCAAAGCTTCCAGCACCGGACGCAGGGCTTCCCCCTTCTTGGTCAGTTGATAGGCCAAACGCTTGGTGCCGTCCGGTGCCGGTATCTGATCCACAAGTCCATGCTCCAGGAGGCGCTCTAGGCGATCACTCAAGATGTTCGTGGGAATGCCTTCCGGCGAACCCGCGAAGTCCTTGAACCGTGACCGACCGAGAACCAGGTCCCTGACGATCAGCAACGTCCAACGGTCTCCGACGATATCGAGCGAGCACGCCACGGGACAAGGGGATCGGCGTGACGTCACCGACGGCTTCCTGGCAGTTCTGGCTACAGCTTTGGCCATGCGTGGATGCTACCCAAACAATTACTTGCAATCCACAAGTATTATCGCTTGTAAAACGCAAGTAATATGGCAAGATGGCGGTCATGGATTCAATTCCCGAACCTCAACTGGCTCCGCCCGGCGCCGGATTGCCGAAGCCCGAGCTTTATATCGGTCGCCTGCTCTTCGCGGTGAATCGCTGGGCCGGCAACCGGACGACGTTCGATGCCCGGTTCCAACTCGAGCGCCAGAAGATTCGGGAATTGTTGGCCACCTGCCCGCCAGACGCCTGCGGCAAGCGTGTACTCATCGCCCGCCCCCGGGGAATGGAAGACAGCAGCCGGTACTGGTCGATCTGGATGACATTGGATCACCTTCGCATTATTCACCGGTCCTTCATGCAGGTAATAACCCAATTGAGCCAAGGGAAGACACCTGCGGGCCGAGCCAGCACCGCCAACGTAAAGCCCAGCACGTCGGTCAATGCCGCCGTTGTGGGTGACTATGAAAAATCGTGTGACGACTTGCTGGCCACCGTGGCCTCGATTCCCAATCTCAAGACAGGTGTCCGATACCTGCACCCTTGGTTTGGTTCACTCGACGCCGCCGGATGGCACGCGATCGCCGGAACGCATCTCGCCATCCACCGGGTCCAGATTGAGCGGATTATCGCGGGACTCGGCGACGTGCGGCGACAGTAGATAGTCGCGTGGCCACGCCCGTAGCCGACGAGGTAACGAGGCGGAAGGACGAGGTGATATTTAAGTAGCGCCGTCCACCTCCTCACGTCGGTGGCCACGACGAGGTCGGCTGATGTTAGGCCCGACTTGGGAGAAACCGCAGAAAGCCGGCCTGCCTTGCAACTGTCTGCCTGCTCTGGTATCCTTCTCTTATGTCTCCCGTAGTGCCAAGGCCGTTGGCAGCCCCTCGTTTGAAGGTGCTTGCTGCGACGGCGGCAACCCTCCTCCTTGGCGCACAGGCGACCCTGGCCCTCGATTGGCCCCAGTTTCGCGGACCCCATCGGGATGGACAATGGGCGGAGACCGAAATCCTGGAGTCCTTTCCCAGCAGTGGATTGGAGATTAAATGGCGACATCCCGTAGGCGGAGGGTGGGCGAGTCCGGTGGTGGCCGCAGGCCGGGTGTTTGTCCTGGACGTGGAGTTGGTCCAGCCCACGGCCCATGAGCGCCTCCATTGCTTTGAGGAAAAGACGGGCAAGGTCCTTTGGGTTTATTCCTACGACGAAAAATATAGCGAATGGACCTATGTTCCCGAGCGTGGGGCGGGCCCCACAGCCACGCCAATTGTGGACGGTGACCGGATCTATATCGTGGCCGCGAGCGGCAACACGCACTGTCTCGACGTCAAGACCGGGACGGTTCTCTGGGAAAAGAACATCGGCAAGGAGTACCAGGTGGCGGAGATGTCGTGCCGCCCCTCGCCATTAATCGATGGGCCGTTGCTGGTTCTTTTCACCGGCGCGAAACCCGGCGCCAGCGTCCTGGCCCTCGACAAGATGACCGGGAAAGAAGTCTGGAAAGCGCTCGACGATCCGGTCTCCAATAGCTCACCCATCATCATCACCGCCGGTGGCAAACGGCAACTGATCGCCTGGAGCGACAGTGCCCTCTCCTCCCTGGACCCGACCGATGGCCACACCTATTGGCGGGAAACCATGGCCACCAGCAACAATGACTCCGCCGCCACACCCGTTTTTCAGGGGAACCGGCTGCTGGTGAGCGGCCTGATGCTTGAGGTCAATTCGAACGCGCCGACCGCCACCATTCGCTGGCCGGAGATTCGCACGCCGTCGAAACGCATCCTGAGCCACGCCTCAACTCCGCTGTTGCTCGGGGATTATATCTATAGCGCCAGGACTGGAGGCGAGTTCGTCTGCCTGGAAGCAGCTACCGGCCGTCAACTGTGGTCCACGAACTGCCTCACCGCCGCGAAGAATGGTGCGAGCATCAACATCACGCCCCAAGGAAACACATACTTTCTATTTACCGACGAAGGCAACCTGATCCATGCGCAATTGTCCCCGACCGGATATCGAGAAATCAGCCGGGCTCACCTGATCGATCCGACCTGGCCGTTTGGGCAGTTCAAATTCGTCTATGCCCCGCCCGCCTTTGCGAATCGCCACGTCTTCGCCCGCAGCGAAGCCGAGGTGGTTTGCGCCTCGTTGGAGGCGGGCGGCAATGTTCCACACGACGGGCCCTCTGACTCCAAAGAAGGTCGCTAGTAAGGAGCAAGTGGCGAGAACACTTCACGTTTGACGATCTCGCCATCGCGCAAGGCCAGGAAGCCCACCTCAAGCTTATCATCCTTCCGCCATTCGAATTGGAACAAATAGGCGGCATTGGCGGTCATCTCTTCAAAACTCCGGTAATATACGGCGGCCGAATCGTCGACCTGTTTCTGTGTTTCCAATAGTTTGACCCCATACTTGGCCGCTCCAGGGCAGTCTTTCCCCATTGACTTTAACGTTGTGGCGATGGACTTAATCTGAGCCGAGTTTAAAATTTGGATTCTCCTGTATATATCAAAACTGGCCGGATATAGGTTCACATAGTATTTTGCCTCGTTTGGGTGCTCCAACCGAAAGGCTTCGACCGGATCGATCGTTGCGGTGTGAAATCCGCAGCAAAGGTAAATCAACCCCATCATCAGTGCGCAGCGAAACAAATGTGTCATACGAGTCCAAACCTTCGTGAAATCCAAGCCAGCACACTCGTCCTGGCGGAAGACTCAACCCACCCAAGTTCGCCGGATCCAATCCCCCTTGGCAACATCGAAAGAGCCCGGTCCACGACAGCGAATTGGTCTCAATAGAGTAAATCCAAGATCGGCAAATTGAAGATCTGCGTGACGCACGGAGTCGGTTGAAATAGCCCGTACGGGCAACTTTTGATGAACCTTCCATTTTCTCTGCGTTTCATTTTGCCACTGCTTGCGGCTGCCCTCGGAACAAGGGCTGCCGACCTGTATGTTGGCGTGGAAGGCCAGGACGCCAACGTCGGAACGAAATCATCTCCGTTTGCGACCTTGGAAGCTGCCCAACGGGCGGCCCAAAAAGTTGCCAGCCGAGAACCAGTGACCGTGCATGTCGCGCCCGGAGTCTACTACCTGTCGAAGACCTTGGTTTTCACGGCAGCGGATTCAGGTAGCGAAGCAAATCCCGTGACCTACCAAGCCGATTCCGGCGGCGAAGTCGTGATCAGCGGAGGGACTCGATTGACGGTCGAGTGGAAACCATACCAAGCAGGAATCTTCCAGGCAGCGGTGCCAGCGGGCTTGGACATCGACCAACTCTGGATCAATGGCGAACGCCAGTGGATGGCCCGGTTCCCCAATCGGGAATCAGGCGATGGACTGAACGTGTTCGACACTTGGAAGCTGGATCACAATGGCAAAGCAGATCCCAGCCGCGATCCGTTGAATCCGGCCCGGGTGGCGCGGTGGTCAAATCCCGCGGGCGGCTACTTCCATGCCCTCCACCCTGCCCTGTGGGGCGGCGTGCAATGGCGTATCACCGGGAAGAAGCCGGACGGCACTCTCGCGATGGAAGGGGGCACCCAGAACAACCGGGGTTCGGCCATCCACCCCTTGTATCGCATGATCGAAAATATCTTTGAGGAACTCGATGCCCCTGGCGAGTGGTTCCACGACCGCTCGGCCAGCGTGCTCTATTATTACCCTCGGCCGGGAGTCGACCTTAAACATGCCATCGTGGAAATCGTTCGATTGCGGCATTTGGTGGAATGCCAAGGCAGCCAAACGGCCCCCGTTCGATTTCTCTCCTTCCAAGGCTTCACTTTTCGCCACACCGCCCGCACCTTCATGGATACCAAGGAACCGCTGCTCCGTTCCGATTGGACGACTTACCGGGGCGGAGCAGTGCTATTCGTGGGCACAGAAGACTGCCAGGTGCGCGACTGCCGCTTCGACCAGGTTGGCGGCAATACAATCTTCGTCAGTGGCTATAATCGCCGCACCACGATCGCGGGCTGCCGGATTGAAAACAGCGGAGCCAACGGCATCGCCTTCGTGGGCAAGGTCAGTGCCGTTCGCAGCCCGCTCCTCAACTATGATGCGCCTTTCGACTATGCCAAAGTCGACCGTACTCCTGGTCCCCAATCCGACGAGTATCCCGCGGACTGCCTGGTGGAAGAGTGCCTGATCACCCGGATTGGCCGGGTGGAAAAGCAGACCGCCGGGGTGGAGATCGCCATGGCGCGGGATATCACCGTCCGGCATTGCTCCATCTATGACGTCCCCCGGGCGGGTATTAATATCGGCGACGGCTGCTGGGGCGGCCACGTCATCGAATACTGCGACGTCTTCGATACCGTCCAGGAAACTGGTGACCACGGCAGTTTCAATTCCTGGGGCCGTGACCGTTACTGGCATCCGGACCCAGCGGTGATGAACCGACAGATGGCGGCTGAGCCCAACCTTCCCTTCCTCGATGTCCTGAAGCCCATCACCCTGCGAAACAACCGCTGGCGTTGCGACCACGGGTGGGATGTGGACCTGGACGACGGCTCCTCGCGCTACCGGATCTATAATAACCTCTTCCTGAATGGCGGCTTGAAACTCCGGGAAGGTTACGGCCGGCACGTGTGGAACAATATCACCGTCAACAACAGCCTGCACCCCCACGTCTGGCTCAAAAACAGCGGCGACGTGGCTACCAATAATCTCTGGATGGGGGCTTATCGACCGGCTGTCATGCCAGGCGGCAGTGAGAAATGGGGCGAGCTTGTGGATTACAACCTTTTCGCCACCAGTGAACGCGACCGGCGCCAATTCCAGCCCAACGGCTGCGATACCCATTCCATCGTGGCGGATCCCCTATTCCTCGATCCCGCCCGCGGCGACTACCGGGTCAGCTCGCAATCCCCCGCCCTGCGAATCGGCTTCCAAAACTTTCCCATGGACAATTTTGGCGTCCAGAAACCCGAACTCAAGACCCTGGCCAAATCCCCAAAACTACCCACCGTGCGAGTCCGAATCGATCTGACGCCCACCGAATCGAGCACCGTCGCCACCTACCAATGGCTCGGCGCTACTGTCAAATCCCTCGAAGGCGAGGAATTCTCCGCCTACGGCGTCAGTCATGATGAAGGTGGCATTGCAGTGCTCAAGGTATCCGAAGATTCAAATGCCGCCCGAATGGGACTCCATGCCGGGGACTTAATCCAGTCCGTTGACGGGCACCCAACCCGTACTTTGCTGGAATTGAAAAGCATCATGGAAGATCGTGCGGCCCCGGATCTCCACGAGATAAAACTCGTCCGCAACCAGTCGCCGCTCCTGATCACCCTGAAAGCCGGATCGCCCCCCAAATAATGACATCATCCGGTTGGGACATAATTATTTACATCATTGGCGCCAGAACCTCACGAAGCACCTCGTGCGGCACATCGCAAAAGGTATATAATAATCAGCGAGCGCGGCACTCCGCCCGCCCGCTAAGCCGCCCCACCCGCCAGCCACCGGGCATGCAAGTCGCAGAGTATCTGGACGAACTGCTGGATTTCCAAGGGCTTGACAAAGTAGTCGCGCGCTCCCAGTTCTCGTGCCTTGCGGATGTCCTGGTCGTAGGCTGAGGCGGAGAACATCACGGTCGGGAGATCCTTGAACTGCGGCTGGGTGGCAAGCCACGCCAGGACATCGAACCCATTCATGCGGGGCATCTTGAGATCCAGCAGCAGCAAGGCGGGCAAGGGATGCAGGGTTCGATCATGATAAATCCCATTCCCTTGCAGGTAATTCACCGCTTCCTGCCCATCGCTGAGGATCACCAGTCGATTGGGCAGACCGGTCCTTTCATAGACCAGTTCCATGATGAGCCGATCCGATTCCTCGTCTTCCGTGGCGAGAATAAGTCCGGGTGTATCTTTCATGCCTTCCATAGGGTGGGATCAAACTAGAAACGGCTCGCTCAGGATCTCGTATCTGTTGGACAGATCCGCAATTCAACCCAAAAGCGACTGCCCTGTTCAGGCACCGATTCAACGCCGACTTTGCCGCCCATACGCTCCACCACCTTGCGCACAATCGCGAGTCCGATGCCAGTTCCTTCGTAGCCGCTTTCGAGCTTTTGAAACATGCCAAAAAGCCGGGGGTGCGCCCTGGGATCAATGCCGATCCCGTTGTCCTGGATCCAGATACGAGCCCATTCCTCGCTGACCTCACCCCACACTCGCACTTTGGGCCGCACGCCCGGAGCGACGAATTTGACGGCGTTGCCCAGCAAGTTGGAAAAACACTCGGTCAGGAGCGATTCGTTGCCAAAAACCCACGGAACTCGGCCTTCAATCGTGATGTCCGCAACATCGGGGTTAAGGTTGGGATAGGTTTCTATCAGGCCGTGGAGCAAGCCCGAGAGGTCGATCGGTTCCAAAGGCAGTTCGCGGAGCACGGCTTGGCTGTAGTTCAAGGCGTCGCGAATCAGCAAATCCAGGCGATTGGCACCGGTCAAGATACGGCGACAATAGTTCAGCTCGTCCTTCGGACGATTTCCGTTCAAGGACTTTTCGATGAGCAATTGGGCAAACATGCTCATGGCCCGCAGCGGGGCGCGCATATCGTGCGTGATGGCGTACGAAAGCTGTTGCAGCTCCGTTACCATCTCCGTCAGCCGGGTGGTCCGCTCCTCTACGAGTCCTTCCAGCTCTTCCTTTCCCCGGGCCAGGGTCTGGCGGGCGGCCAGGATTTCTGTGATATCATGGAGAATCTCCGAGGCCCCCACAATCTGCCCGTCGTGGTCCCGGTGCGGCGAGACATTGATCATCACCGGGATTCGCCGACTTCCCTTGGCGAGACGGACCGTTTCGAATTGGATCAAAGGCTGACCGGTGCGGATCTTCTCCATCAATTGCGCCTCGTCCACCCGGCATTCCTCAGGAATCAACAGTGACGTGGATTTGCCGATGGTTTCCGCCGCACTATAGCCAAACATCCTTTCCGCCCCGGCGTTCCAGGTCTGGATCACTCCCTCCAGATTCTCGGAGAAAATGGCGTCGGACGAAAACTCCACGATGGCGGCCAGCCGGGTGCGATCCTCTTCGGCCTTGCGTTGGGCAGTGAAATCCCGAAACACAAGCACCACTCCAAACAAGGGGCCGCCCGGTTGGCGAATCGGGGCCGCACTATCGTCAATGGCCGTTTCTCCCCCACCTCGAGAGATGAGGATGGTATGATTCGCCAACCCCACGGTGGTGCCCAGGCGCAGGACCTTTTCCACCGGGTTCTCGACGGCTTCCCGACTGGTTTCATTGATGATGCGAAAGACTTCGGGCAGGTACTTACCGGACGCCTCGGCAGACTTCCACCCCGTGAGTCGCTCGGCTTCGGGATTGAGGAAAGTAATACCCCCGTTAACGTCGGTGAGTATAACCCCATCCCCAATGCTCGACAGGGAAGTCGCGAGCAACTCCTTTTGGCGCACGTTTTCCAACTCGGCGGTCTCCCGAATCACCATTTCGCGGGTGATGCGACGGCAGGCCCATCCGAGAAAGGCAAGATTCAGGACGGAAGTGCCGATGAAGGTCAACGTGCGAATCGTGACCGCACTTTCCGCGTAGTTGAGTGCTGCCCTCAACTCGGCTTCTTTAGCGGTCGCCAAGCCCCCGACTTCCACTCGGATCTTGTCCATCACCAAACGACCAAAGCCGGAACGTACCCGCGCCAGAGCGCGATCGCCTTCTCCATCCTGTCGCATTTGGACCGTCTTCCCCAGTTCCTCCAACTTCTCTTCGGCAAGCTGGACCATGGCATCCACCCTCTCGGCAGGCAGCTCTCCGGAGGCAGCCGCAGCACGCAAGGTCGCCATTTCGTCGTGAGCCGTCGCAAGGGATCTTCGATAGGGCTCCAGGAAACGTTCGTCTCCCGTCAATAGGTATCCGCGCTGTCCGGTTTCCGCATCCTTAAGAGTCGAAATGAACACCTCCAGGTGGGACAGGAGCGAACGGATGGCTGCTATCCGGCGGTGGCTCGCGAGTGCATGTTCCCCCACAAAATAAGTCACCAAAAGGCTCGCCAGCAACAGGCTGGCAGCGAGCATAAATACACGGATAACCTTGGGGCGGCTGAAATTCAGAGAAGTCATTCTTACCCGTCACCGTTCCTCCAGACAAGCAGGAGTTCCAGTTGTGGAATGCGGCGACCTTTGCGGCATTCGTTGGCACCCACCTGGCCATTTGGAGAAGCATTAGAAGCGCCATGTCTTTGAGGTCGCACTTCGATGCCGTCCATGACAGCCTTCGCTACACGCCCTTTCGCTTTGTCACGGACGTCATGAACGAATCTACGAACTCTTCACCCAGCAAAGCTTTGCCCGAACGTCGGTGGCGGAGATGGATGCGTCGAATATTTATCGCGGTCGCGACCCTGGCGAGCGTCGTAATCTTACTAACCCTCATCTGGCTTCGGCACGCGCTCTACCATCGCTGGGTACAGTTTCCCCGGCAGGAAACTGCCTGGGAAAACCTGCGGGCCATGCGACAGCCGGTGACGGACAAGGGTGGTTGGAATGAGTATCGCGGAATCCTCCATAGCCATTCGCACTTTTCGCACGATTCCGAAATGTCGTTCGAAGGCATCTTGCAAGCAATGGACGTGGCGCGGCTGGATTTCATCTGCCTTAGCGACCATTGCGTCAATGGCCGGGGAGACTTCAACTGGCAATGGCGCGGACTTCACCAGGGTAAGTTATTCGTGCCTGGATTTGAGATGAACGACGGCTTCATGCCCTTCGGCTGCGCCCCGGGAACCATCGTCAGCCATCAGACTCCGGGACCGGAACTGGCCCGCCAGATCGTCAACGCCGGGGGGGTGTTATTCTACGCGCATCCGGAAGAGCCCCGTGACTGGGCCCGGTCGGAATTGACCGGGATGGAAATCTATAATCTGCACGCGGATTTCAAGAGGGTCCCGGGCGGACTTGGCGCCCTGCTTCCCGAGGTGATCGTGAACCTGCGGGCGCATCCCGATTCTATTTATCGCCTGATGTTCCGGCGTCCCACGGAATTTCTCCGGCATTGGGATGAATTGAACCAATCCCGCCACATCACGGGCATCGCGGGAAACGATTGCCATCAAAACGTGGGCTTTCGGGCTTTTTATCAGACCAACGGGACGATTCGCATCGAGGATACCAGCCCCAAGACGCTGGCCGAGTATAAGTTGAATGGGTTCACCCGCCTGTTGGCCAGGGTCGCCCTGGGTCCTTTGGAGCCGGGACGAAAGCTGTTTCACGTGCAACTCGATCCCTATGAACGTTCCGCCCGCTACGTGAACACCCACGTGCTGGCCAGGGAGCTGAGCGAACCCGCGTTGCTCGACGCCTTGCGGGCGGGCCGGGTGTTTATCGGCTTTGACATGGTTGCCGACAGCTCCAGTTTTCGCTGGTTGGCCCGGGACGGAACCTCCGTGACACCCATGGGCGAGTCAGCATCCCTGACCCCGGCAACGCGATTAGAAGCCTCGGCGCCCATCCCCTGCCGGTTCACGGTTCTCAAGGACGGCCAGCAGGTGCACCAAGCTGAAGGGCGATCGCTCCTATGGACACCCGTTGGCCCGGGCAAATACCGCGTGGAGGCAGAGCTAAAGGTGTTGGACGAATGGGTTCCCTGGGTCTATGCCAACCCCATCCGGCTTAATTAAATATATTCCACGCGACAGCGTCTGGGAGTGCGGTGGCAAGCAACGCGCGACACCGCTTTGGCCAGGCGTTTGGCCCTAAAGACGGGAGTATTGCCCCCAACGCTCCAAAGCCCTGGCCACTCATCGCTGGTGGGCCGCCCTATTTTGCCGCCAGGCTCGTGGCCATCTTGCGGATCAACTCGTCGAAATAATCCGGCACATAGGGACCAAAGAAGGACATGGTGCGCGGTTCGTAGCCGTCGAGGTGATAATAGCGCGGCAGGATGACGTAGCCCACATAGTCGCCATTAAAGCTGGTCACTGTGACATCGTTTCCCCTGACCCGAAAGGAGTCCTTGATTCCCAGCGCCAATTCGCCGCTGAAGTCGCACGGAGTCGAGACCCACAACGAGTTATCCAACCGGAACACCTGGAGAAAACTATGCCCGACTGCCGGCAGGATCTTTTTGGCCAGCCACGGCCGCAGCCGCAGATCGTCGGTCAGGCGAGCATTGAAAGGTGGCAAGGTCACGTCCAGCCCGAGCATTCCAAGGGTGACGGTGTTCGTTAATGGCGTCTGGGGAATCCGGTCCAAGATCGCCCGGGCCAAGGCCTGGCCCATGCGTTCACTCCCCGCATAACCATTCTCGCCGGGCACGGGCGACTGGCTGGCGACATCTCCAGCCAGGAACACGGCCAGTCCGCCAGTTTCTTTCTCAATCGCCCGCTGCCAACATCCCGGGTAGTCGGCGCTGAATTCCATCTGCCCGCTCGAAAGGGTGGTGGCGTGGGCGCCGTAGGCCCCCAGCACCGCGAGTTTGCCGCCGCTCTGGCGGAGGAGCGCATAGCTAAACTCAGGGTCCACCCCGCCCAAGGACCCCACCACCCGATTCCGGATATATTCAGGCGCGACAAACCGTCCGTGGCCCCACTGAGCGGGCTTCAGATCGGCAATCGCTTCGCGCACCGCAGCTACGAGGCAATGGGCAAACCAGACTCGGGCACCCGGTTGATATCCCCCGGCAAACGCTTCCGCCACCATGCCTTCACCCCAGCCGCCAAGGCTGGAATGAGTATGGGTCGCGCTTAGGTAAAGTTGCTCGCGGGTTAGCCCCAGTTCCTTTTGCAATTGCCGGGCCGCCATGGCTGCCACTTCGGGAGGAATAATCAGTGCGTCCGCCCCCAGCATCACTCCCATCCGATCTCCCACTTTCAAGGCCACAGCTTTGACGTAGAGATCGTCATGGACCCCAGTGGCTGGTTTGCCATCGCGATTACCGTACCCAGCCAGAGGCAGCGACCGGAACTGCCCTTCCTCAGGATTATCTGCAGCCACATTCACCGTTGGCGTAAGCCGTGCCCGTCCGAAACCGGCCGAAAGTTCGCCCCGCGTCACCCCATTCGTCGCGATCATGGTCTTCAATCGCGCCACTGTTTCCCCGTAGTACGGTTCGCGGAAATAAGGCCGTGTATCCACCCTATCCAAGCAGGAAAAAAGCACCACCAACGACAACGCCGCCAAAACAATGAGGGAGCGTAAGAGTATGCGGAGGGCTTTTTTCACCGACGGAATCATAAGTTCCAAAGGCACCCCGATGAAACGTCTTTTTTCCCGAGACAGAAGGGATGTCTCGCGAATCATGATTGCGCCAGCCCTATCCGCCGGATCACCCTGATTCTTTACTTCCGATGAGCTCCACCGATATCGAGGTTGTCATCCTAATACCCGGTTACGTCACTGCCTCTTCGCCCGGTAAGATTCGCGCCTCGTGCACGATGACCTTGATCAAAGGCCCTGAACCGGTGTTGGTCGACACCGGCGTGCCCTCACAAAACTCCGAGATCGTGGCAAAACTGGCGGAACATCACTTGGCGCCCGGCGATATTCGGCACGTGATCCTTACTCATGGACATTCCGACCACGTAGGCAACAACAGCCTATTCCCGCAGGCCACCTTCCTGATGGATACCGATGTGTCGGTGGGCGACGAATATTGGCTGCACGACTTTAGCCAAGGCCCCTATCACATCGGCGACCGGATTCGGGTGATCGCTACCCCTGGCCACACCGATCACGATCTCTCCGTGTTGGTCGAAACCCCCTTGGGAGTCGTCGCGATTGCCGGTGACGTCTTTGAGTATGACGGCGACTGGCTGGATCGGGCGTGGGAAGCGTGGTCCAAGAACCCCGACCGCCAACGTCAGAGCCGTGAACTCCTGGTCCGTGAAGCACAGTTCATTGTGCCCGGCCACGGATCGATGTTTGACTCACCAAAATGGGAAACACTGGGAAATCCGTGAACCATGTTTGGATGTCTCCTCCACTGAGGCTCTTGCCAAGAACCACCTTCCCGCCGTGACAAATCGGCCGTTTTCCCCTCTAATACGGCGATGCGAAAAATTGAGGTAACATTCGGCCCTCCGGCCTTTCCGGAGTTACGCCAGAGATGCCTCAATCAAGCGACTTGTGTCGTCTTCGATGTGCTTCGCGCCACCTCCACCATGCTCGAAGCGCTTTCGAACGGTGCGAACGCCATTTTCCCCGCTGAAGACATTCCCAATGCCCTCGCTCTTAAGACCCAACATCCCACTGCACTCCTGGCGGGAGAACGACACGGCCTGCGAATTGGGAAAGACCAAACTGGAGGAGTCGATTTTGACTTGGGGAATTCGCCGCGCGAATTCACCGCCAGACGCGTGGCCGGACGGAAGATTATCATGACCACGACCAACGGCACCCGAGCCCTGGCCGCCTGCCGCCACGCGGGAAAGGTCCTAATCGGTTCGTTTGCCAACTTGGGGGCCATGGCAGCTCATCTAACCTTTGCCCTTCCCGAAGAACTCATCCTGGTGTGCTCCGGTACCGGCGAGCAAACGGCGCTCGAAGACGCCTTGGGGGCCGGGGCCTTGGTGGATCGGCTCTGGCCCCATTACGAGGATCGTTCCCTTGGCAAGCCAGACGACTCAGCCGTTATGGTCCGGGAACTTTATCGCGCTACTCGCAAGCGGCTCGCCCAAACCATTGGCGAGAGCAGCAACGGACGCCGGTTGTTGTCCATGGACGACCTTAAGGCCGATGTGCCCCTTTGCTTGGAGGCAGACCGCCTGGATGTGATCGCCACCTTGCATTCCTGCGGGGCGATCCAAGTCTGGGAATAGCCCAGAGACTACGGAATCGGATCAGGATCGATCTTCACCCCACGCTTGGCGAGGTCAGCCAGATCCTTCTTGGCGGCGCGTTTCAACGGGTTTTCCTGGAGGTAGATGCGCACGAAGGGCGCAAAACGCTGATTTCCGGCCAAGTCGTTCGTGAGCGCCTTATATAGCGGGGCCACGTCCTTGATCCGATTGTGGGCCAGGATCAGAAAGGTCGGTTCGGTCAGGGCGGCCACGGGCGTGATATCTTCGATCGAATTGTGCGCCGCCGAAAGCATTCCGAGCCGGGGAATCTTCTCGAGGCCAGCCAGCGATTTCAGCTTGTTGCCGTCCACATAGAGCGTCGTCAGGCGCGTTAGATTCGTGACTGGTCCAAGGGTGGTAAGTCGATTGTCCTGCAAATAAAGCGAAGAAAGATGGCTCAGGGTGGCCAACGGCGCGGTGTCTTTTACCTGGTTGTGAGACAACTCCAAATACTGCAAAGCATTGATACGCGCCAGCGGGCCAACATCGCCAATCTGGTTGGAGGTAAAGGTCGCTGACTGCAACTGCTTCAAATCTGCCAGGGGCGAAAGATCGGTGATCTTGTTCCCCGAAAGATCGAGCAACGCGAGCGCGGTGCAATGTTCGAGCCCGGTCAGATTGGTTATCCCCCGGCCACGCCCAACAACCGTCGACACGGTCGCCACGTCCATCGCGGTAAGCGGCGAATTCGTGCCCCGCTTGGCGAACACTTGGTCGCGAACGGCATTCTCCAGGTTGCGATCCAGAAAGATCGACACCTCATTGGTGGCCGCGCGCAACGAACACTCCACGCCGATCACGGCACAGAGGCCCAAAAGCAATTTGTAAATCCGGAGTCCCATGGGAAAGAAGTCATGATTGCTTACGCCACCGTGACTTGCGAGTCGAGAGACGAATTTCCCCACCCCGCGATTCAAGCGGTTTCCATCGCAGAGAAACCGTCCCTGGTTCCTTCATCGCCCAAGACGCGCGAAGGGCCTGGGTCGGCGCAGATGCTACATCAGCAATTCATCGTCATACCGTCATATCGTCATGGCCCTGGAGCCCCGTGCATTCTCCCAATTCGGAATGAGATGCCCCCGCTCGCCTATTCTGCTAGGGTCGATTCCGATGTTACCGGATATCCGGAATCAGTCCCGCGAAGCGATTGTGCGTCAGTTCCAGGAATGGAATGAACCGGCCTATCGCGTCGACCAGCTATTGTCGTGGCTGTATCGCCGTCGTGTCGCCCGTTGGGACGAGATGACCAATCTGCCCAAATCGTTGCGGGAAAAATTGGCGGGCGTTTATTCCTTGGGCGTACTGGAAATCGTCCGCCGCCAAGGAGCGCGCGACACCACGCAAAAATTCCTCTGGCGTCTCGGCGATGGGGCGATGGTCGAAAGCGTGTTGATTCCCGCCAATCCTGCGCTTTACGGCGAAAAAGCCGACCGTCATACCCTGTGCGTTTCGACCCAGGTGGGTTGCGCTTATGGATGCCGGTTTTGCGCCAGCGGATTGGACGGCTGGAAACGAAATCTCGAACCTTGGGAGATCGCGGGTCAGGTATTGGGCATTGAACGTTGGAATTCTCAGCAGCCAGCCGAAGCGGCCGCCCGATCCACAACTTCCGCCACGGAAGATCGGCTCATAAACAACCTCGTTATCATGGGAATGGGCGAACCGATGGCGAACTACGACCATTTGATGACGGCCCTCCGGTCGTTAAATGCCTCGTGGGGCGGCAATATCGGGGCGCGCAAGATCACCATATCCACCAGCGGCGTGGTTCCAAAGATCAAGCAGTTGGCGGATGAACCGGAACAATTCCGCCTGGCGATTTCCCTGCACGGGGCGACTGACGAGGTCCGGGGCCAAATCATGCCGGTGAATCGGAAGTATCCGCTCCAGGACCTGACCGAAGCCTGTTCCTACTACGTGAACAAGAAGGGCAAGATGATCACGCTGGAATACATCCTGATCGCCGGGGTGAACGATCATCTGGATCAGGTGCGGCCCCTCGGGTCGCTCGCCCGCCAGCTCCATGCGAAGGTGAATCTGATCCCGTACAACAAGGTTGAGGATCTTCCTTGGGTCAGGCCGGAAGTGGATGCCTGTGAAGCCTTTGCCAAGGCGTTAGAGAAAGAGGATATCGCGGTCACACTCCGCCTCGAAAAAGGTCACGACATTGACGCCGCCTGCGGTCAACTCCGGCTGAAAACCGAAAAGGAACAGGCCGCTGCCGCTTTGACGCCTTCGTAATCCGTCCGTAAGCTCCCGTCGCCGAGATTTGCGCCTCCGACCGGTTGGTACCGGCCCGAACGCATTCCTGGCAGACTCTCATCGATGATCGCCTTGCTCGATTACGACTCCGGAAACATCCGCAGCGTGGAAAAAGCCCTCCTAAAGGTGGGCGCCAATGTCCGCCGCACCCGAACTGCTGAGGGTATGCACGGAGCCAAGGGAATCGTGCTGCCCGGAGTCGGAGCCTTCGATGATTGCCTCCACGCCATGCAACGGCAGGAATTGTTGGAAGGCATCAAGCACTGGATCGCCGAGGGAAAACCCTTCCTGGGAATCTGTGTTGGTTACCAAGCGCTGTTCGATCGTAGTGAAGAGTTCAATTCCTGCGCATTGGGACTAAGCGTTCTCAGGGGGCCCGTCGTGCGATTCCAACCCACCGCCGCCGAGCCGAATCTGAAGATACCGCAAATCGGCTGGAACCAGGTGGACCTCGTGAAGCCGGATTGCCCCCTCTACAAGGGCATCCCCAGCGGCAGCTATTTCTATTTCGTGCACAGCTTCTATCCCCAGCCCACGGACGACTCCGTGGTCGCGACGCGCACGACGTATGGCCAGACTTTTGCGTCGTCAGCCTGGCGCGGCAACGTCTTCGCGACGCAGTTTCACCCGGAAAAAAGCCAGGAAAATGGCCTCCGCCTCCTGCGCAACTTCGTCGAACTGGCCGAATCTAAGTAGTAACTTTTTGCGCAGCAGCCGACGAGGTCACGAGGCGGACGGATCTCGTGGGATCTAAGTAACACCGTCCACCTCCTCACGTCGGTGGCTGCCTTTGCGGGACCAGAGTCCCAAAACGATCCCAGAACGAGCCTCCAAAATCTCGGCCAAAACGCAAAATTCTCTTTGCGTTCCAGCGCTCTTGGGCCGCTAATGCGCGTGGCATCAGATGAGAGAATTGCAAGGGTTGGCTCCGGTACCTCCACCTCCCGCGATCGTGCAAAATCGCTACGCGGAGGTACGTGAACTTTTTTCCAAATATGTCATGCCGACGTATGGGCGCTTTGAAGTCGCCTTCAGTCACGGCAGTGGCAGCTACGTTTGGGATGTTTCGGGACGCCGTTACCTCGATCTGGGCGGCGGTATCGCCGTTTGTTCCCTGGGACATTCACACCCGGAAATCACCGAAGCGCTCATCGAGCAGTCCCGGCGGCTGGTGCATGTTTCGAACCTGTACTTCCACGAGCCCCAGGGGCGCCTCGCGGAGCGAATCGTCAATGAGATAGCTCCGGGCAAGGTCTTTTTCTGCAATTCCGGCGCGGAAGCCGATGAAGGCCTGTACAAACTCGCGCGGAAATTCGGCCACGACGAAGGTCGTTTCGAAATCCTGACGGCGTTCAATTCCTTCCACGGCCGGACCCTGGGCGGCATTTCCGCCACCGGGCAGGACAAAGTTAAGAAGGGTTTTGATCCACTGGTCCCGGGCTTTAGGCACGTTCCGTACAATGACCTCCAGGCGATCAAAGATGCCCTCTCGCCCGCCACTGTCGCGGTGTTGATTGAAGGCATCCAGGGGGAAGGCGGCATCACACCCGCGTCGCCCGAGTACCTGCTGGGACTTCGGCAACTTTGCAACGAGCGCAAGCTCCTCCTGCTAATCGATGCCGTACAGTGCGGACACTTTCGTACCGGCCGATTCCAGAGTTACCAACGGCAGTTGGAAAACACGCCTGGGGGAGCGGACTTCGTACCCGATGGCGTGGCCATGGCCAAGTCGCTCGGTGGCGGCTTCCCGATCGGCGCGTTCTGGGTGCGACAACCCTATGCCGACCTCCTCGGACCCGGCACACACGGCACCACTTTTGGCGGCACTCCGTTGGGATGTTCAGTGGCGCTCAAAGTCATGGAAGTCATCAAGCGCGATGGCCTGGCTGACAACGCGCGGCACGTCGGCGAATTCCTGAAAAGCGAGATCCAACGACTGGCTGGTGCCTATCCCCACGTCGTGAAAAGCGCGCGGGGATTGGGTCTCATGCTAGGCCTCGAACTGCAGGACAAGGAAAAGATCCCCGGCTTCGCCACGACCGACAAGGCTCCCAGCCTGCAATTGGTGAACCGCCTCCATGAAGCAGGCGTGCTCACCATCCCGAGTGGCAATCAAATTATACGCCTCCTCCCGGCCCTGAATCTGCCCCAGGCACAGGCGGAGGAAGGCATCGCCATCATCGAAAAGGTCGTCAGGACGATCGCCTGAAGACCGGGTGGAAGCATTGGTAGCCGACGAGATGAAGAGGCGGGGTACATGACAAAACCACCAGTTTCGTAGTCCGCTTTGTTAACCGGCGACCACTTTTCAAAGATGACAGATCGGGTTCTGGCCTATCACGTCCTCCTTTTCAGCGGCGAGCCGCCGCTGCTACTTTGGTAGCCACCGACGTGCGGAGGCGGAGGTGCGTGGTGAAACGCCAGTCTCGCTGTCCGCTTCGTCACCTCAGCGGCTACGGGTAACAGCCGATCCGGGTTGAATCAGGAAGCCTTGCCCTGAGGCGTCCGTCTGGTACCGTAGGCTGAATGTTTCGAGGCCTCGTATCAGTAATGGTGGCGGCGTGCTGCACCACGGCGGTTTCCGCCGCCGAACGGATTTTTGATTTGGACGCCACAAAGTTGGGAACCACGCCCGCAGGCTGGTCCTCCCATGTCGCGGGCAAGGGCAAGCCGGGCGATTGGGTGATCATGAACGATGAAGTGCCCACGTCGTTGACGGCCTTTTCGGACAAGGCCCCAAAACTGAACAACCGGGCGGTGTTGGCGCAGACGTCCCGCAATCCCGAGGACGAGCACTTCCCCATCCTGTTGTTCAACGACGAGAAGTTCGGCGACTTCACGTTCACGACGCGATTCAAGATCACTGGCGGCGCCGCGGAACAGATGGCGGGCATTGTGTTTCGCGCCCGTGACGAACAGAATTTTTATGTGGTCCGCGCCAGCGCCCTGGGCGGCAACGTTAAGTTCTACAAATTCGTCGAAGGCGAGCGCAGCGTGCCGATCGGGCCGGATGTGCCGATTGAAAAGGGGCACTGGTATGAATTAAGTGTGGCCGCCGAGGGCACGCGCATCATCGTCAAACTAGACGGGCGCGACATCATGCCCGCGTTGAACGATAATTCGTTCGAGAGCGGCAGGATCGGATTCTTCACAAAATCCGACGCCACCGCCGTTTTCGCCGATCCCAAAATCGTCTATCAACCTCTGGAGAAACTCTCGACGATCCTGGTGCGCGACACTCTCCAAACGCAAAGCCGGCTGCTGGATTTGCGCGTATATGTTCCCCAGGCGGGCGGGCAGGACCTGCACGTCGTGGCCGCCAAGAAGAAGGAAGACATCGGCCTGAAGGCGGACGAAACGGAGCAGAAGGTATACAAGGAAAACCAAACCTATTTCGCAAAGACCCGCAATTCCGCGATTGTCACCGCGCCGCTCCACGATCGAAACGGGGAAGTTGCCGGGGTGATCAAATTCTTCCTCAAGCCCTACGCGGGCCAGACCGAATCCGCCACCATTGCCCGCATTCTGCCCACGATACGCCGCATCGAAATGCGGGTCGGTGCGGCCAAAGACCTGGTGGAGTAGGCACGGGCTGGCGCCCGCTGGTGGGGATATTCCCCCATATATATCCGGCATCCGAAATCCGCCTCACGAGCGTTGTTACCTTTCGTGGGCGGGCTTCGTCATTACTGGCAAGAGTGATCTCGCTCGCGAGATTGGCGCAGGCTCTGCTGTCAGGATATGAATGCTATGAAACCAGCAGTATTTTTTGAACGAGACGGGGTGTTAAACCTCTGCGAAACCCGAGGAGGCCAGCAATTGCAACCGTTGCGCGTGGATCAGTTTCGCGTAAACGAGAATGCCCGGGGCCTCCTGATCGAACTGAAGCGCCAAGGCTTCGTCATTATTGCGACAACCAACCAGCCAGCACTGTCCCGGGGCCTCATGTCCCGCAGTGATCTGGACTTGATGCATCTATTGCTGCGCAAGCGGCTACCATTGGACGATATCTGCGTCTGCACCTCGGATGATCCGCATCATCCCTGTTACAAACCCCAGCCCGGGCTCTTCCTCGAAGCGGCCTTCAAATGGAGCCTCGACCTCAACCGCTCCTTTATCGTAAGCGACAAATGGCCCGACGCCAAGGCCGCCCAAGTTGCAGGTTGCACGTCGGTCATGATCCGTTCGCCCTGGATTGGCAAAGATCACCACGATTTTGTCGTCGACGACCTGGATTCTGCCGTGGGCAAAATCCTCCAGTTGAATAATCAATTACATACTTCAACGTACGCTGCGGGCGCCTGAAAGCTTGTTTTAAGAGGGTCACGTGGCGGCTGCCGGGCGCAGTTGACGCGAATGCACTTTTAAAACAGGCCTTTGGATGAATCGATGCGGCAAGAATGCGGCATCTGCGGTGGAGCGGAAAAAATCTCCCGGTTCAAGCTATACCCTTTTCCAACCCAGCCTTTGATTTCTTTTTAACGCCCCCCAACCCAGACCGCGCGTCGTATCGAGCCCCCAAGATCGGTCCGCGCGGGTTTTTGACTCCTCACTCCATTTCGTAAAACGTCCCCTTTTTCCCCGCCCACCTTTCCGCTAGGCTGACTGCCGTGCAACAGCGAAAGGAATGGGAGCCGTCACTGCGTCCGCGCCGACTGAGGAGAAATCAGGCCATCCGGGATCTGACCCAGGAAACGTTTTTGCGATCGAGCGACTTTATCGCTCCCCTGTTTGTCAAAGACGGCACTGAACCTCCCACTCCCATCGGCTCGATGCCCGGGATTTACCGCCTCAGCATCCCGGACCTCCTGCGCGAGTGTCGCGAATTGTTCGCGTTGGGCATTCGTGGCGTCGCCCTGTTTCCTGTTACCCCACCGGAATTAAAGAATCCGACCGGAACGGAAGCTCTCGATCCTTCGTGCTTGGTCTTGCGGGCGATCCGGGCCATCAAGGACGTTTTGCCCACTTTGATCGTCTTTACGGACATCGCCCTCGATCCCTACACCACCCATGGACATGACGGGATCCTGACCTCCGACGGATTGGACGTGGACAATGATGCCACGGTGGACCTCCTGGCCCAAATGGCCGTCCTGCACGCCAAGGCGGGCGTCGATTTCGTCGCGCCAAGCGATATGATGGATGGCCGGGTCCGGGCAATACGGCAGGCCCTTGACGGCATCGGACAAGGGCACACCGGTATTCTGGCTTACAGCGCCAAATTCGCCTCCGCCTTTTACGGTCCCTTCCGGGACGCCGTAGGCAGCGCTGCGGCGGCGGGCACCCGGTCCTTGGACAAGCGCACTTATCAGCTCAATCCGGCCAACCGCCGGGAGGCCATTGCCGACGCTTTGCTGGACGAGGAGGAAGGCGCGGACGCTCTCATGGTCAAGCCGGCCGGGCCCTATTTGGATGTCATCGCCGAGTTGCGACAGCGTACTTTATTGCCGTTGGCGGCTTATCAGGTCAGTGGCGAATACGCGCAAATCCATGCGGCAGCGCAACATGGATGGTTGGACCTGGCCCGGGCCCGGGACGAGAGTTTGATGGCCATCAAGCGGGCTGGTGCTGATTGGATTCTCACTTATTTTGCCAAGGACATGGCACGGACCTTGCCTGATTAAGCCAACACTGGCTTGCGTTGGACCGGCCAGAGGAGTCTATTGAACTTATGAAAATCCTGATGGCAACCATGGTGGTCAGTGCTGCCCTGCTCACGGGATGCAACAAGGGCCAAAAGGACGCCAAGGCCGACAGCAAAGCGGGCACCAGCGAAGATAATCCGATCAACGCGCCCATGAACTATCTGGCGGCTGAGGCTGCCGCCAAGAAGTCCAGCGAGCGGGTGATCAACCTCGCTCCGGTGCACGGTGCCATCCAGCAGTTCTACGCGGCGGAGGATCGCTATCCCCGTAGCATCGACGAATTGGTCAAATCGGGTTACTTGGGGAAGGTACCGCAGCTCCCTGAAGGCCAGGGGCTTTACTATAACCCGAATAACGGGGAATACAAAGTGGTCCCCATCGTCCAGAACGCTCCGGCTCCCACGGGTCCCCGTCCCAAACCTTCAGGTGCCACGATTGGTGGACTGAAATCGCGAATCGTCCAGCCCAACCAGCAATTGCCGCCCGAGTAATCGGTCCTCCTCAGGCATCGACGTCGAGGCACGTTTTAACGGCGCGATTGCCTGCCGCCATTTCTCGAAAGAGTTCAGGCAGGCGGCTCAACGGAGCGCGACCGGTGACGAAATCGTCGGCACGGATCACTCCCGCTTCTATGAGTTCCAAAGCGCGACGGATGGCCCGAGGGGTATGATGGAAACTCGCGAGCAGCGTCAGCGCCGAATAATGAACCAGGCCCGTATCGACCGCCACGGTCGTTCCCGAAGGGCAGCCGCCGAACAGGTTGACCCGGCCCCCTTTTCGCACCAGCCGAATTGCCTGGTCCCACGTCTCTGGTTTACCGACGGCTTCCACCACCACATCAGGTGGGCGCAGCCCCGAGGCTTTCACGAGAGTAAGTAGATCCGCGCCGTCGCCCAGATCGAAGACGTGCGCCGCTCCCAGGCGTCGTGCAGCCGCCAGACGCTCGGCACCCCGACCGCTGATCGACACCTCGCATCCGGCTTCCCGCGCCAAGGCCACAAACATAAGTCCAATGGGACCGGCTCCCAGCACGAAGACCGATTCACCACGCACGAGTCGCAAGTCGAGGCAACCTTGGACCACGCAGGCCAAGGGCTCGGTCAGTGCCGCATCCGGAAACGACGTGTCCGGTTTGAGGCGCAGGAGATTTTTTTGCACAAACCGCGAAGGAATCACCATGGACTGCGAGTAGGCACCATTCAGGAACTGCAGGTCATCACAGAGGTTCTCCTGCTCGTGCTGGCACGAAAAGCATTGCCCGCACGGCGCGGAATTGGCGCCCACCACGCGATCGCCGAGAGCCCATCCGGAAACGTCAGGCCCCAGTTCTTCAATGACTCCGGCGAATTCGTGGCCGAAAACCGAGGGCGGTTTCAACATGCGCGCGTGATAGCCGCGGCGATACACCTTGAGATCGGTGCCGCACGTCAGGGCCGCCTTGACCCTTACCCGCACTTCGCCCGCAGCCAACGCGGGACGTTCGATCGCCTCGATCCGTAAATCCTCGCGCCCGTAAAGAATTGCCGCCGTCATTTTACCCACAATCCCCGACAAGCCCCTTGCAGCGCAAGGCCGAGTTCCCGCACCGTCTCAACTTCGATTCGGTTGCCATGGAACTCATTCGCCAAATCCTCGATGTGATTCTGCACCTGCAGACTCACCTGAACGACTTATTGACCAACTACGGCCCGTGGTTCTATGCCCTGCTCTTTGCCGTCATATTTTGCGAGACCGGCCTGGTGATCACGCCGTTCCTGCCCGGCGATTCGCTGCTGTTCGCCGTGGGGGCGCTCGCGGCCGACGCCAAGAGCGGACTGAACATCTGGGTCTGCGCCGGAGCCATCGCCGCCGCCGCCTTCCTCGGCGACAACGTCAACTACTGGGTCGGCAAACTTCTCGGTAAGACCTTGGTGCGACGTTTCCCGCGCTTGGTGAAACCCGAGCACCTCGAAAAAACCCACCGCTTCTTCGAGAAATATGGTCCCAAGACGATCGTGATGGCCCGCTTCGTACCGATTGTCCGGACGTTCACCCCCTTTGTCGCTGGTCTGGGCACCATGCCCTATCCCCGCTTCATCGCCATGAGCCTCTTCGCCACCGGACTCTGGGTCGGACTGATCCTCCCCTGCGGCTATTTCTTCGGGAACCTGCCTTTCGTCAAAAAGCACTTCGAGCTGATTGTCTTGGGGATCATCGGCGTATCGTTGTTGCCGATGGTTATCGAGTGGTGGCGGTCGCGCAGTAACACGGCGAAGTAGGGAAAACGTACCGAAGCCGCCTCAGCAAACGCGCCAGCGTCATGGACTGCGGTGGCAAAGCGCAGCGCCGACACCGCTTTGGCTAGGCGTTTCGACCACAACGACTTGTGACGCAGTCGGAGCCCAACCCCATACCAAAGCGCCGTCGAGCCGGCGCACTCTAAGACGGCAAACAAAATCACCTTCCGCAAAATGTCCGCCTTGACCTCTCCCGCGAATTCGACGAAAAGTTTCCCTCCACGGGCGAATCGCCGAACCACTCCACCGGGTAACCGGAAGAATGGCTGAAGCAAACGTCCGGCTTTGGCAGTCCCGTCGCGGGATGCGCCAGACGAAAAACGGTGGAGAGATGGCCGAGTGGCTGAAGGCGCTGGTTTGCTAAACCGGTGTACGGTCAAAAGCCGTACCGGGGGTTCGAATCCCCCTCTCTCCGCCAATTTTTCCAAACTAGAGAACTCCCTTGGTCGTCATGCCATTCCACAAAAATCCGCGATACATAACGCCAAGATTTTCTGGCTATGGGTGTCAAAAAACATGAATTTCACCGCGTTCTAATTCCATTTTGTTTCTGAATCCAAGTTCGTGAACTTGCCTGACACCCGAAATTCGATGCAACAAACACTTCTCCTCGTTGGAATCGTGCTGCTCGTGGCCGGCTGTTCCTCGGGAATTCAGCCAGCCGGACCCGATACTTATATTATCACCCGGCGGGTAAGCGCATTTTCGACCGGAGCGTCAGCAAAAGCCGAAGCCTATCGCGAGGCAAGCGAATGGTGTGCAAAACGCGGGTTGGTAATGGTTCCGGTGGAAAGCGATGCCAAGGATCCCGGATTCGGCCGCTTTGGCAGCTCAGAATTATTGTTCCGCGCGCTTAAGCCAGGCGATCCGGATATCAAGCGTGTAAACGTTGAGTCACCAAATCATGTTGAACGCATACAGTCTCGATAATATTGGACGCATTGCGCTCAGATGTTCTTGAATGACGTTTCAGGACCGAGTTCTGGCGTATTACACCCAGATCAGGGAGAAATCTCCGCAGGGATTAAGGCTATTCAGGACTTAGTGAAAACACTGCGGACTGTCCATTGCTCAACAATCAAGAGCACTTGCATCACGGCACACCATCCCCTCTTCAATCTGTGTGAATCTGCGAAATCTGCGGACCCATTCCCCCTCTCCATTCATCTTAAATTAGATGACCAATCCCAGATCCCGAGAAGCAATTTTATCCACAGATTTCGCAGATTTACGCAGATTTCAAGACCTATTGGATTCGGTGCCCGCGGTGAAAGTTGTCGTCCGATCCACGGTGTGGCGGCATACAGAATCCTCCCTTGAGGCCCAGGCTATCACGAAAGCATTTCCCGTATCCAATCGCTCTTGGCCCAGTCGAGGACAGATTTGCCCTGGCCGTCTTTGAGAGACGGGCTCAGGCCGCGCGAGAGGAATTCCTGGATGATTTGTTGCTGGCCCGTTTTGGCGGCTTCGCGGCCGCTGCCGCCGCGGCCGGTGTTTTGCACCGCCAGATGAAACGGAGTGGATCCCGGTTTATTTAGCAGCCGGGGATTGGCGCCTTGATCCAGCAGGTATTTCACGGCAGCAGCGCAGCGGGTTCGGACGGCGCGATGCAAAGGCGTGGCGCCGTTTTTGTCCGGGGCATTGATCCTGGCCCCGGCATCGAGCAGCAGTTGCAGGGTTTGGACTTGCCGTTCGGGGTTCCACTCCTTGGCGCCGACGCTGCCATCCGCAGCGTAATGGAGTGGGCCGCTTTGGCGGTGGTTCTTGGCGGCGTCGGGGTCGGCTCCGGCGTCCAGGAGTTGTCGGACGATCTCAACCCGATAACCAGCGGCAGCCAGATGCAGTGCGGTGTCTCCGACGTAAAGCCAGTGGAGGATTTTCCCTTCAAACAGTCGGGCTTGCGTGGTGCGACTCGTCGCGAGCCCGGGTTGGGATTTGAGTAACTCCCTGACGCCAGGGCGATTGTCATCCAGTATGGCAGCGAGAAGGGCATCCATAAGTTTGATCGTCCCCTGAACAATGGTATATCCGAAGGGACGCACACATTATGCCCCGGGAAAACCCAGTCGGGCAGTCTTTTCGCCATTCTTCCGTCAATCGGACCCAACTCGACACTACTCAAG
>DATJII010000285.1:0-13634 GCA_035493435.1 Candidatus Limnocylindria bacterium | reverse complement strand
CTGCAGAAAAGATTTTGGAATGGATTGATCACAAGACAAGGGATGCCTCAACCTTCCATCGCCTTCGAAAACAACCATGGATACTCAGTGCACTGCTCAAACCATTTTTTGGTCGGGAAGTGGAAAACAGCTGGTCAGCAGGCAGGACTTTTCATTTCTCTTCGCTGCTAATTTCAGCCCAAAGAACACGTCCACTGAGGCGAAAGGCACTGGCAATAATCGAACGTTTTTGGAGATATGACGACGTCAGTCTACGTCAGGCGACAATCCCAGTCCTCTGCGAGGCAGTTTCTCCTCTCCACGGCCGGTTCGGCAACCAACCTTCTCAAACGGACTATGATTCATGGCAAATCGACCGATTGGAAACCCTCCAGGTTATAGAGCGAGCCGCCACGAAAAGCAGCGAATGCCCGGCCCTACTGCTGCAACTTCGCAGTATCCTGCGCGATCGAATTGAATATGATCCGGACCAAGTAGTTCAAGATGAATGCCGGGGTATCTTGAAGAAAATACCGGACACGTTTGAACTGGGTGTTGCACGGGTACTAACTTCGTTCTCCAACGATGAAGTCCAATTGAAACCGGGGCCAACACTCGAATCCCAACTAAGAGAAGCAAATAGGCTTTGGAGTCACTTCCGCAACTCTATTGGCATCGAAGTCGCTAAACGCTTTCCTACAGCGGGTGAATTATGCGAATTCGTGCGTCGGCAAGTGCGCACATTACGAGCCAGCAACCTACCAGTACGGGGGGACGCGCTGTTGGAATCTGTTGCTATGATTTCCCCCTTATGGTGCTCAACTCTACTGGACAACCTGCTAGCTTCAAGGGACGAAACTTTAGACGTGTTCCTTTGGCCGATGTTTCACCATGCCTCTATCAACGCCAAAGAGTCCTATCATCGGGCGATCACGTCACTACCCCTCGAAGGTAGGGTGAGCCAACTTTCATCCTTGGTCAATTATTTGGGCTGGAAGCACATTCATGGGGGAGGCATGACGCCGTTCGAACGCCAAGCGCTTTTTCAAGCTACCGGTCGAACTGAAACGGAAGTGATGCACGAACTTTCGACTATCGTAGCGTACCGCCTTTCAAGCGACCAGGAACTGGCGATTGGGATACTCAAACGATTAACCACAAGAAACGAACGGGTCGCCGATGAGATTCTTGTGGCACTATCTCAACTTGCGACGGCAAGTGACAGTATTTTGACCTCCGCAGATGTTTCTTTGTGCTTGAAAAATATAGGACCGTGCTGTTTCCCTGAGACATTCAGTGATGCGCGAAATCTGAACAAGATAGCAAAACTGTTTCCGAGACAAATCTATGATCACGTCCGGGCACTGCATGAGAATACCTCAAAGGAACTGGACGCCAGGCATCCACGGCAATTGGTGGAACCCCTTGAACTGGGTTGCTTTAAGGATCAGTCTTACGTAGAGCAAGAAATTCAAATCCATTGGACCGAAGCGAAATCGATTCAGCCCCACAGTTTCGAAAGAGAATACCGTCTGAGTTTAATTCAATCCCTGCTTTGGTCAGATTCGGCAAGCGCCTTCGACCGAATCACACAACTGATAGAAGCAAGCAGTAATATTGACGAATTGATTATGATTGCGGGCATAACTGCGACGCCCGGATCACAATTCGTGTTCCGATCTCCAAATCTGGTTCGTCGGCTTCTGAGTCGAAGCGATGAATTCTTTGCTTTAGCTAAAATGAGAGAAGCATTGTGGCTTTCAGCTTGCGGGGGAGGACGCTCTTTTACCAATCAGGAATTAGATCCGGAGTATCGATACGTCCTCGAACAAGGGGAAACGCTGGCCAACCGCTATCATGACGATCGAATACTGGGCGAATTCTATCGCGGGATTGCGAAATCAGAACGCAGAAATCTTGAGTGGCATAAATCGATCATTGCGGCGCCCGAATTGGATTAATTGGGCCGCAATGACCCGTCCGCACCGCGTTTTGGGGAGTTTCTACGCTGTCGAGTGCCGTTATTTGGCCGTTATTGTGCCGTTAAATCCAAAGCAGAAGTTGAATCCCGTTTTGGAAGCGCAGATGGCACTGATGAACGCACATGTCCAATCTGAGAGATTCATGTAACCAATTGATTTGAAGTCGGTTAGGAACGAATCAACAGGTCAGATATCGATCCCATCTCACTGTCTCACTTTCTCCTCTATCTGCGAAAATCTGCGCCCTCTGCGGTTCCAATCTTTGGCACGGGATAAAACAAGACCGGAGGCTTTTGGCCTCCGGTTTTCGGTTCTCCGCCTGAGCGGAGGTTTTACTCATCGCGCCAGGCTACTCCGCTGGCGGTAGTTGGCCGGCAAAGAGGTCGGGGCCGGTGCCATCGTCTTCGCGTTCGCTGATGACCCGGGCAATGGCGGTGAGCTTGCCCTTCGGCGGGAGGTCGATGAGCTTCACTCCCATCGTATTGCGGCCCGCTTCGCGGATCGCATTGACCGGCGTGCGGACCATCTGGCCGCTGACGGTTATCAGCATGATCTCGTCGGAATCCGTCACCGTCAGGGCACCGACGACGTTGCCCGTCTTGTCGGTGGTCTTCATGGTGATGATACCCTTGCCACCGCGCGATTGGACGCGGTATTCGTCGAAGCCCGTTCGCTTGCCGATGCCGCGGTCACCCGCGACGAGCAAGGTGGCCTGCGGATCTACCACTGCCAGGGCGATGACCCGGTCCTGCTTCTCGAGTTCGATGCCTTTGACGCCCGCCGCCGGACGGCCCATGGAGCGCACATCGGTTTCGGCAAAACGGATACTCATACCTTCGCTGGTGATGAGCACCACATCGTTGGCGCCCGTCGTGAGCTTCACGTCCACCAAGCCATCCGACTCGTCCAGCGTGATGGCGATGATGCCACCCTTCCGGACATTCTGGAAATCCGAGAGCGCGGTACGCTTCACGGTGCCGTTGCGGGTGGCGAAGAAGAGGGAATTCGTCTGCGTCCAGGTCTGGTCTTCCTTGTTGGCGCCATATTGGGCCACGACCCTGACCAGGGCCTGGATCTTCTCTTCACTACGTAGTTCGAGAATATTGGCAATGGAACGTCCCTTGGCAGCACGGCCCATGTCCGGAATCTCGTGCACCCGCTCAACATATACGCGCCCCAGGTTCGTGAAGAACATAAGGTAATCGTGCGTGCTGCAGGTAAAGAGATGCTCCACGAAATCGGCATCCTCCGGAGTCTCCGGCTCACGGGTGCTCATACCGATGACCCCTTTGCCTCCACGCTTTTGGGCACGGTAGCTGGCGACAGCGGTGCGCTTGATCAAGCCGTTGTGGGTCAGCGTGACAATCACGCCTTCATTGGCGATCAGGTCCTCGATGGCGATCTCGCCTTCATCCGGGACGATCTCCGACAACCGCGGCGTGGCATGCTTTTCGCGAATGCCCTTAAGCTCATTCTTGATAATCGTCATCACGCGCGACTCCTTGGCCAGGATGTCGAGCAGGTCCGTAATGCGGACGATCAATTCGCGATACTCGGCCTCCACCTTGTCGACCTCGAGTCCGGTCAATTGATAGAGACGCAATTCCAGAATCGCATCGACCTGCCGGGCGGTCAGGGCGTAACGACCCTTCACCAGGCGATCTTCACTGCGGATGAGAATCGTCCAACGCTCCACCTGCGCCCGGGTCCATTCGAACGCGAGCAATTTGACCTTCGCTTCCTCGCGATTCTTGGAATTCCGGATGATCCGGATGAATTCGTCGAGATTTCGCAGGGCGCATAGATAGCCTTCGAGCAGTTCGGCCCGTTCCTCGGCCTTCCGCAACTCATACCGGGTCCGGCGCAAAACCACCTCGCGCCGATGCTCGATATAGCATTGGATCATCTCCTTGAGATTCAGGATCTTCGGGCGGCCATGGTCGATGGCCAGCGAATTGACCGAGAAGGAGTGCTCGAGTTGGGTATGCTGGAAGAGATTATTGATCACCACCTTCGGGATGGCATCGCGCTTCAACTCCAGGACCAGGCGGCAATTCTCGTCCGACTCATTCCGCATGGCCGAGATGTCCGTAAGGACCTTCTCATTGACCAAGTCGGCGATCTGCTCCTCCAAGGCCGCCCGGTTCACATTGAACGGAATCTGGGTAATGACCAATTGCTCGCGGCCGCCCTTGATCTGTTCCACTCCCACCTTGCCGCGCACCTTCACGCTGCCGCGACCGGTGGCGAAATAGCTCTTGATGCCGTCGATACCGCAAATAATACCCGCTGTCGGAAAATCCGGCCCCTTGATGAACTTCATCAACTGGGGAATCGTGATGTTCGGGTTGTCGATCTGCGCACAAATGCCATCGATCACCTCGCCCAGGTTATGGGGCGGTATGTTCGTGGCCATACCGACCGCGATGCCCGTGCCGCCGTTGACCAGGAGATTCGGCATGGCCGCCGGCAACACCGAAGGTTCGGTCAGACGTTCATCGTAGTTGGGGACGAAATCCACCGTGTCCTTGTCCATGTCCAACATAAGCGCCGTGCCCAAATGGGTCAGCCGGGCTTCCGTATAACGCATGGCCGCCGGAGGGTCGTTTTCGACCGAACCGAAGTTGCCCTTGCCGTCAATCAAGCGCTCGCGCATCGACCATGACTCGCCCATGTGGACGAGCGTCGGATAGATGACCGCTTCACCGTGGGGATGGAAATTACCCGAGGTGTCGCCGCAGATCTTGGCGCACTTCATGGGCTTGCGCCCGGGGAACAGCGACAACTGCTCCATGGCGTATAGAATGCGGCGTTGCGACGGCTTCAAGCCGTCGCGCACGTCCGGCAGGGCGCGGGAGATGATCACCGACATCGAGTAATCAAGGAACGATGCCTTGATCTCGTCGGCGACATTGATTTTGGCGATCTTCTCGTTGGAGGCGTAGGCCGGGGTGCCTTGGCCGGGAAGGATGTTATTATCGTCGGGCATGGTGGCGGATCAAATAGGGTTTGGCCGGGCCCGGGCCCGCCCCCTCGGGGGCGGCTGGCATTCGCGGACGAACCGTCGAATGCCGGGCCGGGCGCCGGCAAGTTTCTATGATTAGACGTCGAGATTTCTCACGTTCAACGCGTTGTCCTCGATGAAACGGCGGCGGGGCTCCACTTCGTCGCCCATCAGCTTGGTGAACATTTCCTCGGCCTCCAGGAGGTCCGTCAGGTCGATCCGCAGAAGCTTCCGTTTCACCGGATTCATCGTGGTTTCGAAGAGTTCCTTGGCGTCCATTTCGCCCAAGCCCTTGAAACGGGTCATCTGGATGCCTTGCTTGCCGACCGCCTTGACGCTGGAGAGAATCTCCGGAATGGAAAAAAGCGGTGTGACCTCCGCCTTCTCCCCCTGGCCCTCGATCAATTCGAAAAGAGGTTTATCCTGGGCGGAGTAGTGCTCGATGTTCAACCCCTTCTTGGTGAGTTTGGCCAGTAATTCCGCGATGGCCTTGGATTCCAAATGCAGATCCTTATGCGTGGCCCGGCGGGTGTGGTTGCGGTCCTTCTCGCTCTTTTCGCGGGCTTCCGTGTCCCCGAAGAGATCTGGATGCCTGGTCTTGAAAGCTTCGAGTTCCTCGTTGCTTAGGAGGTAATTCACCGTCTCGACGTTGCCTTCGCGAATCTTCACCAGGTGCTGGGGAAGCGCGCCATCGGCAGCCCGTTTGTCCACATAGTCGGCAAAATCGCCGCCGAGCCGGCGGATAAAGAGCGCGTGCTTATCAAGGGTTTCCAACAGTCCCAGAATTTCCTCCAGTTGCTTGGAGGGCACTTCCCGGTCGTCCGCCAGGTTCTTGAGCCGGACCTCTTCCACGCCGATTTGCAGCAGGATCCGGTTCAACTGGGCGTCGTCATCGATATACTCGGTCCGCTTCTTGCGGGTGATCGAATATAGGGGCGGTTGGGCGATATAAACATAGCCGCCCTTCACCAGGTCGTGCATCTGCCGGTAGAAGAAAGTGAGCAGCAGGGTCCGGATGTGGGAACCATCCACGTCCGCGTCGGTCATGATGATGATCTTGTGGTACCGGAGCCGGCTGAGATCGAAGGCTCCCTCCCCACCGCCGCCACCGATCCCGGTGCCGATCGCCGTGATCATGGTCCGGATTTCTGTGTTTTGGAGGACCTTGTCCAACCGGGCCTTCTCCACGTTGATCAACTTGCCGCGAATGGGCAGGATCGCCTGGAACTTCCGATCACGGCCCTGCTTCGCGGAGCCACCGGCCGAGTCACCTTCGACGATATACAGCTCGGTGTTCACCGGATCCCGGTCCGAACAGTCAGCGAGTTTGCCTGGCAAGCCACCACCGGTCAGCGCCGTCTTACGCACAGCTTCCCGCGCCTTGCGGGCTGCCTCGCGGGCTCGCGCAGCGTTGAGCGCCTTTTCCACGATCCGCTTGCCGATCGCCGGATTGTCGTCGAAGAAATTCATCAGCCCCTCGTAGGCGGTCGACCCGACCATACCTTCGACTTCGGGAGAAATGAGCTTCACCTTCGTTTGCGATTCAAACTTGGGATCGCTGTGCTTGATCGAAATCACCGCCGTCAACCCTTCGCGGACGTCGTCACCCGTGATCTGCGGGTCCTTGTCCTTCAGCAAATTATTTGCCTTGGAGTACTGGTTGATCGACCGGGTCAGCGCAGTACGGAAACCGGAAAGATGCGTCCCACCGTCTGGATTGTGAACCGTGTTGGTGTAGCACAGCACCTGGTCGCTGTAGCTGTCATTGTACTGGATGACCGCCTCAATGTGGATTTCGACCTCTTTGTCGGGAGTGGCGGTTTTGGCCTGGCGCCGGAAACTGATGGGCTTGGGATGAATTACATCCTTCCCCTTGTTCAACTGCTTGACGAATTCCTCTACGCCATCCTTGTACAGGAAAAGCTCCTGCTTGGCTTCCGGCTGACGTTCATCCACAAAGCTTATTTCCAAGCCGGAATTCAGGAACGCCAACTCGCGCAAACGGGTGGCGATGCGATCGGCCTTGAACTCGGTGGTCTCGCGAAAAATCTCCGGGTCGGGTTTGAAGGTGATCAGCGTGCCGGTGCCCTTGGCTTTGCCGATGACTTCCAACTTCTTCATCGTCTGACCGCGCTCGAACTCCATGTGATGGACTTTGCCGTCACGGGAGACTTCGACCTCGAACCATTCGCTGACGGCATTGACGCACTTGGCGCCGACGCCGTGGGTACCGCCAGAGAACTTGTAGCCGCCTTGGCCATACTTGCCGCCCGAGTGGAGGGTGGTGAGCACCATTTCAACGCCGGGCAACTTGTACTTGGGATGGATGTCAACTGGAATGCCGCGCCCGTTGTCCCGAATGGAAATCGAGCCGTCGACATGGATGTTGACGTCGATGCGGGAGCAATGGCCCGCCAGATGTTCGTCGACAGAATTATCGAGCACCTCCGATACGCAATGATGCAGGGCTCGTTCGTCGGTTCCACCGATGTACATACCCGGCTTTTTGCGGACGGCCTCCAAGCCTTCCAGTTTGCCTAATTTTGAAGAGTCGTAGGACTCCTCGATACGCTGAGATTCGTCACCCATAGTGCGTCAGTCAGGATTCCGTAAACGGGCGAAAAATGACTCCGTTTTCCGGGCACCCAACAAAGCTAAAAGTGTAGAGTAACCGGGGGAAATCCACAATGTTTAATCAGCGAATGACAACGCAATCCATTGGGGCTGGGGAGGCGCCGAATGCGATCTGTTGTGGTTCGCGGCCCAAAACGGATCGCTGTCGGCAGGAAAAACCGTCCGCTGTCAAGCACAGGATGGCGACCCCTCTTTTGAGTCGCTCACCTCGCGAAATCCAGACGGTGAACAACTCCCAAAGGAATGAATTCCAAAAGAGTCCCACGCCGTCCCCAAAAACAGAAACGCCGCCGAAATTCGGCGGCGTAAATCACACGAAAAGAAAGAAGGCTTATTTAACCTTCCCGCAGGTAATGATTACAATCCAAGCGTCATCCCACTTCTCTTTGTCGTCCCCACCGAGAATCAAGTATTCTCCGTTCTTGAGGGCCGCCAACGAACACGGGAAAGTCTTGACGAGCTTTTCCGCGCCACCCGCCTTGATGGTATAAAGGCTTACCTCGAGCTTGTCGTCGGCGAGTTCCTTGAACTCCACGGCGCACTTTTCGCTCAGGACAAACTTCTTACCTTCTTTATCGTTGATGTCCTGGGTCTTGGCTTTGACGACCCAGTAATTCTTCCAACGCAGGTGACGCAACTTCTCGCGTACCTTGGGATCCAGCTCCTTGAAGTCCTTGTCGTCCGGTTTGGCACCGTCCGTCCCCCAAATTAATTGGGCCTTGATGGGAACTTCACCCGCGACAACCGACGCGTTACCGAGCGCCACCGAGGCCACGGCAACCAAGATCCAATTTCGAAGATTTATAAACGAGCGAGAACTCATGGGCGTTTTAGCCGGACGTGAGATAACCACGTTGTAGGACAACCGCAACGCGGAAATGGATCAATTAATTGAGCCAATGAATCGTAACGCCCTCGCTCTCGGAGCGGAATACGGTGGAACCCGCCTCGGTCTGGCCTTTGTTTTCCACCAAGCCCTTTTGGGCGGGAGCCGCGCTGCCCGCAGTGTGTTGCAAGGTAACCACCACCGCCACCACGGCCACACCGACGGCAGGAACCAACCAGCGCAGCCAACTGAGAGCGGTCGAAACCGACTCGGTGGAGCGCGGTTGCGCTTTTTCCTGCGCCTGAATGCGACGCTGGATCTGGGACCAATAGAACTCCCGGGTGTCAGACACCTTGGCCACTGGCTCGCCCTGCTTGAGGATTTCGCTCAACTGGCGGAGTCCAGTTACCAAAGTGCGGGCATCCGCGTCCTTGGCCAGGCATTTCTCAACTTCGGCGCGTTGGGCGGCGTCCAATTCGCCGTCCACGTAAGCCTGTAGGTTCAATGTCAACTCTTGGGTGTTCATTCGGATCGTTCTCGTTTTAAACCATGTAACAACGTCGCCAATCGACGCCGGGCATAGAATAACCGTGACATCACTGTCCCGATCGAGATGCCAACCTTCTTGGCAATCTCCTTGTATTCCATCCCTTCAAATTCATGCATGACAAGCACTGCCCGGTGAGCATCGGTGAGCTTTCCCATCGCCTCATCAATGCGCCGTCGTAACTCATCTTTTTCCAAGCCTTCCGTGGGATTCGTTACCGTTACCGGCAATTGCCTCTCCACTCCGCCCGACTCTTCCTCCATCTCTTCGATGGAATCGACTCGGGCCCGTTTCTGTTTGCGCAGTTGATCGAGACACAGGTTGATGACAATTCGGGTCATCCAAGTGGCAAAACTCGATTCGCCCTGAAATTGATTGATCCTCTGCCATGCTTTTACCCATGCCTCTTGCGAAACGTCGTTAGCCTCATCTTCGTTTCGCAACATCATCAGCGCTCGGGCGTAGGTCTTGTCGCGATGCCTGTGCACCAACTCCTCAAACGCCTCCGCCTCGCCTTGCTGCGACCACCGAACTAACTCTTCGTCGGGCGCAGCCGCATAGTCATGTTTCAACGACGTAGACATTGACGATTCGAATGGGCGCTTATTCAGTTCGGTGACAACCAGGAAAAACGATTTCGTATCAACCTGTTTACCAGAGAGTTACAATTCTCGTTTGGGTGAACACTGGATATTATTCCGCCTGCGGAGCGCGTTTCTAACGATTTAACGTGCCTTTACTGCTGGGGATTTGATCGGAAATCCGTGGATCGTGCTGGCACGCAAAATCCACCGCCTTGGCAAACGCCTTGAAGAGGCACTCCACCACGTGGTGCGGTTCGCCCCCGTACAGGAGTTCCAAGTGCAAATTGCACCGAGCCTCGTTAGTAAAGCCTTGAAAGAACTCCTTTGCCAAGCCGAACCGAAAGGCAGACGACATATCTTGCTGTCGATCCTCCAGGGAGATCTTGCGCTGGGACAGGTCATCCATTCCCCGCCAGACCAGGAAAGGGCGTCCGCTAAAGTCGATCACACACCTCGCAAGACATTCGTCCATAGGCACATAAGCTTCACCCGTAAAAGGGTTTTTCGGATCGAAACCGGCGCCATACCGGCGAATTCCCCGCTTGTCGCCCAAGGCCTGATGAAACGCCTGCCCCAAAGCGATCCCGCAATCTTCCACCGTATGGTGGGCGTCCACCTCGATATCCCCCTTGCAACGCACCACCAGGTCGCAAATAGAGTGTTTGGCAAACAAGGTGAGCATGTGATCAAAAAACGCCACCCGGGTGTTGATTTTCGATTTGCCCTTTCCATCGATCTTTAAATCGAGGGCTATCTTGGTTTCCTTCGTCTCGCGTCGAATTTTGGCGCTCCGCTCAGTCATGAAGCGCAAGGCGTAGCCGTAGCCGCGAGCCTCAACAAGGTTTTTGTTTGACGGCAGGCGGAAGAAGGAACGCAATGGAGGCGCAAACATGAACCGTCGAGACTTCCTGACAGTGGCATCTTTGGCGGCCGTTTCCGGTTGCGCCTATGCCCCCCAAAACACCGGCATCTTGGTTCGGAAACACTCCAGTGCCGCCCTCGAAATACAACCGGGCCCCGATTCCCGCGTGTACGAACTACGCATTTACACCTTCAATACCGGCAAATCCGACGATTTGCTGAATCGCTTCCGCAACCACACGCTGCGTCTCTTTGAGAAGCACGGTATCGAAAGCATTGGGTACTGGCTCCCCGTGGATGGTGGCGACCATCGCCTCCACTTCCTGCTGCGCTACCCCAGCCGTGAAGCTCGTGAAGAATCCTGGAAGGCTTTCATGGCCGATCCCGACTGGCAGGCGGCCTACAAGGCCAGCGAAGCCAATGGAGCACTGCTGGCCAAACCCCCAGAGACCTATTTTCTCCAGACGACCGATTATTCTTTCGGAGTCCGCAAGGGCAACGTGTCCGGTGACGGCGTTTTTGAACTCCGAACTTACACCACACCCATGGGCCGCTTGCCGAACCTCGACGCTCGCTTCAAGGACTACACCATGGGCCTGTTCGCCCGCCACGGCATGGGCAATTACGCCTATTTTCACCGTATGGCCGACCAGCCCGGCGCCGAAGTCACCCTCGTGTATTTCCTGTACCACCGCTCGGTCGAAGCGGCCAAAGCCAGCTTTGACGAATTCCGCAAGGATCCCACCTGGGTAGCTGCCAAGGACGCCAGCGAACGGGATGCAGGCGGTTCGCTCACCGTGCCCGACGGCGTAAAGTCGGTCTTCCTGAAAGCGACTGACTTCTCCCCCACGAAGTAGTCGGGATCATTTTCCGAAAGCCGCCTCCCTCCTGGAAGGCGGCTTTTTCGTTTTTCACTGACAGAGCCCGGTGCCGGGCTACTGTCCCCGCATACCTCCATTGTCCATGACCAATCGTCGTCAATTCCTCGGTTCCACCCTCGGCTTGGCCGCTGCGGCTGGCGTCAATGTCTCCCCCAGCGCCCAGGCGGAACCGGTCAAGCCCGGCTTTGCCAAGTCCTCGAACATCAAGCTGGGCATGGTGACCTATAATATAGGCAAGGACTGGGACATTCCCACCCTCATCAGGAATTGCACCGAGGCGCGATTCGACGGCGTGGAATTGCGCACCACCCACAAACACGGGGTGGAGGTGTCGCTCACCGCCGCGGAGCGGGCGGAGGTGAAACGCCAGTTCGCCGACTCCCCCGTCCAGGCCTTCAGCCTGGGCAGCACGTTTGATTTCCACACGCCGGACGCCGCCAAGCTCAAAAAAGACATCGAAGACGCCAAGGCCTATATGGTCCTGGCCCACGACATCGGCGCCACCGGCATCAAAGTTCGACCCAATGGATTGCCCAAGGAAGTGCCCGTTGAGAAAACCCTGGAGCAGATCGGGCGATCCCTGCGGGAACTGGGCGAGTTTGGCGATTCCCGTGGCCTGCAGATTCGGCTGGAAGTCCATGGCCCCGGGACCTCCGCCGTTCCTTATATCAAGACCATCATGGACGTCGCCGACCGGCCGAACGTGGGGGTCTGCTGGAACTCGAACCAAAACGACCTGGATGGCGCAGGCTTCGACGCGAATTTCGACCTGGTGAAGAACAAGATCGTCGAAGTCCACCTGCGCGACCTGTTCCTCGAGGAATACCCTTTCCGTCGCCTGCTGGCCCGCCTCAACGAAATCCAATTCCACGGCTATACTCTCGCCGAGATCCCCGAAAGCACCGACCCGGTCCGGGTGATGAAGTATTTCCGCGGAATCTGGCTGGCGTACCAGGGATTGTTGTAGGGAAGCCCTACTTCCTCACACTAAACTTATACACCGTGCTGCTGCGGAAGATCTCGCCGGGGCGAAGGGTGGTGGTGGGGAAACCGGGGCGATTCGGGGAATCGGGGTAGTGCTGGGTTTCCAGGCAAAAGCCGCCGTGCTTGGGCACCACCCAGTTGCCAGTGCAGACCAGGTCCGGCGGCGGATTGTTGCAGGTCCACAATTGTACGGCAGGCTGGGTCGTCAGGCATTCCATGACCCGCCCCGTACCGCTTTCATACGCCGTCGCGGCCAGATGCAATTGGTCGTCGTTGTGCCGCAAGATGAAATTGTGATCGTAGCCCGGCAAGGCGAGGCCAGCTTTGTCCGCGCGTTCGCCAATCGTGTGAGGCCGGGTAAAATCCAGCGCCGTTCCCGCCACCGGCACAATCCTGCCGGTGGGAATGAGTTCACTATCCACCTCGGTAAACGTGTCGGATTCAATCTGCAATTCATGCCCCAACACATTCCCCTGCCCGGCCAGGTTGAAATAACTGTGATTGGTTAGATTGAGGACCGTGGCTTTGTTCTTGGTGGTGGCTTCGTAATCGATCCGGAACTCGTTCTTCTCGTTCAACGAGTAGGTCACAATCACCAGCAGGTCGCCGGGATAGCCTTCCTCCCCATCGGCACTGACATAAGAAAATCGAACCCGGGCCACACCACCCTCGGCGCTCGCGCTCAGGATATTCCAAAGTTTCTTATCAAAACCGGCAAGGCCGCCATGCAGATGATTCTGGCCGTTGTTGGTGGCAAGCACGTATTCGACGCCGTCCAGTTTGAAACGTCCCTTGGCGATGCGGTTGGCGTAACGCCCCGCAATGACTCCGAAAAAAGGATGCCCTTTGACATAGCGCTCCACGTTGTCGAAACCGAGGACCACGTTGCCCGGTTTGCCCGTTCGATCCGGCACATGGAGTTCGGCGATGATCAGGCCATAGTTGCTGAACTTGACCGTCATGCCGTGGGAATTGCTAAGGCTGAAAAGCTCCACCTTCCGATTATCTGGAAGGCTGCCAAAAATGCTCGATTCAATCTGGAGTCCGTCTGATTGGATATTCATGGGGAATTTCGGGGTCTCGACCGCAACTGTGCCTTCTGCGAACGGGGACTTCCTTGAAACACAACCGGCCATCGAACAGGCCAAGCGACCCCAGGACTTGCCTGCGAGTGTAGGAAGCAGCCATTGCGGTCCGGCGAGTGAGCCACAGGCTGGGCGGGTTGGCAATCGGACATTTCCGTTGCCGTCATGAAGAATTGCGATGTGGCTCCCGCAGGCCAACCCGGTAAAGTGCGGGTATAGGCACGCACAATTGAAATGCCTTTTCACCCACAACGTGCGGCAAAATCC
>DATJII010000284.1:0-14558 GCA_035493435.1 Candidatus Limnocylindria bacterium | reverse complement strand
GAGCTTCGCATGGGCTTCCTCGGCCATGGCCAAATCGGCTTCACCCGTCAGATGAATATATTGCAGCGAGGGCATGGTGGCGACGAGCTGGGGCAAGGCGCCCAGAAAGAGTTTGTTCAACCCGCGCGCTCCCTGACTGCCACCCGTCACGAGTAATACCGGGCGTTGAGGATCGAGTCCCAGCCGGATGCGGCTGGCCTCGACCTGTGCCGACGTCGGAACCACAAATCCGTCACGGGACGGGGTGCCAGTCCAGGTCACGCGCGGATTCCAAAGGCGTCCGGCAGCTTCCGGAAAGCCCACGAAACACTCGTCGACCCAGTGAGCCAACAGGCGGTTGGCCCGCCCTGGAATCGTATTGGATTCGTGGAGGAAGGTGAGCGCCCCGGTGGACGCACCCGCGAACACCACCGGACAGGAAGTGAAGCCACCCATGGCCAGCACCGCATCGGGACGATTCCGGCGAAACTCCGCCTTGCTGCCGGACCACGCCCGTGCCATCGAGCGGGCGAACGTAATATAGTTACGGTCCTGTTGCGCCACAGCCGGCAAAGTCACCACGGCGAGATCCGCAATATTCGCCACCGCTGTTTGGTCAATGCCCTTGGACGAAACAAAGAGTGACACCCGGCAGCCCAGCCGGCCCAGAGCCCGACCGACGGCCAGCCCAGGAAACAAGTGCCCGCCGGTGCCGCCACAGGCGATCGCAATGGAAGGACTGGAAAGAGGTGGATTCATTCAGCGGGCACCGCCTCGGGTTCTTCGCCCGCAAACAGGTCTTCCGCAGGCGATGCGCCCGTGTCAGCTTTGCCGTTGCCGGATTCCCGGGCGATATTCAGGAGGATCCCCACCAGGGAAAGCATGATCGCGATGCTCGAACCGCCGCGGCTCAGGAAAGGCAGCGGCATACCTTTATTGGGCATGGAGTTCGTGACCACCGCGATGTTGATCATGGCCTGGACCACGATGAGGAAAGTTATACCTGCGGCCAGCAATTGGCCATAGCGGTCCGGCGCCCGTGCGGCAATCGAGAAGCCGCAATACATAATCACCAGGAAGGCACCCACAATGGCGAGCGTGAACCATAGGCCCAATTCCTCACCCACCACCGCGAGGATGAAATCCGTATGCTGTTCGGGAATGCGGAATTTCACGCTCCCCAAACCCAAACCACGCCCGTCAATACCCCCGGCTTCCAACGCCGAGAGCGAGCGCATCGCTTGATCCGATGCCCCACCTTTATGGAGTTCAGGGTGTAGGAACGCGTCAAAACGAGTACGGACCAGGTGCTGTTGGGAAACGATGGCCACGAACAGGCCCATGGCCAGCAGTCCTGCCAGCCCCATGTGCCACAGTCGCACTCCGGCGACCAAGGCGATCAGCAGGGCAATCATGCCCAACAGGAAAGCTGTTCCGCGATCCGGTTCGACAAACACCAACCCAGCCAGGGGAGCCACGATGAGGAGCGTGCCTCCCAGGCCGACAATGGGGTTGCGCATCCGGGCCTGATAGCGACTGCCAAACCAGGCGCACATCATCAAGGTCGCCACCTTGCCCAGCTCCGACGGCTGCATGCCGAAGAGCCAGCGTTGGGCGTTATTGCGGACCTGGCCCAAGGGAGACAAGGTCACCACCAAGAGGACCAACGCCACGGCATAGATAGCCCAGGTAAGCGTGGTCCAAGAGAGCCACCGGGGCCACCAACTCCAGTGAGTTCGCTGAAAATCGGCGAACGCAAAAAACACCATCGAACACAAACCCACGACGGCAGCAATCTCCTGCCCCCGCAACATCTTGTCGCCCTTGCTGTCCAACATCAGGGCACTGCTCTGGACCGTGAGGCTCAGGGCGACCAAGAGGCAAACAGTCAGGAGCAATAGCAGCGAAGCGGTGCGCATGGTGGGTTGGGGAGGAGCAGCCGGGCGGTTGAGGAAGCCGGCCCGGCTGGACCTGCCTATATGATATTACCTCGATCCAGGATTCGTGGGTTGGGCGGACGGAATGGGGGAAGCCGACGGCGAGTTGTTGTCAACCGGTGGGACAAGACGTTCAGGCGCGGTAGAGCTCTTGCCGGGAATCTTCAGCTTCTGCCCCTGCTTGATGTTGTCGCTGGTCAGGTGATTCGCGCTACGGATCGCCTTGACGGTGACGTGGAAGCGGCGGGAGATCTTGGAAAGGCTGTCTCCACCTTTGACCACGTAGTCCGTTGTGCCAGTCGCCGGAGCCTCGGCCGCGCCGGTCGCGCCAGTTGTTTCGTGGGTCGGGGAAGGCTTGAGGGCCACGGGGGCGGCCTCAGGAATCTGGATTTCCTGGTTCACCTTCAATTTGGCGACATCCACGTTCGGGTTGGCGGCCTTAAGAGCGGCCAGGGTGACCCCGTGAGACTTGGCGATCTTATAGGCGATATCGCCGCTCTTGACCTTGTAGGACGTGGCGCCTGCGGGGGCCAGCGACTGCTCCAGGTGGGTGGCGGGCAACGGAGGCGGATCCTGGATGATGTTCGCGGGCGGGGCGCTGGTCGTGGCCAGGCCGAGGCCCAAGCCCGGGGCATTGGTGCCCGAAAGCGTGCCGGTATAGCTGTTCGATCCGGCGGAGAAGTTGGTGTCGACATTCCCGGGCAGCGAACCGAGTCCCGCGCCGGAACCGGAGACAGCGGGATCCATCCCGGCGTTGGGGGTGGCGGCATTGGGGTCCACTCCCTTTTCCTTATTACAGCCGATGAGCAGCAGGCCCAGAAAAACGGCAAGGTGCGCGGCCACGATGAAGCCCGCGAAGTGCAGCGTCGATTTGTTGCGGGACCTCGTGGTGTCCAGCAAGGGTGAATTTGGCGTGGTGGTACTCATATAGTCGTCTCAGGCTGGAGTCGGAATGTTGGCGTATTGATTATATTCCCGGCAATTGCGCCGTGGTCGATCCTCCGCCGACCGCGACGCAAAAAATGGGTGTCTGATGAAGCAGATAAACGATGAAGCCCCCAAAACGGATGAGGGACACAGCCAAAGATTCCCGAAAGCCCGCGATTTTCGCGAACCCGGGTCTTCGATGCTGGAACAGAATTACGTTCGCACCGCATGCCGCCTCTGACAGCATACGCAGCCACGTTTCCGACGCAGCGTGCGATACCGATTAAACAGCGGGCGGGCCAGCGTGCAAGCGGCAACCGGCACGTTTTCGCGGATCCTGGGCGAAATTGCCCCGAAGAACCTCTCCCACAGTTGTTTTGGCGGAAGTTCATCGGATTTTCAGGGTGCTCAGGGCGCAAACGGCGCAAACTATCCCCACAATGTAAAAGCGGGTGACAATTTTGGACTCCGGCCAGCCCTTTTTGCGAAAGTGATGGTGCAGCGGCGACATCAGGAAAATACGACGGCCGGCGCCAAAACGGCGCTTGGTGTACTTGAACCACCCCACTTGGAGCATCACGGACATCGCTTCGGCCACAAAAACGCCCCCCGCCACGAAGAGCACCAGTGGCTGATGGATTAACACCGCCATGATCCCCAAGGTTCCACCCAACGCGAGGGAACCGGTGTCCCCCATGAAGACCTCCGCTGGATGGCAGTTGTACCACAGAAAACCGAGGCAAGCCCCTATCAATGAGGCACATATTACCGTGAGTTCACTGGCGCCACGAACGTGTGGGATCGCCAGGTAGGAGGAATAGCGAATGTTGTCGGACAGATAAGTGAAGATCAGCATCACCACTGCCACAATCAGCGTGCAACCGATTGCCAGGCCATCCATGCCGTCGGTCAGGTTCACCGCATTGGCGCTTCCGACCAAGGTCAGCACCGAAATCAAGATACCTATCGCCGGGACGCCGATCAGCACGGGATCCTTGAAAAACGGCACCTGTACCTCGGTGATCAGGTTGTGCGTTGATGGCAATCGCCACAAATAGATCGCCATGCCGATGGCCAGGAGAAATTGGATCACCAATTTCGTGTAAGACCTGGCGCCGGCGGCGTCCTGTTTGGTGACCTTGAGCCAGTCGTCATAAAACCCCAGTCCGGCGAGAACGATCAAGGAGATCACCGTCGTCAGCACCAGCGGATTCCAACGCGTCCAGAGCAGGATGCTGATATCCAAAACGAGCACGATCAGGATTCCACCCATGGTCGGCGTGCCTCGCTTCGCCAAGTCGGCGGCAGCGGCAGTGGCGTCCTGTTTCCCTTGGACATCCTTGGGCTGATAGTCCTGGCGAAAGCGCAATTCCCGCAGCCAGCCAATGAGGATGGGACCGAGCCACAAGCTGAGGAGCAGGGACGTCAAAGCCGCGCCCGCACTCCGGAACGTTACATATTTCAGTAACGACCAGGGCGTGTACGGCAAGAGTTCGTAAAGACGATAAAGCATGGATCAAGGGGGAGAGGAAGGGGTGAATTCCCTGCGAAGGGCTTCCACCACCCGCTCCAAACGGCTGCTGCGGGACGCTTTCGCCAATACTGCGTCGCCCGCTTTCAGGTATTCCCGCAGGGCGGGAACGGCCGCATCGACGTCGGGAAAAGCCGCCACCATTGGCGCTCCCAAGGCCGCTGCCGCGGTAATATTCGAATATCGCCCGACCGTGAACAGGGCATCCAGGCCCAGTCTCGCGGCAGATTTTCCGACCTCCTCGTGCGCGGTTGCAGCGTGCGGTCCCAGTTCCGCCATATCGCCAAGCACCGCCACTCGACGGCCCGCGCACGGGAGGTCGCAAAGGGTTTGCAACGCGGCCAGCATGGAATCCGCGTTTGCATTATAAGTATCATCGAGCAACCAGAGGTCACCCGCCCGGGAAAGTTGGAGACGCTGTCTCGCCCCGGAAAAACCCGCCAGCGCCGCACGCGCGCGGTCGGGATCGGCGCCCAACCGGGCTCCGACGGCTATCGCCAAGGCCGCATTGAGCATCATATGACGGCCAGGCATTCCCAACACCCAGAGGCCGGTCCACGCCTGATCGGGCGACTTGAGATGGAAAACCGTTCGTTCCCACTGCGTCGCATCAATGCGCACTTTCCAGTCATTCCGCTCGCCAAAGCCGACCCGAACGACCCTTGCCCGAGAAACTGAGGCCAGGCGATCAGCCCACGGCAGGTCGCCATTGATAAAAAGGGTTCCATCGGGAGGAAGAGATTGGGGTAGAGTGCCTTCCTCCGCCAAAACTCCTTCCATATCACCGAAGTATTCCAAGTGCTCCCGGCCAATGCTGGGGATGACTCCGATGGTGGGCCGGATAATATCCAGGAGAGGTTGTAACTCCCCCGGATGATTGGTACCCGCCTCCACCACCGCCGCATGATGCCGTGCCTGCCAACGCAAGATCGTCAGGGGCACCCCGATGTCGTTGTTATGGCTCGCTTCGCTCTTCGCCGTAGGCCAGGACGACGACAGGACCGCCGCCACCATTTCCTTGGTAGTGGTTTTGCCATTGGATCCGGCGACGCAGATGACGGGAAAGGCGAAATCCGCGCGGTATCGTCGCGATAAGTCGAGTAGAGCCTGACGCGTACGGGCCACCTTAATCAGGGTGAATTCGGGCGGAAGACTTACCGCTGGAACGCGTTGAACAACGGCCCCGACCGCGCCCTTGGCAGCGGCCTCCGCCAGGAATTCATGGCCGTCAAAACGCTCCCCTTCAAGGGCAATGAACAGATCCCCAACCCGCAAATCGCGGGAATCAGTGGTGACCCGCGAAAAGGATAGGGCAGGCGAGCCGGCGAGCCATTCGCCGTTCACCACCATCATCGCATATTCGAGGGTGCGGGAGTCCATGTTATTGCAGGCCAAAAGTTGCGCTCAGCACCGCGGTGACCGTCTTTTCACGGGACGAAGTATCGCTCATCCCGTCCCAACTGGTTTGCACCGAGTAAACCGGGGCAATCTGGAAAACACCCATGTGGGCCGTGCGCATCTTCGAGATCGTCCGTCCGCCCTGCCCCGCAATCTGGGACGCCCGCTCGCGCGCATCCCGCGAAGCTTCGCCCAGCATTTCGACCTTCGCTTCGCCTGCATGGGTCCAAATGAACTGGGGCGCGCTGGAGGTAAAAACAAGGCCTTGGGCTACAAGTTTGCTGGTGTCCCGATCCATCCCGAGCACCAGGTCAAGATTGGTCGAACGGATCATCACGTCCTGGGTCAGCCGATAACCAAAGGTCTTGGCCACTTTTTCTCCGTCCTTGTCGTAGCGGCCCGAGATCGCCGTGATTCCCATGGGCTTGAAAGTGGCATTGGTGATGCCCTTCTCCGTGAAAAACGCCTGAATCAATGCGACCTGATCGTGCAATTGGCGCTGGGCCGTATTGAGGTCCGGGGCTTCCGTAACCACCGCCCCCGACCATACAATCATGTCGGACTCGATATTTCGTCGCGCCGAACCGGTCACCGTGATGGTATCGTCGTCTTTGATCTTCATCCAGGTGCGGCTGAATACCATGGTGGCCACGACCATCCCCCCGGCAAGAAAGAGGCCAGCCAGCACCCCTAAAAGGTGTGGACGGCTGCGTTCCGGCGTGGGAGTGGACGAGGTGTTCATGCGTGCCGGGGAGCAGGATGAGAAAGGAACCGCGAGGCCACATGGGTGTCATTCCACGGAATGACCGCGCCTTCCAGGCCCTGGCTCTTGCTTAGACCCTTGCCGGCCAGCAATACTATATCACCCGCATGCGCCTTGCCGATGGCGTGGTGAATGGCAGCCGCACGATCCGGCTCCATCGCGAACGAACCGGGCTGGCACACCCCGGCCGCCGCGCGGTTCAAGTCCGGCACGGATTCATAGGCGGCATCGTCCGCGGTGAACACGATATAATCAGCGAGGCTCGCGGCGCGGCCCAATTCAACGCGCGTATTGGAAGGTAGCGTGGGACGGACGCCGGTCACGACGATCAAGCGGCCCGCCGTCAACAAACGAAGTTCACGAAGCGCTGTGCCGAGTGCCTCGGGCGTGGAGGCAAAATCGACAAATACGGAGAAGCTTCCCTTCCACTCGACCCGTTGCATGACGCCAGGCATCGGCACAATATGTGGGACGGTTTCAACCAGGGACAAGGGATTCGCGCCCGCCTGGAGCGCGGCGTCGAAGGCCGCCGCCAGGGCCGCAATATTATCCATTCCGACCACCTGGGTGGTCACCACCTGGCGGGTGGCGCCAGCGGTGATCATGACCTGGGTGCCCTTGACGCTGCTCCGCATGTTTCGCAGGGCGGCCGCGCCACCGGGCCGTTCGGTCAGGCGCACGCGTATAGGCACGGAGGCCGGCACCGACGCTGGGACCGCCTCGGAAGGCGTCTCGAAGATGCAAGCCCGCCCGCCCGCACGGAGATGGGAAGCCAGCAGGCGATGAAACTCATTGGCGTTCAACTCCGCCAGCGGGACCGGCAACTCGCGTCCGTCGATGAAACAGGCACGGCTGCCCAGCAGGGCCGCACGGTGGCCCGCCCCGTCCATCAATTGACGCAGGTAATAGGCGGCCGCCATCCGGCGCTCCCCGCCGGTCACCAGGAAATGATAAAGCTTCGCGGCCGGATCGCCGTGGAAAAGGCTCGCCAGTTTGTCGAAAGCGAAACGGGTATCGGCCACCTCGATGGCGGGAGTAGTGACGTCCCGCGATTCGCGCGGTTCACAAACCACGGCGGCCGCGCCACGTCGCGCGGCGGCGTGGGCCTGGAATGGATTTCTCATACGGCCCTCTGGAGTGGCTACAAACAGGACCCCCGGGCGTACCGCCAGGGGATCCGTGGTGATCGAGTCGATATTGATCATCATCGGCTGGGAAGGGCGGCCGCCCCGATAGCGGGCCGCCGGCAAGTGCGAGATGACCTCCGTCAAATACATGCTCATGGGCTGCCGGCCAGGCCGCTAGGCCCGGCGATAAGATTGGTATTGGAAAGCGCGGATGGCTGGATCGCGAGGTAGCTCACGACTTGTTGCGCTATCTCCTTGAAAGCGGGTGCCGCCGATTGGGCGGCATAGTAGCCGGAGCCCTTGTTGGCCGGCTCGTCCACGGTGACCACCAGGCAGATTTCCGGCGCCTCGGCCGGAAAAAAACCCACGAAGGTGGCGTAATATTTATAACTGCCGTCGTCGTTGTGGCCGCGATTGTACTTGCGGCCGGTGCCGGTCTTGCCCGCCACGTCGACATCGCGCAACGAGGCCTTGGCCCCGGTGCCGTGCTCCACCACGCCACGCATCAGCTTGACCATCTGGTGCGCAGTCTCCTCCTTCACCACGCGGCGGAGCGCTTTCGGCTGGTAGCGCTTCAACACCACGCCGTCCGGGGATTCCACCGAGCGGACCAGCATCGGTTCCATGAGCGTGCCGCCGTTGGCAATCGCCGAGTAGGCCATGGCGGTCTGCAAGGGCGTGACGATGATGCCGTACCCCATCGCGAGGCTGGATTGGGTCATCGGTTCCCAGCGCTGGATATAGCCGGGATCCTCGTTGCCGCAGAGCACGCCCGAGCGGGTGCCATAGCCGAAACCCTTGATATACCGCATATAGACATCCCAATCGAGCTGGGACGCCACCTTCACCGCGGCAATGTTCGACGACTTGGCGAAAGCCTCCTCGACCGTCGCGGTGCCCATGGAATGCTCGCGTCCATCGTGGATCGTGCGCGTGGACTTGCCAAACCGCATGGTATAGGAACCGTTTTCGCAGAAAATCGTGTCACCCGCGTGCATCCGCCCCTGGTCGAAGGCCGCCGCGTAGGCGACCATTTTGAAGGTCGATCCCGGCTCATTCGGCTGGTTCACCGCGCGATTGGACATCTGGTTGGTGGTCAACGTGCGCCGGTCATTCAGGTCGAAGTCCGGATAACTGGCCAGGGCCAGGATTTCACCCGTCATGGGACGGACCATGACCGCCGCCATACCCACCGCGTGCAGCCGGGCGGTATGGTTAGATAACACCTCCTGGCAGAGGCTCTGGAGATTGGCATCAATCGTCAGGCGGACGTCGCAGCCATTGACCGGCGCATTATCGCTGGCGCGTAAGGGAACCAATTCACGGGTGCCGTGCACGCGGGTTTCCAGGAGTCCGGGCGCCCCGCGCAAATCCTTGTCGAATTCCTTCTCGATCCCGGAAACGCCATTCAACACGGCGGTCGCCCCAAAGCGTTCCTGGCTATCGGCGGTCCGAGTCCAACCCACCACGTGGGCCGCATAGCGTCCCTGCGGATAGAGGCGTTGTTCGGCCGGAATGGGAGTCAGGCCATTGAGGCGCACTTCATTGCAATTGGACGAAACCTGGTCCAGGCGCGTCTTGACGAGACGCAGGTTGGCGGCGATTTCCTTGCGCTTGCTGCGGCGCCCAAGGAGGTCATACCACGGCAGGCGCCGGACGTCCTTCATCGCCACGTAAAGATTCGTGCGAATGGTGCGCAGGCGAACTTCCTCCCGGAACGCATAATTTCGCATGGCCGAACGGAAGGACTCCCACTGCTGGGGCGGCAGGTTGGAGATCACCACCACGTCCCGGTCGATGAAGGGCACGGCCACGATATTCGTGACCACCACTCCATTGTTCGTCTGGCGCACCCGCCGGGCCACGGGACGGGCGGCGGGGGTCAGCAACCGCACCAGATTGGTCTCAGGGATGCCCAACAACGGGGCGGCGAAATGCGCGAGCTCGACGGAATTGGTGCCAATCACCACGGGATCCGCTTTCACGTGGCAGCCCAGTTGGGACATGGCCAATTCATTGCCCTGGGTGTCGATGATCCTTCCCCGCCGTGCGGGCAACACCACGCGTTCCGGTTGGATCCGATCCACCAGGGCCGTGCCCGCTTTCCGGGGCACCGCCTGCAAATACACCAACCGCCCGGCCAGGCCCAGGAAGACGGCGGTAAATATACCAGCCAGCAGCCGCAGGGAATTCAGGTTGTTGGACGGTTGCATGGTCAGTGCGGGAGGGTGGCGATGGTGGCGCCCACGCCACGGGATACGGTGGGGGCCGGAGCCGCGGGCAACGATTCGACCGGGGCGGTCTCGCCGGCGTGACCATAGATAAAGATGCGGCGGGCGAAAGGCACCTCGGTGAGCCCCATGTTGGTGGCCCGCTGGCGCAATTGCGGCCAGGAACTCAGGTAAGTATATTCCCGGCGATCCTCAACCAGCTGGACCTCCAGGTTGCGGATCTGCCGCTCGGCGTTGGCGATCTTCTCGCCGAGTGCCTGGTGCACGCGCCCTTGGTGGACCCACGCAAGCCCGCCCGCGGTGAACAGGACGCAACTTCCCACGGTAACAATCAGCGATCCTGCCCGCAGGCCGCCACGGCGATTTTGATTGGAGGCGCCCATATCAGCATTTCTCCACCACGCGCAATTGCGCGCTACGGGCACGGGGGTTGGCGGCGGTTTCCTCTTCGCTGGCCCGCAGGGCCTTGCGGGTTACAGCCAGGGCATAAGGAGCGCGGGGCACGCGAAGATCGGCCCGGTCCACCGGACCGGGGATATCATAGTCACGAACCAACGCGCGGAAGTACTCCTTGACCACGCGGTCCTCCAGGGAATGAAAAGTGATGATGGCGAAACGTCCGCCCCGGGCCAGCCGGGTCCAAAGTGTTTCGAGTCCCCGGCGCAGGATGCCCAGTTCGTCATTGGTCGCGATGCGCAGGGCCTGGAATGACTGGGTGGCGGGATGCTTCGGGCGTCCGCGTCGTGGTTCGACCCGCTCGATCAGCGCTGCCAATTGGCCTGTGGTTGTCATCGGACTCATCTGCCGCTCTTCCACGATCCGGCGCGCAATCCGGCGCGCCGCCCGCTCGTCACCATATTCCCAGAACAGCCGCGCCAGTTCCCCTTCCGGCCAGCTATTTAAAATCTCCGCCGCGGTGATCCCTTCCCGCGGATTCATCCGCATGTCCAAGGGACCGTCCGCCATGAAACTGAAGCCCCGTCCTGGCGTATCCAACTGGTGGCTGGAAACCCCCAGGTCCAGCAGGATTCCCGCGCACGCCTCTTCGGGAACCCAATCCACCTGCTCAAAAACACCCTGCCGCAGTTCAAAACGTCCGCTATAGGGCGCCAGCCGTTCACTCGCCGCCCGGATCGCCGCCTCGTCGCGATCGCAGCCGTAAAGGAAACCGCCCGGCGAACTCGCCTCCAGGATCGCCCGCGCGTGCCCGCCACCCCCAAGCGTGCCATCTAAATAAATTCGCCCGTCCGCCGGCCGCAGGGCCTCCAGCACTTCCCGCATCATGACCGGCACGTGCGTGAAGCCCCTCCCCGCCCCCGGTTCCGTTTCCGGTGGTGTTCGCACCTGCGCCGCTTCCGGCTTTTGCTGTTGGGATTTTGGCTTCACTGCGCATGTCACTCCTTCGCTTCACCGGCGACCACCCGCGATGCGAGGGGCGCGCGATTGCGCAAGCGCTCATAAGCCGCGCTGTTGTCAAACCGCGGCGGCGTTGGCGCCGCCGGTCCGGACTCGTAAATCACCTTCGAACGCTCTCTACGCACCAACGCGACATCGTCCTCGACCAAGTCGTGTCGCAAGGGAGTGGTTCCCTGCAAAAGCATTTCGGTTTGGACCCAGGGCCGCCCTTTCCGCTGGTTGCCCAGCGGTAGCCAGCGAAAACCCAGAACGCGGCGCAGCCAGCCTTGCCGCCCCACTGCTTTGGCTGGTGTCCCCAAGCCCGTGCCCATCGCCTTCTGCCGGAATAAATCCGTGTCGGTGACCGCCCCCCCGTGGGGACCAGACCGCCGCAACAAACTCGCAAAACCCTTCAATGAATAAATCCAATGGACCGCACTCATCGCTACTTGCCTTTCTCTCCACGGGTTAGGGGCGGAACGCGCAAGTCTTCCGGGATCAGGTCGGATTCCAACGCCAGCGCCTCTTCGAATGCGGCTTCGCTCCAGACTTCAATGCGATCGCCACACCCGACGAAAAGTGCTTCGGCACCGATCCCGGCGCGTTCCAAAAGCTTCTTCGGGAGATTGAGGCGTCCCACCTTGTCCAATTCCACCTGGGCCGACCGGCGGGCAAAAGCGTGCTGAATTGCCAGGCGTTTCGCGTGAGCTTCCTCAGTCTCGGGACTCAGGGTGCCGTCCGATTTGGGTTGGCTAAGTTGGGAGAAGGCCTCTACAGTCAAGAGCTGAAGATGCTCTTTGCCAGATTTTTTGTGCCGTAGCCAGACGGCCACCAGTTCCAGTTGTCCGGAGGGGGGACGCCACGAGGGGGGAAATTGAAGACGACCTTGGCTATCGACCGTGTAGGAATACTCCGAGGTGAAGAACGGTCTCCAATCAACCTGTCGGCTGATGGTCTGTTGGACCGATTCTGTGGCACCCGTTGACATACCTGAGTTTCCCTATTCTCCCCTGCGAGACCCCAAGGTTCCCGCGACACACCTGTAGTACCCTCAGACCCCCAAATGGTCAACAAAGTTCCCCAAAATTCCCCTTGTATTTCCCGATAACTATTCACAAGTTATTCACAATATTACGCTAACCCTTGCGCCGCAACGCTTGGCGAAGGCCCTTTTTCTTGGTCTCATTTCGTTTCATGCGCGTTTCGGATTTCGATTTTCACCTGCCCGATAACCTTATTGCGCAGGTTCCCACCCCGGAACGGACCGGATCGCGCTTGCTGGTGGTGGATCGTTCTTCTCGCGCCTTGGCGCACCGGCGGTTCGTTGATCTTCCCCACTTCCTGTGCGACAACGACTTACTCATTTTCAACGATTCCCGGGTCATCCCCGCCCGGCTGAGGGGAGAAAAGTTGGGCACAGGGGGAGAGGTAGAAATGCTGCTGACCGAGCAGGTTGAACCCGAAGTTTGGTGGACCCTTTTGCGTCCAGGAAAACGGGTCCGTCCGGGAACCACCATTCGCCTCCTAAGCGCCCCTGAGGTCCCCTCCGAAATGACGGCCACCGTTCTCCAAAAAAACGAGGAGGGCCACGTGCAACTGCGCTTTACCGGCCCGCAATCGATCATTGAGTTTGCCAACACCCATGGCGAGATACCCCTCCCCCCGTACATCGCCCGTCCCGCCCATTCCCGGGATTCCGCAGATGTTACTCGGTATCAAACGGTTTACGCGCGCCAGGAAGGATCCGTGGCGGCGCCGACGGCCGGTCTCCATTTTTCCGACGAGTTTCTCAACCAACTGCGTTCCAAAGGGATCGAAACTCGCCACGTGACGTTACACGTCGGATTGGGAACCTTTGCTCCGATCAAGGTGGACTTGGTTGCCGACCACCGCCTGCACCGAGAACGCTATTCAATCCCGGAAGCAACAGCGTTGGCGATTCGCACTGCCAAAGCCAATGGCCGACGGGTCGTGGCTGTAGGCACTACCTCGCTTCGGGTCCTGGAGGCTGCGGCCCGTCTCACGAAAGGTTCCGTGCCTGGCGGCCCCGGTTCAACGGACATGTTCCTTTATCCCCCGGCGGAATTCCAGGTGGTGGACGCCTTGCTAACGAACTTCCACTTGCCGCAGAGCTCCCTGCTGATGCTAGTGAGCGCCTTCGCAGCACCTCGGTCCACCGACGGCCGCGAGTTCATCCTGAATGCCTACCGGGAAGCTGTTACCCAAGGGTACCGGTTTTTCAGCTACGGCGATGCCATGTTCATTCAATGACCTCCGCAAACTCCTCCATTCCTTTACGCCCGTTTGTCCTGATCAACATGGCGATGAGTGCGGACGGCAAGATCGCCACCGCTGGTCGAGAGGTTACCACCTTCGGCAGTCCCCGAGACCTGGAACACCTTTACGAACTGCGCGCCACGGCCGATGCCATCCTGTGCGGAGCCCGGACCATCGAGGAGACGGGAGCGACCTTGGGAAACGGCGGCGAGAAGTTTCGCCGCAGACGCCTCAAGGCTGGACTGGCGGAGTATCCCGTGCGAGTCGTTGTAACGGGACGCGGGACGATTTCTCCCGAGGCGGCCCTGTGGACGAAACACACCTCCCCTATAGTAGTCCTGACGACCAGCCGTATCCCCACATCAAATCGGCAGTGGCTGGAGGAACGAGCCGCTGAAGTCTGGATTTCGCCGGGCGAAGAACTGGATTTCCCGGCCGCCTTGCGACACCTGCGGAAACGCTATGGCATCGGTCGCCTGCTTTCCGAAGGCGGGGCCAAGGTAAACGACGGCCTGTTCCGGGCTCGCGTGGTGGACGAAATCAACCTCACGATCTGCCCGTATGTATTCGGTGGGCAAGAGGCCCCCACCATCGCCGAAGGCATAGGTATTGAACACCTGGCCGATGCCGCCCAGTTCAGACTGGTGAGCCGACGAAAGATCCGGGACGAGATGTATGCCGTTTATAGTGCCGTTCCTTCGGCCCAATAGCGCAGCCAAGCTCCCCTTTATCCGGGCCTGAAAGGCCCACGAATATTAGCCCAGGCTAAACGCCTTCTGAGGCGCGCAGGCCTGGGTTGGGTGGTAAGTTTTTTCGCGAGCACGAGGAGGCCTGAATCTCGGCGACGGCCAATGCGCGAACCCTTTTGGAAGGGTGTTTCACGGCAACGAGCCTGCAACAGGCTCGCGCTTGATCGTGTTGGTGATTTCAACCTGCTGGCGCTCGCTTCGCGGGGGCGATTTTACCCAGGCCTGCGCTCGTCAAACCTCGCAT